>JAGGUG010000033.1 GCA_021158625.1 Candidatus Omnitrophota bacterium | reverse complement strand
TTATTTGGAATTTTTTAGCCTGAAGCGTGCAGCTTGCAGCGTGAAGCCTGTAGCTTAAAAAATGACCATCACCTTCAAAACCCTTGGTTGTAAGGTCAATCAGTATGAGACGCAATTACTGCGCGAGCAGTTTGCTTCTATTGGCTGGCAGGAAGTCGAGGAAGGTGGGGATGTCTATCTAATAAACACCTGTTCGGTTACTGCTGCCGCCGATAGAAAATCAAGGTATCTAATAAACAGGGCCTTAAAACTAAACCCTCAGCCAAAAGTGATAGTTATTGGCTGTGGAGTGAATAACAGATTTAGTGGAATTAGAGATATTAAAGGGGTAGTTTTCAATGTCCGAAGTTTCGCTTCGGACAAACCCCAAACCATCTCTTATTTTAAAAATCATACTCGGGCATTTATCAAAATTCAAGACGGGTGTGATAACTTTTGCTCCTTTTGCATTATTCCTTATTTGCGGGGAAGATCTCGCAGTCGAGATGTAGAACAAATTATAACAGAGGCAAAACAATTAGCCGATAATCGGTTCAAGGAAATAATTCTCAGCGGGGTTAATTTAGGGGCTTACGGAAAGGATATCGGGACGAATCTAATAGACCTGATTGAGGAATTAGAAAAGATAAAGGGGATTGAAAGGATTAGATTGAGTTCGCTAAACCCAGAGGATGTTACTCAAGATTTAATCGCCAAATTTAGGGATTCCCAAAAACTCTGCCCGCATCTCCATATCTCTCTTCAGAGCGGGGATGATGCTGTCCTGAAGAGGATGAACCGTCCTTATACCAGTAGTGACTTTTTAAATTTAATAGAAAGAATTAGAAAAATAGACCCTTTATTCTCCTTTACTACTGACATCTTAGTTGGCTTTCCTGGTGAAGGAGAAAGAGAGTTTCTAAACACGCTAAAGTTGGTAAAGAAAGTAGAATTCACTCGCACTCATATCTTTTCTTATAGCCCACGAGAAGGTACTAAAGCGGCAAGTTTCCCCCAGAGGGTTTGTTCGGTCGAGATTAAGAGAAGGCTCAATCTTCTCAAAGAGATAACCACAGAGTCTTCTTATAACTATCGTCGAAGGTTCCTGAATCAAGATGCAAGCCCCGTTAGAAACAGAACAGCACCCCGATACCATCCGCCTGCGGCGGAGCTACGGGGCAAGCAGGTATCCGTCGGTCACCAAAGGCAATCTTTCTCTAACAGCGTAAAGGTCTTAGTAGAAGATAAAAGAGATAAAGATGGTTACCTAAAGGGCTACACCGAGCGTTATGTTAAAGTTCTTTTAAAAGGAAGCGATAAGTTGAAAAATAAGATAATTTCTGTTAGAATAAACAAAGTGGATGTAGAGAGAACCTTTGGAGTAGTTGAGCCGAGCGAAAGATAATGAAACGTATCTTGATAATGTATATTAGCCCTCATTCTGGACATCACCAGGCAGCACAGGCAGTTGAGGAGGGAATAAAAAGAGTTCATCCGGGAGCAGAGATACTGAACATAGATGCCTTTAACTACACCAACCCCATCTTAGAGAAAGTGGTAAACAGAACATACACTGGAATAATTAAGAGAAGACCAGAGGTTTGGGAGTATCTCTATGACAATCCGTTTATCTTCCGCAAGGTTAAAAAATGGCGCCAGTTAATCCATAGATTTAATTCTCCTAAATTAAGGTATTTGCTTGATAGTTTTAAACCCGATGCAGTTATTTGCACCCAGGCATTTCCCTGCGGGATGATTGCTGATTGTAAACCGCGAGATGTCCTCCTCATCGGTGTTCTTACTGACTATATGCCCCATTCTTACTGGTTAAGTGAGAGAGTAGACTTTTATGTAGTTTCCTCGGAGGAGAGCAAACAAAGGTTAGAGGAGGAAGGAATAGAAGAAGAGAGGATTAAAATTTTAGGAATTCCGGTGCATCCCAAATTTGATGATGAGGTAAACAGAAAAAGGGTATTTCAAGAACTGAATTTAGACCCCAATTTGCCCAATATTCTGATAATGGGCGGGGGGCAGGGTATGGGACCTATAAAAACAATTATCTATCTTCTTGCCTATTTAGATTTGCCCTATCAAATTTTAGTAGTGGCTGGAACAAACAGGTCCCTCTTAAAGTGGTTAAAAAGAAGAGAGCCTCGATTTAATAAAATAAGGGCATTAGGTTATGTGGATAATGTTAATGAATTGATGGATATCTCTTCTTTGATAATCACAAAGGCCGGCGGAATTACTACTGGCGAAGCGTTAGTGAAGAACCTGCCGATGATAATTATAAATCCGCTTCCCGGACAGGAGCGAAAAAACACCCAATTTCTTGTGAAACAAGGTGTTGCCTTAGAAGCGAAAAATAGTAAGCAGGCGGCGGTACTTGCCAAGAGACTGCTCAGCAAACCGGAGAGGCTGAGGGAGATTCAAAGAGAGATAGAAAAAATCAGGAGGCCGCGAGCGGCGATTAATATTGCTAAATTAATATGTTCCTGAAGGACCCACCTTTTATTGTCTATAGAATCTGTCAAGAGATTGTCTTGCATTTACCTTTAGAATTTAGTTATAAATTGGCTTCGGCTATAAGCAATGTTTATCGTTGGCTGCACAAAAGAGATTACTTTACTATCCAGAAAAATTTAAGGATTATCTTTCCTGATAAATCAGAGAGAGAGATAATCAAATATGCCCGTGAGACATTTAGAAATTTTGCTATGCATCTGGTTGACTTTTTGTATTTTCCTAAATTAAATAGAGAGTATATTAAGAAGAATATAAAAATTGAAGGTGCAGAAAATTTTGATTCGGCTCTTTTAAAAAAACAAGGGATCATTGGGATAACCGCCCATTTAGGGAGCTGGGAAATAGGCGGAGCAATAGCCGCTCTGCTGGGTTATCCAGTAAATGCAATTGCCTTGGAGCACTCTAATCGTAAGGTCCAGGATTTTTTTCTCCGCCAGAGAGAAGAAAAGGGAATTAAGGTAATCTTTCCGAGAGATGTAGCCAGAAAGACCCTTGCGGCTCTTGGCAGAAAGGAAATCGTATCCTTCCTGAACGACAAGGATTATTTCGGTAGCGGGCTCGAGCTTTCCTTCTTTGGGCGAAAAACTTTGATACCTCGCGGAGCAGCAGTGTTTGCACTTAAGACAGAGAGCTTGATTGTTCCCGGTTTTACAGTGAGAGAGGCTGGTCGGCTTAAATTTGTTGTTGAGAAACCTCTATCTTATAAACCAAGTGGCAATGAGAAAAAGGATATAAAAGAGATTACCCAGAGGATTATTGCAATAATTGAGAAATATATTCGCAGGTATCCCGGACAGTGGTATTATTTTGATGAACTATGAATATCCCCATTCTTATCCCTGTTTATAATGAGCAGGCGACTATTGGACAATTGGTAAAAGAATGCCGCCGCTATTCCGATAGTATATATGTCGTTAATGATGGCTCAAGAGATAGGAGTGCGCAGATTGCCCAAGATGAAGGAGCGATTATTATTACTCACAGTAAGAATGAAGGAAAGGGAGCATCCCTTCGCGATGGCTTTCAAGAGATTCTCAAAGAGGATTTCAAGGCTCTCATTACTATGGATGGAGATGGTCAGCACGACCCTCTGGAAATACCCAAGTTTATCCAGAAGTTTCAAGAGACTAACGCCGATTTAATTTTGGGCAACAGAATAGATAGAAAAACAATGCCCTTTATTCGCCGGATTACTAATAGATTTATGTCACGACTCATATCTTCTATGGTTGGACAAAGAATTCCCGATACTCAATCCGGGTTTCGTCTAATTAAGACAAAGATACTGAAAAATATCAATTTAGAAACCTCTAATTTTGAGATAGAATCAGAGTTGATTATGAAAGCAAGCAGAATGGGTTGCCGAATTATTTCTATTCCCATTTCTACTATCTATCGGAGAGAAAGAAGTAAGATTAAGCCAATAATAGACACCTGGAGATTTTTGCGATTGGTTATTAACCCTGTTAGGAATTCTGATGAGAACCTCTTTCAAAACTTGGAAGGTTTATCTCATCTAAGGGTAATTTCTAACGGGCGAAAAGATGGAATTTCTCAAGGATGATAGATATTGGCAGGAAGAGCGGAGGAGGATGGTGCAGGAGCAGTTGATTCCCCGTGGAATTAATGATAGAGAGGTTTTATCCGCTTTTTTGAAGGTCCCGCGGCATCGATTTATTCCCTTTGAGTTTATTAACTCTGCTTATGCTGATCATCCTCTTCCTATTGGAGAGGAACAGACAATTTCTCAGCCTTATATAGTGGCTTTGATGACCCAATGTTTAGAGTTAAAAAAAGGAGATAAGGTTTTAGAAATTGGCACCGGCTCAGGCTATCAAACAGCCATCCTTGCCGAGCTCAATTGTTCTGTTTATTCAATAGAACGTTTCCCTTCTTTAGCCAGGCGGGCTAAAAATATTTTGGCTGAGTTAGGGTATGAGGTTCAGGCTGTTGACTCCGGCAAAGGCGGAATCCCGACTTATTCGGGATTATTTAACCGGGTAAAAATAAAAGTTGGGGATGGCACTAAGGGATGGCCAGAGTTTTCTCCCTATGCAAAGATAATAGTTACTGCCGCCGCTCCCAGTCTTCCACCTTCTTTGTTTGAGCAGTTAAAAGAAGGCGGAGTGATGGTTATTCCTTTGGGAAATAAGTTTAGTCAAATGCTTACTTTAGTGAGGAAGATAGAAGGTAAAGTAAAAAGTGAAAATATCTGCGGTTGTCGGTTTGTCTCCTTGGTAGGGGAGGAAGGTTGGAGAGGTTGATTAAACAAGCACCAAATTCCAAGCATCAAATAACAAACAAATCAATTGACCCTGTTAAATGCCACTTCGTAGCCCAAAATTACAATTACCGAAACAAAGAAAAAAAGAAAGAGGTGTTTTTTAGGTAATTGTTTTGGTCATTCGGTCATTGAGATTTGGAATTTATTTGTGATTTTGGAATTTGTGATTTGGGATTTCTTAACTTTGGCAGAGATGCCAAAGTTAAAGGAGAAGTTATGCATCCAGCAAATAGATTAAAAAGATTGCCGCCTTATTTATTTACGGTAGTTGATGAATTAAAAGAAAAAGTAATCCAGAGAGGTGTAGATGTTATTGACCTGAGTATGGGGAGCCCTGACCAGCCACCTCCTCCAGAGGCGATTGAGGAATTATACCGTGCCGCCAAGCAAGAAGAAAACCAGCGTTATTCTCGGGAAAATGGGAAGATTGAGAAAAAGCTAAAACAGACAATTGCTAAGTGGTATGGGGAGCGTTTTGGAATTGAGCTCAGTCCAGAGACAGAGGTTCTTCCGCTTATTGGCTCCAAGGAAGGCATTGCTCATCTCTCGCTTACCTTTTTAAACAATGATGATATTGCTCTGGTTCCCTCGCCGGCTTATCCGGTGCATTTTAACGGGGTGATTATGGCTGGCGGAATTCTCTATAACCTTCCTCTCAAAGAAGAAAATGGATACAAACCTGATTTAAGAAAGTTAGATAAAAACATAATCCGGATGGCTAAACTCTTCTTTCTGAGTTATCCACATAACCCTACTACTGCTGTGGTAAACCTTGATTTTTTTAAAGAGGTAGTTAATTGGGGGAAGGGAAAAGAGATTATTATCGGCAATGACCTTGCCTACTCGGATATTGTTTTTGATGGATACAGAGCGCCTTCTATTCTGCAAGTGAAAGGGGCGAAAGATTTTTGCGTAGAATTTCATACCCTTTCAAAATCTTACAATATGCCGGGTTGGCGGATTGGTTTCTGTGTTGGGAATGCCGAGATTTTAGCCAGTTTAAAAAAGACAAAGAGTTATATTGACTTCGGTTTGTTTCGGGCAATTCAATCTGCAGCTATAAAGGTCTTGTCCGGGCCTCAGGATTGTGTCGCGAGAACAGTAGAAACCTATAGAAAGAGGAGAGACCTTTTTGTAGATGGCTTGAGGAAGATTGGTTGGGATGTGGAGACGCCAAAGGCGACCTTCTACATCTGGGCGCGTATTCCCCTTAAGTACTCGGCATTGACCTCAATGGAGTTTACCCAATTGTTGTTAGAAGAGGGAGGGGTGGCGGTTGCTCCGGGAACCGGCTTTGGCGAATATGGAGAGGGATTTATCCGCTTTGCTCTGGTAGAAAAAGAAGAAAGATTAAAGGTCGCTTTGGAGAGGATTAAAAAGATATTAGAGATTGAAGGTTAAGCTTCGCTTGATTACAGCGATTAAATTAAGATTACAGCGATAATTTCAGCAATCTTTGTAATCAGAGTTTAATCTGTGTATCCTTATAGAGGCGATAGAGAAGTTGCCTCTAATAATACCTGTAATCAGGCATAACGAAGTTATGCCATGTTTTGTAGGCACTTCCGGATGGTATTACGAGCACTGGGTAGAGCGTTTTTATCCGGCTGATATTTTAAAAAGTGAATTGCTGCCTTATTTTTCCCGCTATTTTTCCACTGTGGAGTTAAACAATAGTTTTTATCACCTGCCTACAATCCAGAGTTTTAAAAATTGGTATAAGAAAACACCGCCAGATTTTATCTTTAGTGTAAAGGCAAGTCGAACAATTACGCACTACAAGAAGTTGGTGAACATAGAGGGTTCTTTAGAAGTTTTTTTGAGTCGGGTTATTTTGTTAAAGGAAAAGTTAGGTCCAATCCTTTACCAATTGCCGCCTTCATTGAAGAAAGATATTAATCTACTGAAGTCATTTTTGGCTAATCTTCCCCAGACTCTCAGGCAAACGATAGAGTTTAGAGATTCTTCCTGGCTGGATAAAGAAACCTTTAGTCTTTTAAGTAAATTTAATATTGCTCATTGCATTATCAGTATGGAGGGTTTCCCGCTTTGCTTAGAGACAACTGCTGATTTTGTATATATCCGAATGCACGGCGCGAGATATACTACTTCTTATTCTGAGAAGGACTTGAAAAAATGGGCAGGTTATATAAAAGATTTTTTACAAAAGGGTTTAGATGTGTATATCTATTTTAATAATGATTACAATGCCTATGCTATAGAGAATGCACAAACAATAAAGGCATTGCTGGAATAAAAAAATTCCAAGCACCAAGCATCAAATAACAAATAAATCACAAGCACCAAATTACAATGACCCAATTCAAGGCGATTGTTTCGGTCATTCGGTCATTGAGATTTAGGATTTATTTGTGATTTGGAATTTGTGATTTGAGATTTTCTGAACTTTGGCGAGAATTTGCCAAAGTTCAGTTATATGTTAAAGAAACTCATTCGTCAAGAAGGAATCTACTTTTTAATGCTGGCTTTTATTGTCCTTTTTAATTTCGCTATTCAGCCTGGCAACAAAGAGATACCTACACTTGGTTCAAGCTCTTTAACTCAAAAGATAAAAGCGGAGGAATTAAGCAAAGTAGTTGCTGAGAATAAAAGTTTGAAAGAGAAATTATCGGTTATTAGTTTCTTTTTTACATTGATTTTAATAAGCGGGATAGTTTTATTAATGAGATTTTGTTATTTGAAACTACAAGGAAAAGAAATAATAAATAGATTTTCAGAAGTCTCCATTAGGATTAACTGGGAAATAGGAGATATCGCGAGGGTAATAATATTGCTCCTCTTTTTTGCTTATTTTATCCATATTTTTTTATACCTTCTTTTTCGCCTGTTTTTAGTTAATCTTCATTCTAATCTAAGGTCCATTATTAGTGCAGGAATCGTTGACCTTCTCGCTTTATTTTTTGTTTTTTATTTTGTGCTTAAAAAGTATAAACAGAAGATTACCTCTTTAGGAATAAATTTTAAACATTTCTTTAAGAAAATAAAATTGGGAGTTACAACCTATATCGCTATCATACCTATTTTAGTTCTATTAGTTGTTTTTCTTGGGAGTTTAGCACAGCGGCTGAATTATCAACCACCAGTACATCCTTTAGCAAATATCATTCTTGAAGAAAAAAATATCCTTTTTTTAATCTTCTTGTTTTTATTAGGGGCGATTATCGGACCAATCATTGAGGAAATCTTCTTTCGGGGATTTGCTTATCCGGCGCTCAAAAAGAAAACAGGGGTATTTTTTTCTATTATAATTACGGCAACTTTTTTTGCCGCTTTGCACCAAAACCTCTTTGCCTTTCTGCCTATATTCTTCTTAGGAGTGGTTTTAGCCTATGTTTATGAAAAGAGCGATTCGCTAATTCCCTCAATGACCATTCATATCTTACACAATTCTCTGATGATTACGGGGATATTTTTGATGAAAGGGATTCTTTTTTGAGGTGAACCAATGAATATTCTTTTATTTGTAATTGTGTTAGCTGTTTTTGCCTCGGTTCATGAATATGCCCACGGTTGGGTGGCTTATAAATTAGGCGACCCTACGGCAAAGTATGCCGGTCGGCTGACCTTAAATCCATTGGCACACATAGACCCAATGATGAGTATCTTTCTTCCGTTGTTTTTACTCTTAATTACCCGGGGAACATTTGCCTTTGCTGCTGCTAAACCAGTACCGGTAAATTTTAATAATCTGAGGAATCCCCGGCAGGATATGGTTTGGGTAGGATTAGCCGGCCCGGCAAGCAATTTTATCTGTGCGATTGTGCTTTCTATATTACTGAAGATTCCGTTTTTAGGACTTTTGAGTCCGCTTTTTCAGATAGGTATTTTTGTCAATATGATTTTAGGTGTATTTAATTTAATCCCTATTCCTCCTTTAGATGGCTCGAGGGTTTTGATGGGACTCTTGCCACGCGAGTTTGCCTATTCTTATGCCCGTCTGGAGCCTTACGGGTTTCTTATTCTGATGGGACTGATATTTATGGGGCTGATCAGGGCAATTTTTCCGATAATAATAGGGCTGTGTCGGATATTGGGGGTGGATCTCTAAAAAAGGATTTTTTATCTTCCTTGCTTGATTGTTTAACCTCGATCAATTTAAGATGGAAATTGGTGAAATTGGAGAAATAGACTTAATTGATAAAATTGCCCGCGAGACAAAGATAGATAGAACTGTACTCAAGGGAATTGGCGATGATACAGCTGTTCTAAAATATTCCAACAAAGAGTATCTATTATTTACCACTGATATGCTATTGGAAGGAGTCCACTTTACCCACTTGCGCCCCAGGGGTGCAAGTAAGGTCAGGCTCTTTTATAATATTGGCTGGAAGTCTTTGGCTTGCTCTATCAGTGATATTGCGGCAATGGGTGGAATTCCTCAATATTGCCTCGTTTCTCTTGGATTGCCACCAAATTTAGAATTGGATTCTCTTGAGCAATTATACTCAGGAATTAAAACGATTGCCCGAAAATTTAAGATTAATGTTGTTGGCGGAGATACTATAAAAAGCAGGAGGTTAATTATCAATATTGCTCTTTTAGGAAAGGTGCTTAAGCAAAAGTTGGTTCTTCGTTCAGGGGCAAGAGAGGGAGATGTCATATTGGTAACCGGGGTTCTGGGCGGTTCTATTTCAGAGAAAAATTTGAATTTTACTCCTCGCTTAAAAGAAGCTCAATACTTGGTAAATAATTTCAAGATTCATTCAATGATTGATATTTCCGATGGTTTGATTTTGGATTTATGGCGTATTTTAAAACAGAGCAGGAAGGGGGCAAAGATTTTTTTAGAAAAAATTCCTATTTCGGCGGCGGCCAAGAGAGGAAAAGGCGACTTAAAGAAAGCGTTATACGGCGGAGAGGATTTTGAATTGTTATTTACTGCAAGCAAAAGAACGGCTCAAAAAATAGCTGCTCAGAAACTGGCGCGCATCATCGGAGAAATTAACGACAGAAGGAATATTATAGAATCCTCTGATGGAAGGAAGCTAAGGATAAATGGCTATCGACACTTTTGAGACAATTACCCACTCTCCCCAAGAGACTCAAGAATTAGGAAAAAAAATTGCTGGATCATTAAAAAAGGGTGATATCGTTGCTCTATTCGGAGAATTGGGGAGCGGCAAAACAACTATGATTCAAGGGATAAGTTGGGGATTGGGTGTCTCCAAGGATATTTATGTAAATAGCCCCTCCTTTGTTATCTTGAAGGAATACCGGGGGAAATTTCCTATTTATCACTTTGACCTTTATCGCTTAAAGGATTTCTCCGAATTAACTGAGATTGGCTATCCGGATTTATTGGATAATAAAGGGGTTGTGCTTATTGAATGGGCAGAGAAGATAGAAAAATATCTAAGTGAGTATATTAGGATAGAGATGAAGTATGTGAGTTTGAATGAGAGAGAGATAGGAATATCTTATTCTGCTACACGCCGCAAGCCCATAGTAGGAGGTCACCAAGTCACCAAGTTACCAGGTCACCAGTAGTTTTCTCTGGTGACTGGAGACTGGCAACTGGTAACTTCCGAGACCTGCAGCCTGAATTATGACTCTTCTTGCTTTTTCCACTTCCAGTGAGATGCTCAGCGTGGCTTTATTCAGCGACAGTCAGCTAATTAAAGAAGAAAATCATTTTTTAGGACTCAAGCACTCGGAGAAGCTTCTACCGACGATAAAGGATATATTGGGTGTTTCCTCCTTTTCTTTAAAGGATATTGACGCTTTTGCTGTTGATGTTGGGCCGGGGTCTTTTACCGGTTTGCGCATTGGTTTGGCCACCTTAAAGGGACTGACTTTTGGCGAGAGGAAAAAGGTAATCGGAGTGTTGTCCTTGGATGCGCTGGCGGAGAATGTTAATAGCCTGTCCGAAGTTTCGCTTCGGACAGAAGTTCGGGCAAAGACCTTAGTTTGTCCGGTCATTGACGCGAAGCAGGAAAGGGTCTATTCGGCGATATATGAAATTACTAAATCAGGGCGACTAAAGAGAAAGATAGATTATTCTGTGATTAAGATCAAAGATTTGTTAAAAAAATTGAATAGGCAAGGGGGTTCGCCAAGGCGAATACAAAAAACTATATTCTTGGGAGATGGGCTAGAAAAATATCAGGATTTTATTGCTCGGGCAAAAAAGGATGTAAGCTTTCTTCCCCGCAAATTCTGGTTTCCTTATGCTTCAGTAATTGCTAAATTAGGATTAGAGAGATTAAAAAGAGGTAAAAGCGACGACATCAATTCGCTTTCGCCGAGGTATTTAATTCCACCTATAAAATGAAACGCACTTGGGTTGAAATAAATCTTTCTGCATTAAGGTATAACCTTCGCCAGATAAGAAAGAAGTTAGCCAATAAGGCAAACCCCGTTAGAAGTCCCCGCCATAGGCAGGGCATCCGCCAGAGGCAAATTACTTCTAATGGGGTAAAGATATTGGCTGTAATAAAAGACAACGCTTATGGGCATGGTTTGCTCAAGGTTTCTCAAACGTTGGTTAAAGAAAGAATCGATTATTTAGGAATTTCTGACCTCCATGAAGCAAGGGAGTTAAGGAAAGCCGGAATTAAGACCCCTATTTTAAACTTAGGAGTCATCTCTTGCAAAGAAGAAGCAGAAGAGATAGTAAGGTATGAGGTTGCCCAAACCGTGTGCAGTAGAAGGATAGCCGATTTATTAAGTAAACAGGCTGCGAGAAGGGATAAAAAGGTTAAGGTTCACCTTAAGATTGATACAGGGATGGGGCGACTGGGGGTTTTCCCAGAGGAAGGGATAAGATTGGCTAAGTATATCTCTCGTCGGAAAAATCTCCAATTAGAGGGGGTTTTCACCCACTTCCCCGACGCCGAGGATAGAAGATTTACTCTTTCCCAGATCAGAAGGTTTAAGGCTTTTTTACGGGGCCTAACAAGAGAAGGGATTAATTTTATCTATCAGCACAGCGCTAACAGCACTGCTTTTCTAAATTCCCCTGAGACATGGCTTAATCTCATTCGGCCGGGTTTGATTCTTTACGGGATTTATCCTAATCTTTATTTGAGTAAGAAACTCAAGTTAAAACCTGTTCTTTCCTGGAGGACAAAAGTAGTTTATATAAAGGATATCCCAAAGGGCTGGAGTGTGAGCTATGGAAGGACCTGGATTGCTTCCAAAAGGGAAAGAATTGCAGTTCTCGCTATAGGTTATGGTGAGGGTTATTTTCATAGTTTATCTAACAAAGCAAGGGTTTTAATAAGAGGAAATTCTTTTCCAATTGTAGGCAATGTATGTATGGACCAAACAATGGTGCGTGTAAATGGGGATGTCAAAATAGGGGATGAAGTTATTTTAATCGGCCAGCAAGGGGATAAACAAATAAAGGTTGAGGAATTGGCTAAATTAAGTAAGACAATTCCCTATGAAATAGTTTGTCGGCTTAGTCATCTGGCGCATATTTATAAAGGGTAGTTCGGAGGAGATTTTGCATTATACTTGACCTTTTTTTAATTGACAAAAACAATAATTAGGGCTAAAATAAGAACACTATGAGACTAAAAGGAGCACAGATTTTAGTAGAGGCATTAAAAAAAGAAGGGGTAGAGTATATCTTCGGCATACCTGGAGGAGTTCTACTGCCTATCTTTGATGTCCTTTACGATTCCCCAATAAAATTTATTCTCACCCGCCATGAGCAGGGGGCGGCCCACGCCGCCGATGGCTATGCCCGGGCAACCGGCAAGGTAGGGGTTTGTATAGCTACCTCTGGTCCGGGGGCTACAAACTTAGTTACCGGTATTGCTACGGCGAATATGGATTCTATCCCGATGGTTATCTTTACCGGTCAGGTAAGAAAAAAACTGATTGGCAACGATGCCTTTCAGGAAGCCGATGTTACCGGAATTACCCGTCCGATAACCAAACATAATTATTTAGTTAAAGAAACAGGTGATCTGGCAAGGATAATTAAAGAAGCGTTTTATATCGCCTCCAGCGGCAGACCTGGCCCTGTGCTGATTGACCTCCCTGTAGATGTCACAATTGAAGAAAGCGAATTTGAATATCCCGAAAAAATAGAACTGCGCAGTTATAGACCTACTTATTTAGGCCATCCCGGCCAAATAAAGAAGGCTGCGAGGTTAATAAAGGAAAGCAAAAAGCCAATTATCTATGCCGGCGGTGGTGTGCTTATTGCCAATGCTATCCAGCAGTTAAAGGAATTAGTTGAAAAAACCTCTATTCCAGTAACTACTACACTCCTTGGGCTGGGGGCATTTCCAGAGACGCATCCCTTGTCCTTAAAGATGTTAGGAATGCACGGCACGATTTATGCCAATTACGCCATTATGAATTCTGACCTGATTATTGCTATTGGTGCTCGTTTTGACGACCGGGTTACCGGCGATACAGAAAAATTTGCCCCCGAGGCAAAGGTAATTCACATTGATATTGACCCTACGACTATTGGTAAGAATATCCCTGTTGATGTTCCTATTGTCGGCGATGCTAAAAATGTCTTGAAAGAGTTGAATAAGATTGTTCAGAAACCAGATATTGAAGATTGGCTCACCCAGGTCAAGGAATGGAAGGCAAAGAATCCTTTGCGCTATAGCCGGAAGGGGGGATTGAAGCCCCAATATGTAATAGAAGAGATTTACAAGTTGACCAAAGGAGAGGCAATTATCGTTACCGAGGTTGGTCAAAATCAGATGTGGGCGGCCCAATTTTATAACTACACAAAACCGCGGACCTTTATCTCCAGCGGCGGATTGGGCACAATGGGTTATGGTTTACCGGCGGCTATCGGCGCTCAGTTTGGTTCGCCGGACAAAGTAGTATTTGATATTGCCGGCGACGGCTCCATTCAGATGAATATTCAGGAATTAACCACTGCCGTTTTAAATAAGTTACCAATTAAGATTGCCATTTTAAACAACAGTTATTTAGGAATGGTGAGACAATGGCAGGAATTATTTTACAAAAAGCGATATTCACATACCTATCTGGTTAACCCCGATTTTGTCCGATTAGCCGAGGCATACGGTGCGGTGGGCTTCAGGGTTATTAGAGAGGAAGATGTTACTGCCACGCTAAAAAAAGCCCTGAATATCAAAAAGCCGGTGGTTATGGATTTTATAGTTAAGGAAGAAGAGGATGTTTTTCCAATGGTTCCGGCCGGCGAAGCCATTGACCGAATGATTGAAATGGC
>JAGGUG010000047.1 GCA_021158625.1 Candidatus Omnitrophota bacterium | reverse complement strand
AAGAGAAGATAAAGACCTTTTCCTTTTAATTTAGCATCCACCATATCTATATCTAGCAACCTCAACCCCACTTAAATAACTTCCTACTCTAACCAAGTAAATTCTATCCTTCGAGAACAGATTCCCACGAGGTGATGATGGGGATACTGTGTATGCGGAGACGGGGGGGCGCGAGTGCCACAGCCACTGGCAATTCTCTGTCCCATTGACTTTCAAATGTCTACTCTACACGTGCCATTCCGACTATTGCTCTTACTACCAGATTAGCTATAGCTACGTTGCTTGCGACCATAAGGTAAATAAGCTCCAGCAACCAAGACAGTTCACGGGGAGTTACAACGTGAATCCCTGCTCACATATCCCCCCTTTCCGCGAAGTTGTCTTCTGTAAGAAAGACTGAACTTCGAGAACAGATTCCCAAGAGGAGATGATGGGGATACGGTTTATGAGGAGACGGGGGGTTGTGATACTCACAGTCATTCCTATAAAGACCGCATAATAGCTGAAATCTGCTTTGACGCCTATACGTTTCGAACGGCTTGTGGGGCTTGTGATCGATTTTGCTTTCAGGGTACTAACGCTTGTATAAGATTTTCCATGGCAGACTGCCCTTGTACACAGGGCGCAACGACTTATGCATTTGACGACGAGACAGACCCCGCGTCTACCGTTCCTGCCTACCGCGAAGTTGTCTTCTGTAAGAAAGACTGAACTTCGAGAACATTACCCACTTGCACTCCCGGTGTGCAAGTAAGGCAAAAAAAACTAACCTCAACTTCTTTCCTTCGAGAACAGATTCCCCAGAGGTGATGATGGTGATACGGTGTATGAGGAGACGGGGGGGAGTGACTACCATGCACACTTCCTCTGCGACTTACCACGTTACTGGAATTGCCTCCACGATGATGCATGCTGGTCTCCAATCGACGTTGTATGGTTCCATGGGAGTAGATGCACTTCCTGTACGGAGCAGATTTGGTGTAGCCCTCGTAGGCTGTTTTGTGAAGGCCGCGACTGCCCAGAGACAGGTTTATGCTCTAACGTCCCCTCATATCGCGAAGTTGTCTTCTGTAAAAAAGACTAACCCAAATTAAGAGAAAATAAGAAAATAAGTTGATAAGAGAATAAGTTAATAAAGTAAAAAAGCCCCGAGAAATCGGGGCTTTTTGTTTACAATGACTACTTACTTTTATTACTTAGAAATTTTTTGTATGCAGTAATTACTGCTAAGAAAATACAAATTTTACATATTTTGAGTATTCTTGTGTAAACTGTATTTTTATTCTACTCTAAGTAGAATATATTCCTTAAACATTCTATCTGGCAAAGAAAAAATTCCTCTGCCCCTCTTTTTCAACAATCCTTTCGATACTAACCTATTGAGATAAGTTCCCGTATTACTAAATGGGAATTCCGGCATGTGTTTCCTAAGTTTGGAGGTTACCTCTTTTGAACTCAATGGTTTTATATAGCGCGCCATAATACATAATAATTCTCGTTCCTTAGGGCTTGCTTCTTCGTAGAGAGAATCAAATAATATCTCACCTAAACTATTGAGCGTTTCCTGCAGAGAGACTTTCCAAACTTCTTCAGTGACCTTCCCGCCAATTTGATTATCATATAAATTGCTGCACAGTAGTTGAAGTTCGTATGGATGCCCTCCCGTATATTCGAAAACTCGCTCTTTGATAACGGGATCGAAAGTTACTCCACTATCTAGTAATATTTCATTAATAACCCTTAGAGTTTCTTCTTTTGATAGTTGTTTCAAACTGAGTCTGGGAGTGAAATATCTTCCAATAGGGTGGTGTTTTCTCAAGAACTGCATCCATTCAGCAGGAGTACAGGATAAAATAAATAAAAATTTTGTTTTTTTGACTATCTCCTCGTCACTTAAGACATTCTTTAAAATAGTAAATATACCTGAGATTGGAGAAAAATGTTGAACATCGTCTAAGAGAACTACGATCACTTCAGTTTTAGATTGTAAATCTCTCCAGATATCAGATAAAGCGGTTAGAAGAAATGGTTGGGGATTCATACTCTCTACTCTTTTAGAAAACTGAAAACCACTACCCAGTATTTGAATACCAAGCATATTCATCTTTTTGGTAAAAGCTTTTAATTTGGCAATATTAATCGGTAATTTTAAAGATATTTGCTCTATTAATTCCTTAACGCCATCTATAAAAGGACTTCCTTCTTTATATTGTCCAATAGAAATAAGGGAGGTCAAGTATTTATTCTCCTGCGCGATTTTTTTAAATTCTTTTAAAAGTGCGGTTTTTCCTATCCCCCAATCGCCTAAAATTAAGAAGTGATCGCAACGTCCACGTATGGCTTCCGCTAACTTTTTCTTAAAAAATTCTATTTCTTTTTCCCGTCCTACAAATACATGCGGTTCCCACCCTGATTTTGGAGTAAAAGGATTTGGTTTAGCCATTAATTACCTCCTGTTTACGAAACTAGGTTTAGTATATCAATTTCAAATTTGCCTGTCAAATAAGAATAACAGAAGTTTTATTAAAACTGACCCTTCGAGAACATTACCCACTTGCACTCCCGGTGTGCAAGTAAGGCAAAAAAACTAACCTCAACTTCTTTCCTTCGAGAACAGATTCCCCAGAGGAGATGATGGGGATACGGTGTATGCGGAGACGGGGGGTAAGGCTTGCGAGACATGGTTTTGTTATCAGAGTTTCGCGGAGAGCTGCACATGCATTACCAACAAAAACATCGGAAACTGCAATGGTTCCAACCTCGATTGTTGGTGCACTTCGACCACATACAAACGTATATCAGTACGTTGTGCCTCTCGCCATTGTTATGCTTTCTACGAACCTTGTCCTTGCGGCAACTATGCGTGTCCTGTTAGACAAATCACGGAGCACTCCAGCGGTGGATATCTTCCCTTATACCGCGAAGTTGTCTTCTGTAAAAAAGATTGATGGCAACTCAGTTGCCCCATAGCTATTAGCATAGAGGAAAAGGAGAATGATCGTTAAACGTAGGGGGATTGCTTTTTGATTGGAATAAGACTTT
>JAGGUG010000016.1 GCA_021158625.1 Candidatus Omnitrophota bacterium | reverse complement strand
CTGGCGTTGTTATTGCGGGCGCGGATTTCAAGTAAAAGGTTGCCATCTTCATCGTAGTATCTGCTCACAGTATCTTCATAAACCTCAAAACTGCCTTGTTCGCTAAGGTATTGGTTAGATTCGGTATATCTTTTTGCGTAGTCAATATCAGCGACTGTCTGAAGTTTCGCTTCGGACAAGGTTTCTTCGTTAGCCAGCAAATCTTGATAAACCTCTATTGTTGTTATATCGCCAAGAAGTTTCTCTGCCTCGGCAAATTCCTTAGCAGATAATCTCTTTTCTAAATCTTCAAGCAACTTCTCTTTTCTTTCATCTATCTCTTCTATCGCATTAATGGCTTCCTCTATTTCTTTAAACGCTTCAGAAGGCATCTCTTTCTTCAAACCTTTTAAGAAAGTAATTAGGGCCTTATAATCCTCTGCCTCAACGATATCCTTTGCCTGTTCTAATTCCTTCTCATCACTTAAATTCTCTTCTAAAATACTAACTACGCTTGCCTTTTTCTCCTCTCTATCTCTATTTATCTCCTTCGCATCCTTTATTACCTCCTCTCCAATTTCAGTAAGAAGTTCCTTTCCTTTTTCAAAATCTATATCTTTAACTACTACAGGCTGGGTTTGAACAAGAACCTGAGGTTCGATCTCTGCCGCTTTTGCATCTTTTATCGCATCTTCATCAACAAATAATTTATCGGGTACGGCAATTTTTTTGGTTAAATGCAACCAAGGGCTATGGGCTTCTTTATCGTCGCGGAAAGGATCGGCATCTTCGCGCACGGCACGCATCCTTACGGAATACTTACCGCTCCAATAATCGTAATCGTAAGAGCCGTCAGGGCCAGAAATTCTCCCTGTCTTTTTAATTAGATGTTCTTTGCCCTGAATAGGAATAAAAACCTTCTTTTCTTTAACGAAATCTTCGGCTGAGATTTTTATAGTTATCCATTCATCTTTATTCTCCAAATCAGTAAATCCTTTGCCACTTGTATCTACCTGAACTTCATAATAATCAATACCAGCGGCTAACGGTATACTCTCCAAGCCGACATAGAAACCATCTGTCTTGCACTCTTTATCCGGACGAATTAAATCTTTATTTAAATTCATCTCGGGCCAACTACTTCTATCATTCCACCAGGGTTGCTCTACTTTTAAGGTAAATGTGCTCCACTCTCCGGGGGCTTTCTGGTCAAAATTATTTTTCGGATTTTCTTCCCAAAATCTTGCTTTTATCTCATAAGTGCCATCAGCAAACATATGCTGGAGCACTGGATTTGTCTCCACATAGGTCTGTAAAATCTCATCATAATAATGTTGTGGATTGCTGTAATTTACATCAATAAATATAGAGTCGTATTTAATATCGTCATCCTCTGTCTCGGTTCCTCTTGTGTCAATAATCTTTACTTCCATAACTTCGGGATTATCACCATCATAGGAGCGATGAGAGACCTTCCAGGTGTGCGGCTCCCATTTCCAGCCCTTGGTCCAGGGTTGCCAATTCCAACCTTTTGTCCAGGGTTGCCAATTCCAACCTTTTGTCCAGGGTTGCCAGATCCATTCATTATTCTTCCAGACCCAAGCGCCACTTTCGTCGGAAACCCTTTCTCCTTCATAGGCACCTGGGCGGTCGGGCAAGGAATCCATATCTGGAGTGGCACTTCCCTCAACATCACTCCAGACCCAAGTTCCTCTATCTTTTAAATTCACTACTGTCTCTCCCTGTTGACCAACATAATCAGGCGCGGGTTCAGTAGGATGCATATTGGGTTCAATATCGCTCCAGACCCAATCCCCGCCATCGCCACTAACTCTTTCTCCATTAAGACCGCTCCGCTCAGGCAAAGCATCCATATCGGGAGCGGCATCGCTTTCAATATCGCTCCAGACCCAATCACCTTTTCCTTCTATCGTAATCCTTTCTCCGTTGGAACCGCTGTAATCAGGCAAAGCATCCATATCCGGCTCTGCCCCTGTAGTCTCTGTATGTGTCCATGTCTTGCCTTCGTGTTCATAATTCCAATTAGAAAATCTCAGTTCTGCTTTGCCACCACCCTCATCAATATAGCCCTTATCAGTTCCACTATATTCACCTGTATTTCTACCAGCGTTAATTTCCACTTTATCTTTTACTGCTTCTTCTGTATCTATCTTAACAATCAAAGAAGGGCTGGGTTCGCTCTTGGCGATATTCTCACCTAAGGCAATTACAGAGTATTCATAGGTATGACCATCTATTAAATGACCTCCCTCCAAGTCAGCGCCAGTGTCATAGAAACTACCGTATTTTTTGTGATATACCTGCGGGTCAAGATATTTTACATAGTCATCGTCTCTCTCTGAAAGAGTTAAATCTTTTCTAATTATAAGATAGCTCTCTAATTTCCAGGGTTCATCGCCTTTGTAGCGGAAATCAAAATTGATTGTTCCTGAAGGAGAAGTAATTTCTGTATCTTTCTTTACCTGTTCGCCGTTCAGATAAACTATCGGGGTATCTAATCTTTCAATTTCACCGTCGGCTGTTTTATCTATCTCCACCTGTTTATAAAGCACCTCATCTAATTTGCTCATCTTGTAATCTTCATTCTCGCGCGGGTCTTTGTCGTAGATAACCAACTCATTTTTATAGATGCCATCGGACAGGTCATGAACAATGATTTTTACTCTGGTGTCTTCTGCATGTAGGGAATCTTCAGTAAAGAAAATGTGGGATTTCTCGCCGGGAGCGACGTCTGCTCTGGTTACAATTACAGCAAAAGTCGCTCCATCAAATTTTTTCCTTTCCGTGTCGCTTAAAGCAGAAAGGTCAACGCCCACTTCATAATCACCGCTTGAACTCTTAATGCCTTCGTCAACATTAAGTTCAATTTTGTTTATTATCCCCTCTTTTATCTCCAAACCTTCTATCTCTT
>JAGGUG010000074.1 GCA_021158625.1 Candidatus Omnitrophota bacterium | reverse complement strand
TTTGTGATTTGGAATTTGTTATTTGGGATTTTTCTTCAATGATTATTTCTTCAGAACTGAGAATCGGTGTCTTAATGGGTGGAGACTCGGCGGAGAGAGAGGTATCTTTAAGGTCAGGAGAAGCGGTTTATAAAGCACTGAAAAGAGAAGGGTATGAGGTAAAGAGGATAGAAATAGGCAAAGAGCAAAGCGCAAAGAGCAAAGCGCAAAGAGCAAATGCAATAAAAAAAGAAGAAATTGCCACCCAAATTAAGGAGAGCGGGATTAATTTTGCCTTTGTTGCCCTGCATGGGGGATTTGGCGAGAATGGTGGAATGCAAGCACTGTTAGAGGAACTGAATATTCCTTATAGTGGCTCTGGGGTTTTAGCCAGCCAGCGGGCAATGAATAAGATTCTTTCCAAAAATATCTTTCAACAAAATGATATTCCCATTCCTAGATATGAGGTTTTGAAAAACGGATTTTCCCGAGAAGACCTTGAGTTAGTTATTAAAAGATTAGGGTTTCCCTTAGTAGTAAAGCCGACCTCCGAGGGCTCAAGCATTGGTGTTTCTATCGTCCGAAATCGAAGAAATGTCCGAAGCGAAACTTCGGACAAGGAAGAATTAGAAAAGAAGATAAAATCTGCTTTGGGATACAGCAAGGAGGTTATTGTCGAAGAATATATAAATGGAAAAGAGGTTACTGTAGGTATATTAGCGGAAAGGGCATTACCTCCAATCTTATTAGTTCCCAAGAATAAATTTTATGATTACGCGGCAAAGTATGAACCAGGAATGACCGAATACCTTGTTCCTGCTCCTTTAGACAAAGAGATTTCTGCAGAGGTTCAAAAAACAGCCCTCAATGCCTATTTTGCCCTGGGTTGTTCAGTGTTCGCGCGGGTAGATATGATGCTAAATAAAAAGAATCAATGTTTTGTATTGGAGGTAAATACCATTCCCGGTTTTACCGAGACCAGTCTTCTTCCTAAAGCGGCTAAGACAGAAGGGATAGGCTTTGGGGAGTTATGTAGTAGGATAGTAGAGTTATCATTGGATAAACATCTACGAATTACGAATTTTTTACGAATTTACGAATAAAAACATTCGTATATTCGTAGAGATTCGTAAATTCGTTGATTGGACATTTCTATGAAGAAACATCTTTTGAAAATCTTCTTAATTGTTATTATATTTTTTCTGGTGATTTTCTTCTTTACCAAGAGTGTCAAATCTTTTTTAAATACTCATCCTGCTTTCAAAATAAAAAAAATAGCCACAAGCCACAAGCCATACCCTAACGGGCACAGGCAAGCTACAGGCTACAGGCTAAAAGAGGAAGAAATAAAAAAAATATTGAATATAAGCGAACAAACCAGTATATTCTCCTTAAACCTAAAAAAAGCCTCCAAGAGATTAGAGGAGAAGCCGGAGATTAAAAAGGCGGTTATTATCCGTCGCTTTCCCGATACTTTAATCATTCAATTAAAAGAGAGGAAACCAGTAGCCCAAATAGGAGTTAGGAGATACTTTTTAATAGACGAAGAAGGGGTAATTCTGCCCGGACCCAAAAATTTTCCTTTTGCTAACTTCCCTTTGATAGAAGGGATAGATTTTCCGCTGAGCGAACCCAAGATAGGCAGAAGATATATTTCTCAAAATCTGTATAGCGGTTTATCTATAATCAAATTTCTTTCATCATTTGGCGAGTTTACCCCGTTAGAAGTCCCCGCCACAGGCGGGGCAGTCGCCTCTGGCGACTTACTTCTAACGGGGTTTAAGCTTAAAAAAATTAATGTCAAAGATGTTAAGAATATCCTCCTTTATTTGCAAATTGACAGCCCTGATCTATCTGCCTGGTCGGGAAAAACCGTTTTGATAAAAATAAATATACCTGAGGATAACGAGGCAAAGAATGCTTTAAAAAAGAAAATCAGACTTTTGAAGGAAATTCTGCCTCTCCATCGCCCCCAGGATGTGAAGTATATTGATTTGAGATTTAAAGATATAATGGTAGGAAGGAAATGAGATTGATTGCGGGGTTAGATATCGGAAGCAGGAAGATTAGTTTAGTTATTGGCAAAATAAACCCCGTTAAAAAAACTGGGCTTTCTAACGGGGTAAATGACCAGAGGGACCTGGAGATAATTGACTTTCAGAAGGTAGATTCAAAAGGGGTTCGGCAGGGTATAATAGTAGATTTAGCCAAGGTAGTTAATTCTATTTTAGAGCTCAAACAAAATTTGGCGGTTAAGAAAATAGATTCTGTGTTTGCAAGTATAAATGGGAAGACTCTAAGAAGCCATTTTAATCGCGCCGCACTTAATCTTTCTCCGCGCGGAGAGGAGATCCGCCAGAGTCATTTAGATAAATTGCTCAGGAGAGCCAGTTCTATTGGCCTGCCTTTGAATCGCCAGATTATCTACCGCGTTCCCTTAGAGTATATTGTTGACGGAGAAGGGGAGATAGCCAATCCTTTGAGGATGACCGCTACCCGCCTAGAGGTGCACCTCCATATCATTAGCGCCAAAATAGGAGAAGTAGAAAATTTAACCAAGAGCATAAATTATTCTAATTGGGAAGTTGAGGGAATGATTCCCGTGCCCCTTGCCTGTCAATGCGCCTTAGAGCAAGATGGTCGTAGTCTTCTATTAGATATAGGCAGCCAGACGATTAACCTCGGGCTTTCTTCAAATAATATTTTGGGTTTCTGCCGCACTTTTTTATGCAAAGGCAATCTTCCTGAATGTTTAGGAGGGGTAAAAAAAAGCATAGAAAAAATTGGCGATTACGATAGGATAGTTATCAGCGGCGGCCGGGCATTAACAGACGGTTTAATAGAAAAAATAGAAGAAATATTTGAGAAACCGACCAAGATAGGTATCCCGCGTGTGCGGTTGCAAAAGGATGATTCTAATTTAGAGGAAAAAGAGATTGTTGATAACCCTGTATATACCACAGCAATAGGATTGGTCAAATACGGTTTAAGAAAGAGAAAGGAAAGAGCAGAAGCCAAAGGGTTCGTTAAGAGGATAAAAAGGTGGATGGAAGGATACTTTTAACTCAACTTTGGCAAAGCCAAAGTTGAGTAAATCTCAAATCACAAATTCCAAATCCCAAATAAATTCCAATAACCAAATCTCAATGACCGAAGCAAAGAGAACTATATTGTTTGTTATTTGGTGCTTGAGATTTATTTGTTATTTGGTGCTTGGTGCTTGGAATTTGGGAAATTTCAAGGTTCCTTGAAATTTGCCACCAAATATGGTATATTTATAGTAGAGACTGAAACCCGAAAAGGCAACTCAGCACTAATTTTCTCAGAGAATTAGTGCTGGGACGCAAAGCTACGGATTTGTCCCGAGGTAATGTCGGGGCGAAAAAGCCGGGCTGCCGAGAAAGCAGTTTTGTAGGATTTCTTCTAGGTTTCTCAGCGGCTCGGTTTTTTATTTATCTCATTAATAAGAAGTTTTAAAAAGATATAAAAGAAGCACTTGACAAAGAGTTAGAAAAGTGGTAAAATTAAAGTGCTGAAAAAGACGAATATGAGAGAGAAAAAAGACAACAATTTGGAAGAAAGCGAACCCGATTTAGGTTATGCAGATAACCTGATTCCGGTAAAAGAGGAAGTAGAGATGCCTTCCGATAAGGCATCTCTATTTTTTTTAAGAGCAGAAGCCAAAAAGAGGATAAGAAGAATTATCCGCAAATCCATCTGTTTAACAATCATCTTCACCTTCTTGGTTGAAAACATCTCTTTCTCCAATCCCGATATCTTTTCGGGTAGATGGAGAATAGGAAGGTGGTTGCATCCGCAACCGCCTTCTTCCTCTGCTCAGGAAATAAGTAAAGGAATATATGTTAGCGACACAGATAAAATAAGCGGGGTTGATTTTAGCCCCATTGAATTCCCTAAGCCAGATTCTGAGGCTGACTATCGCCAAGGTTTAGTTGACA
>JAGGUG010000060.1 GCA_021158625.1 Candidatus Omnitrophota bacterium | reverse complement strand
GGAGGTAAGAATATGAATGTCCCTAAATACAAGCGGGTTATATTGAAATTGAGCGGAGAGGTTCTCCAGGGGGCTCTGAGCTACGGGATTGAGTCCAATGTCATTTTTTCTATTGCTGAACAGATAAAAGAGGTTAAGGACCTGGGTAGCGAGGTAGCCGTGGTTATCGGGGGAGGAAATATCTTTCGCGGGATAAGAGGAGCAGATGGAGGAATCGACCGGGCGACTGCTGATTATATGGGGATGTTGGCTACGGTAATCAATGGAATGGCTCTCCAGAGTGCCTTAGAGAAATTAGGTGTATTCAGCCGTTTGCAAACAGCAATTAAAATGGAGCAGTTAGCCGAGCCCTATATTCGACGGAGAGCGATTCGTCACCTGGAAAAGGGAAGGGTAGTTATTTTTGGCGGGGGCACAGGCAATCCCTATTTTACCACTGATACAGCGGCGGCTTTGCGCGCTGCGGAGATTGGAGCCGAGGTTATCCTGAAAGCTACAAAGGTAGATGGAATTTACTCTGCCGACCCTAAAAAAGTAAAAGGAGCCAGGAAGATAGATAAAATGAGTTTTATTGATATCCTGAATAAAAAACTTGAGATAATGGATGCCACCGCTGTCTCTTTATGTATGGATAACAAGATTCCCATCATTGTTTTTAATCTGTTGAAGAAAGGGAATGTCCGTCGGGTGATACTCGGCGAGAAGATTGGGACAATAGTCAAGTAAGGAGGCAGTATGGATGAAAATTTAGAAGAGAAAAAGGTCTTTAAAGAGATGGAGGAAGGGATGAGAAAAGGGGTAGAAGCCACGAAGCAGCAGCTTTCTAATCTGAGAACCAATCGCCCCTCTCCGCATATATTAGAGAATGTAAAAGTCGAATACTATGGAAGCTTGGTGCCGCTGAAGCAGTTGGCTTCTATTTCTAATCCCGGCCCGCGCCTCTTGGTTATTCAGCCTTGGGATATCTCTGCGATAAAGGAGATAAAGAAGGCAATATTGAAGGCAAACCTGGGTTTTTCCCCGGAGAGCGATAAGAAGCTCATTCGGATAACGGTTCCCCAATTGGATGCGGAGAGGAGAGAGGAGATAATTAAATTAGCCCATCAGATTAGCGAACAGGGAAGGATTTCTATTCGCGCTGCGAGAAGAGAAGCAAATGAGCGTTTAGAAAATTTAGAGAAGGAGAAGAAGATAGGCGAAGATGATAGAATTAAAGGGAAGGAAAGGGTTCAGGAAATTACCGATAGATATATTGAAGAGATAAACAGGGCATTAAAGAAGAAAGAGGAAGAGATTAGGGAAGTATAATTCAACTTTAACATTCGTCAAAGTTGAGAAATTTCAAATCCCAAATAACAGATTCCAAACAATAATCAATGACCGACCAGAACAATACCTTGCTGGATTGTCCGGAATTTGAAAAATTGGTGGTGGTTTGTTATTTGATGTTTGGTACTTGAAATTTCTCAACTTTGGCAAGAATTTGCCAAAGGTGAGTTATGGGCCGCTAGCTCATCTGGTAGAGCACCGCCCTTTTAAGGCGGGTGTGCCGAGTTCGAGTCTCGGGCGGCTCACCAAATTTTGCCTTCGGCAAAATTTGATCCTGAGCTCCGATTTATCGGGGCGAAGGACCTTAAAAGAGCTCCTTCAGAAACTCCTGATGTTGCTTCTTCAGTATCAAATTCGCCTCTGGCGAATTTGGTAAAATTTGGTTCTGTCCCCATCGTCTAGCCCGGTCTAGGACACCAGACTTTCGATCTGATAACACCGGTTCAAATCCGGTTGGGGACGCCAATCATTTGCCTTTGACGAATGGTAAAACCCAATTTCCAGACAAAGCCTTTTGGCAGATAGCTAGAGCGCTCTGGATAGATTAAATTGAGATAGACATAGTGGAAATAGAGATAATTCCTTTAGCTTCAAAGAAAATAGAACGCCGAAAGATTGAGCGGGGATTAATAGAAGAAGCAATTCTTGATCCTGATCAAACAGTTGAGGGATATGCGAAGCGAGAAGTAAGGCAGAAGATTTATACCATAGAGGGTAAAAGATATCTTTTAAGAGTGATTTGCGAAAAAGAACAAGATAAAATAATAGTAATAACCGCTTATCTAACAAGTCAAATTAAGAGATATTGGAGGTAAAGATGCGTATTGAATATGACCCCAAGCATGATATTATGAATATTGAGTTTTTGGTAGATGAGGAAATAGCCGATAGTGTAGAAAACGAAGGGATAATCTTTGATTACTCCAAAGATAGGAAAATAGTTTCTTTGGAGATATTGGATGTTGGTAAACGGATTAGTAGGAAGCCGTTAGAGATGGTGGACTTCGCCGTTGTCCAGAGTAAAGAGGAAGAGCCTGTAAAGGTTTAATTTGAAACTTTTTCTGATAGAATGTCAAAACTCCCATCCAATTCAAATAAAGAAGTTCTGAGTTCGTCTAAGAAAAGGACGCCAAATTTTGCTTCGCAAAATTTGATTCTGCACCCCGATTTATCGGAGCGAAGGAGCTAAACAAAGCAAAGAAATTTTTGAACAAAAAGGCCCTTTGGCGAGTAAGTCAAAGGGCTTTCTATATGTGAGTAAAGCTTTTCCCTTAAATTACTATAATCTATTGCTTTATTTTCCCGACTGTGATAACATATCTAATTATAAGGAATAATAGGGAATTAAGGTATTCGTACCCTTGAGGCTCTCTATAACCAAATCTAGCTTTATACTCAACCCTCAATAAGTTCTATAAAGATGAATGCTTAACAATATTTTTGGAGGACAAGTCGGTGGCTAAGTTTTAAATAAGGCAAAACAGGAGGAAGACAAAATGGAGGTTTATGAGGCAATTAAGAAGAGAAGAAGTATAAGAGAATATGAGACAAGAGAAGTAGAAAGGGAAAAACTCAAGAGGGTATTAAATGCCGCTCGCTTAGCTCCCTCTGCGAAGAATATCCAGCCCTGGAGGGTTATTGTTGTAGAGGATAAAGGATTAAGGGAAGAACTCGCCGAAGCTGCCTATGGGCAGAAGTATTTAAGCCAAGCGCCTTATGTCATAGTGATATGTGTGAATGAGAAGGAATGTTACCAAGAGCATGGCGATTATATGACCTCTTTTGCAGTTGATGGAGCGATATTTACCGACCATCTAACTTTGGCTGCTTGTGCTGAGGGGCTGGGGACTTGCTGGATAGCAAAGTTTAATGAGAGGAAAGTAAAGGAGTTGTTAAAGGTTCCTGAGCCCTACAGGATTGTGGTAATGACCCCTCTGGGTTATCCAGCCGAAGAGGGAAGAGATAGAGGGAGAAAGGCTCTTTCCGAAATTCTTTATAAGGATATCTGGGAGAACAAGGAGAAAGGGTGGGAGTAAACCCCGTTAGAAAGGTACAATTTAGGGACAACTTCTCTATCAAGTATAAATGGGAACAACTTCTTTATCGTTCCTATAAGGAATTTGCCCCTATAAGGAAAGGGACGGGGGCTTTAACTCACGCAGAGGCGGGGCTTTCTAAGGGAGCCAAGAGACAGAGATTAGGTCAGAAGCGGATTAAGAAGAGCGAATTTCAGAAAAAGGTGTATCAGGTTGTTAAGAAGATTGCTCCCGGCAAGACAATGACTTATAAAGAGGTAGCCGAAGCGGTTGGTTCCCCGCAAGCCTGGCGGGCAGTGGGGAATGTTTTGAATAAGAACAGCGACCCTGAAATTCCCTGCCATAGAGTAATTAGAGCCGACGGAAAGATTGGGGGTTATAATAAGGGAGTAAAAAAGAAGATTTCACTTCTCCGGAAAGAGGCTCGCTTGCACAATAAATTTCAAAGCTTGGAGAGGTGAGAGTAATTTAGATTGTTGGTAAAGGCAGAGGGGCTTATTATCGGGTGGTTGACTAATTAGCAGAGCTATATTATAATTATAACTAGTTTAAAAGGTTCTTCGCCCCGATAAATCGGGCTCAGGATCAACCCAGCACTAATTTTCCAGATAGGTCAGCTAAAGCAGAAAATTAATGCTGGGTTGGGCGATTAGCTCAGTTGGCTAGAGCGTTGCGCTTACATCGCAAAGGTCACAGGTTCGAGCCCTGTATCGCCCACCAATGCTTACCAAAGTATTAACTAAAGAGAAAATTTGCCGCGCCTTTGGTGCGGTTTAACCCACCCAGCGGCTCAGCCCGCTGACGCGGCCCAAGAACAAGCCGCTCCCTACCCCAGATCCCGCTTCGCAGCAAAGCAGGCGGGTAAAATTCATTACATTATACAAAAGGTTGATCCACGCACCGAAACAGAGTTTGTGCGGGGTTTAAGCAAATTTTAGAAAGGTGTGTTTAAAACTTGTTGTCGGAGGTTGCGGCGCTTACAAAACTTTATTAACTTCAATGCGATATAATCGTGGCTATAGAAGAGAAAGTTAAAATTGGATTGATTTGTTTTACTTATTGAAGTTGTCTTAGTTGGCTTATTTGGAAGCCGACGAGAGATATAATGGTTTTAAAGGAGGGAGTTCTATGAAAAAGATAAAGATAGCAATAATTGGTGTTGGAAACTGTGCAAGTTCCCTGGTACAGGGGATTTATTACTACAGAGATAAAAAGCCGGAGGATGCAATTGGTTTGATGCACTGGGATATTGGCGGGTATAGGCCCTACGATATAGAGGTTGTGGCTGCGATTGATGTAGATAAGCGAAAGGTTGGTAAGGATGTGAGTGAGGCTATCTTTGCCAAACCAAATTGCACCAAGGTATTTTGTGAGGATATTCCCAGAGTTGGGGTTGATGTGGTTATGGGCAGGGTTCTGGATGGTGTTGCTCCCCATATGAAAGAATACCCAGGTAAGACAACCTTTATGGTTTCAGATAAAAGAGAAACTGATATAGTAAGTGTTTTAAGGCAGAGCGGAGCCGAAATCGCTCTAAATTATCTTCCCGTTGGTTCGGAAGAGGCAAGTAAATATTATGCAAATTGCTGTTTAGAGGCGAATGTTGGGCTTATAAACTGCGTCCCTGTTTTCATAGCCAGCAATCCTAATTGGGTAAGCAGATTTAAGCAAAAAAACCTTCCCATAATAGGGGATGATGTTAAGGCACAGATTGGAGCCACTATTACCCATAGAGCACTTACACATCTGTTCACAGAGAGAGGGGTTAAATTAGACAGAACCTATCAGCTAAACACCGGTGGAAACACAGATTTTCTGAACATGCTGGCCAGGGAGAGATTGAAATCAAAGAGAATCTCCAAAACAGAGGCAGTCCAGTCCCTTTTAAGTGAACCATTGGAGCCAGAAAATATTCATATAGGGCCATCTGATTATGTACCATGGCAAAAGGATAATAAAATCTGCTTCTTGAGGATGGAAGGAAGAATCTTTGGCGATGTTCCAATGAATTTAGAATTGAGGTTGAGTGTGGAAGACTCGCCAAATTCTGCTGGTTGTACAATAGATGCTATTAGATGCTCTAAGT
Organism: Candidatus Omnitrophota bacterium; assembly: GCA_021158625.1. Taxonomy (GTDB): domain Bacteria; phylum Omnitrophota; class 4484-213; order 4484-213; family 4484-213; genus 4484-213. The sequence goes on along the minus strand of JAGGUG010000060.1, from coordinate 9,519 downwards.
TGGCATTAGATAGAGGGATTGGAGGTGCCCTTACCTCAATTTCTGCATATACTATGAAACATCCACCCGAGCAATTCCCCGATGAAAAAGCCAGAGAGATGGTCGAGGAGTTTATTCGGGGGAGACGGGAGAGATGAAGGCTTTAATAATTGCCGCTGGAAAAGGTAGGAGACTTGAAGGCCTGACTAAAGATGAGCCCAAGCCCCTGATTAAACTCTTGGGTTTGTCTTTAATCGAGAGGGTAATCTTAACTGCAAGACAAGCCGGTATTGATGAATTTGTGATAGTTGCCGGCTTCTTGGGAGAAAAAATAAAAGAGGGATTAGGCAATGGGGAGAGGTATGGGGTAAAGATAAGCTATATTGAAAATAGAGAATGGCAAAGAGGAAATGGAGTTTCTGCCCTGAAGGCTAAAGAATCATTGAATGAAAATTTTGTTCTGTTAATGTCGGACCATATCTTTGATGAGCGCATTCTGAGAGAACTTCTCAATTATGATACAAGAAGCTCAGTAGTTTTAGCTGTTGACAGAAGAAAACCTCTATCAGGAGATACAAAGGTTCTAGAGGAGGGAGGAAGGATTGTTAAGATAGGTAAAAACATAAGAGAATCAAACTGCATTGATACTGGCATATTTCTCTGTTCGGCAAAGATATTTTCTTATATTGAAGAAGCAGTAAAAGAAGAAAGAGAAGAACTTGCAGATGGTATTGCCAATGCTGCTAAGAATTTAGATGCTGAAATTTTTGATATCACTCAGATTGAAAGTTACGCATCAAAGATGAGAAAAGAAATTAAGCCCTGGTGGATAGATATTGATACGAAAAAAGATTTGATAAGAGCCAGGGAAATTATAATTGAGAATGCCAGTAAAAATCCCTCCGATGCCCTTGCCTGTTATGTTCATAAACCGATAGAGAATAGATTAGTCGCCTGGATTTCAAATTTTAATATTACCCCAAATCAACTAACCATTATAGTAAATATATTAGCCTATACAGTAACTGCCTTGTTCTTTTTTGGTTACTTACTCCCCGGATCAATTTTAACCTTTGTTGTCGGAATAGCCGATGGTTTGGATGGTAAATTGGCAAGGGTGAAATTAAAAACCTCAAAGATTGGTTCACTGGAACATTCCTTTGATCTTTTATTTGAATTTTCATGGTTTATAGCTCTGTCTTGGTTCCTCTTTAATTCTACACAGAGTGCCACTCCCCTAATCCTCTGTATGTTCATAATCCTTTTTATAGCCTTCTACAGGCACATCTATGACCAATTTAGGAGGGCGATGGGTAAAAGCTTAGATGACGCCGGGAATTTTGAAAGGAAATTTAGAAGGATAGCCGGCAGAAGAAATTTGTATAATATCCCCATCCTTGTGAGTATTTTACTGGGGGTTCCTCTGTACTCTTTATTTTTTATCTTGTTTCATTCCGGGATTACCGCAATTGTATATTCTGCAAGGGCTATGAGACATATGTATGTTATGGACAGTAAGGGAATATGAATAAGAAAATTTGGGGTTAAAGACTCTCGGCTAAAGAGAAAAAAGAAATAGAAGATAAAAGCAGAAGGTAGCGACCCCTCAAGCCCCTAAGGAGGCAGAAGGATTGCATTTCTCTATAAAGGGGTTTACAAGAAGATGAAGTTTTGTTAAAATGACAAAGGAGGTCTTAAATCAACAATTATGAAAAATAAAACAACAATAGTGGTAAGTATTATTACCAGTACCATTGTCTTTAGCGTTTTAACGCTGGGTTTTCTAATTCTCCTCTCCACAAACCGAGATTTATTAAATTCCTTTCTCCTCGGCAAAGAGAGTCCTCTCAAGGAAGCCAGTATCCCCATAAGGCGCGATTCTGCGGCGGAGGAATCCCAGATTGTTGATGTCGTTGAGAGGGCCAGTTCAGCCATTGTTTCAATTGTCATTACCAAAGATGTGCCTATTATTGAGCGATATTACGAGAATTTTAACCCCTTCGGCGATGACTTTTTCGATGATTTTTTTGGCGGAGGCGGTTTTAGATTTCGTATACCTTTATACAGAGAAAAAGGAACAGAGAAAAGAAAGGTTGGCGGCGGGTCGGGATTTTTTGTTTCTTCCGATGGTTTGCTGGTTACCAATCGCCATGTTGTTAGCGATAAAGATGCCGAATACACAGTCCTTACAAACGACGGCAAAAAATACAAGGCAGAGGTTTTAGCAAGGGACCCAATGCTTGATATTGCTATTCTTAGAGTCAAAGGGAGAAATTTTTCTCATCTTGAATTTGGCAACTCTGACCTTTTAAAACCGGGTCAGACTGCTATCGCTATAGGAAATGCGCTTGGGGAATTTCGCAATTCTGTCTCAGTCGGCGTTATATCAGGACTTTCCCGTTCAATTGTAGCCGGAGATTTTTTCGGGCGCTCAGAGCTTTTAGAAGGTGTTATTCAGACGGATGCGGCTATCAATCCTGGAAATTCCGGCGGACCACTTTTAGATATCTCCGGAAAGGTTATCGGAGTGAATGTCGCAGTTGAAAGAGGTGCCGAGAATATTGGTTTTGCTTTGCCGAGCAACGCGGTAAGAACTATTGTTGATTCCGTGAGAGAGTATGGCGAGATCATCAGGCCATTTCTTGGCATAAGGTATATGCAGATAACCGAAGGATTAAAAGAAAGATACAATCTGCCCGTTGATTATGGGGCGCTTGTCGTGAGCGGAGAAAGGACAGAGGATTTAGCGGTTATTCCCGGCTCCCCGGCAAGCAAAGCGGGAATTGTGGAAGATGATATTATTCTGGAGGTCGATGGCGTTAAGATTGAGGAGGGAAAATCGCTTGGTTCAATTATCAGGCAGAAGCAAGTTGGCCAAAGAGTTGTGCTGAAAATTTTGCATGAGGGCAGAGAAAAAGAGGTTAGGGTTGTGTTGGGAAAAGCACCCACTGATTTATAAAGAAGAATAGAAATCCCGCACTAAAATCAGAGATATTGATTTCAGCAAGGGCATCTTTATTGGGGACGTAGCTCAATTGGTTAGAGTACTGGACTGTCGATCCAGGTGTTGCGGGTTCAAGTCCCGTCGTCCCCGCCAAAAATTTACTTCGTAAATTTTTGATCCTGAGTGTAGCGAAGGACCTTTCCTTACTCGCGAAGCGAGCAAGCGAGGAGGATAGCCCCGAAACTTCGGGGCGCTGTTCCATCTTCCTTTTCGCCGTAAGGCGAAGGTTTTCTCCTCGCGAGCGGAATTTTTAGCAATCTCAAAGAATTTGACAGGGCTAAGAAAATATGGTATATATTTTCTGAAGTTGAACAGGTCCTTCGGGCACTCCCAAAGGTCGTGCCCTGAGAATCAATTTTTGCTTTGCAAAAATTGGAGGTGAAAAATGAATAAATTTAAAAAATCCTTATTGGCTATCTGTCTGATTTTATCTTTTAGTTACATATCTGTGGCTTCTTATGCCGGCGAAGAAGATATCCCTGAGTGGCTCAGACGCACTGATTTCTCTTTTGAGTTTGAGACCGACCAGAAGCCGACCTTCTTTTTGGAGACGGTTCAACCTATCTATCAGGACCTTCTCAAGGAGAACACCTTTTTTGTCCAGCCGCGCATTTCCTTACAGGACTATCGCAATACCTATAATCTGGGTTTTGGTTACCGCCGACTTTTGTTTGAGGGTGAGCTTTTAGCCGGCGTAAATACCTTTTTTGATTATCAGGATTTGCATCGGCATTATCGGGCTGGTGTAGGATTAGAAGCAATTAGCAAGATGCTGGAGGCAAGGGTAAATAGCTACTTTGGTCTTTCTCCCAAGAGATTGGTACACGAAACAAGCACATCTTCAGAATACCAAAAGGCAGTTGACGGAATGGACGCCGAGCTCGGTGGGCCGGTGCCTTTTCTCCCCTGGCTCAAGCTTTTTGGTTCTTACTACCGCTATAACTACGAACAGTTTAAAGACAAGGCCGGCTGGAAGGCAAGGGCTGAGATTAAACCGCTCAAATATCTAACCATTGATTTAGAGACCTATGACGACAATAAAGGCGACCAGGAATTCAAGACTGTGATTGCCGCCAAGATACCCTTTACCAGCTTTACTTTCCAAGACATCTGGTCAAATTTGAAAGTGGCTCCAGAGCCATATCCCGAGGTAGATTTAGCCGAGAGAACGCTTGACCCGGTAGAGAGAAACTTTGAGATTGAGGTGGAGAAGTGGGTTGAGAGTTCTGGGCTTACAATTGAGGTAGGGAGAAAATAAGTTTGATAATTTGGGAGGCAAAAATGAAAAGGATTCTATATTTAATTACAGTTTTGCTTTTCATTTGCTCAGTTGTGGAGGGAGTAGAGGGGAATGGTCAACCTACCCCTGTTGCGACAGGCACTCCATCTGTATATGAAGTAACCCAGAGGAATTTCTATATCTCTTCTGATGGAGGTTCTACTTGGAAGCTCGTCAAGGCAGAAGCGAGAACCTTTGATATCGCGGCTGTAGCCAGCGGAGAAGCGGCCGGCAACTTCTTTGCCGGAAGTTTTACCCCCGGTACCTACAATAAGATTAAGTTTGAATGTTGCGCTACTTTTAGGATGAAAGGGTATGTGGATTATAAAGGAACAACATACTATACCAGTACCAGCCCCACCGCAAGCAACGGTACAGCTTCTATAACGACTTCTGCTTTTGATCCTAGCAATCCTCCTTCAGATTATGGAATAGCAAGTATTACTACACCTAAAGAGGAAGGAGAGTATAGCGAAGGTGAATTTATGCCTGCCGAAGAAAAATCCATAAATATTGTGATTAAAAAAGGTGCTAATAGTAAAATAAATATGGATTTTGATATCTCTGAGAGTTTGGCCTTATATGACTTTGGCGGAGGAAGTTATCGACTTATGCCTGCGCCACCATCTGTGACTGTCAGCGTGGAGTAATATTATCAGATGCTCACCAAAGAAGAGAAGTTCAATAGTTATCTCAAGTCCAAAGGGCTGAAGTTTACTCCCGAGAGAAAGATTATTTTGGAGGAGGTTTTTTCTCTGCGCAAGCACTTTAATGCCGACCAGCTTTTTGAAAAGCTGCACAAGAAAAATAAACAGATTTCGCGGGCCACGGTCTATCGCACCCTGCCTTTATTGGTGGAAAGCGGATTGATTATTGAAACCCTGCGTTGTCAAGGTAAGGTTAGTTATGAACAAATTTTTGGTCACAAGCATCACGGTCATCTGGTTTGTATAAAGTGTGGTCGGATTATTGAATTTAGAGATGAAAGGATTGAAAGATTGCAGGAGGAGGTGTGCAAGAAGCACAATTTCAAGCCCGTGGAGCATAGATTGGGAATCAGGGGTTATTGTAGTGGGTGTTTAGCCCGGATGAATAAAAAGGGTTCTCGCGCCCGTTAGAAATATAGAAACAATGCTTATAATGCAGGGGGAGGTTAAAAGAAAGATTTTCTGGGAAGATGGGCCAGATTTTTATTATTTACAAAAAATTTCTAAGGGAGTTGACAGATAATTTTTTTATGGTATAATTGCAATTGAGATACAATCGCAAATAGTAATTATTTATGTTAATCAATTTGAAACCAGGAGAATGGGCAAGGGTTACCGCTATCCAAGGCGGACGAGGTGTTCGACAACGACTTTCCTTGAGGGGGATTCAGGAAGGAAGCACACTTAAGGTGATATCTTCTGCTCAGGGACCGGTTGTCCTGGAAGTGAAGAGAAATATAGTTGTTATTGGTCGGGGTATGGCCGCAAAGGTTATTGTTGAGAAATTAAACAACAAGGAAAAGAGGCAAGGCAATGAAGAAAAAGATATCTGAGATGACTTATCAGGAACAAGGTGTTGTAACTGATATTGAAGGAGATTTGCGGGAGAAACTAGCCGGTATGGGAATTAGGCGAGGCAAGAAAGTAAAGATGATTACTAAACAACCTGTAAGAGGACCGGTGGTAGTATCAGTAGATGGAGCTGATACATCTTTAGGACTGGGTATAGCCGCGAAAATTACGGTGGAGATAAATGAAACTACAATTTAGCGAGGTTCACCCTGTTAAACCCCGCAAAGCGGGAATTTTACCCTATTAAATTGCTTCCAGCACTATTTAACAGGCTAAACCTTTGGTGAAATTATTTAAGAGGGTGAAAGCCAAAGCTAAATTGTTTAGTTGAATTTCCCAGCACTTATTTACTACAAAGTGTTGTTTTGGGTAAAACTATTTTATAAGCTAAAAGTTATGATTTTGCCCTCAAGCATTGTTTAGTAAATAAGTGCTGGGTTCAATGCGTCCAGACAGCTTACGTCGCTTTGCTCCGTAAGTTGTGGACTTATTGAATGAAGAAAATTTTACTGATGGGACATCCCAATGTAGGCAAGAGTGCTTTTTTCAATCGCCTCGCCGGGGCAAATGTTATTGAGTCAAATTATCCCGGCACCACGGTTGATTACACCAAGGGATACATCCGATTAGAAGATGAAGATATTGAGATAATAGATGTGCCAGGAGCATTTTCTTTAGAGCCAAAGGACAAAGCCGAAGAAGTGGCTGTGAGTATGTTGAACGAGAACAAAGATGCTTTGGTGGTGTGTGTTCTTGATGCCTCCAAGATAGAACGCGGTCTTTATCTCGCTCTCGAGATTATCGAAAGAGAATATCGAGTTGTCCTTGCTCTTAATATGTGGGATGTCGCTGAGGATAAAAATATTCAGATTGATGTAACTAAATTAGAGCAGATTCTTGGAGTTCCAGTTGTGCCTACAATTGCCATAAGCGGAGAGGGAATTAAGGAGTTGGTTGAGAGGATAAAAGAGGCGAGAGCAATTGAGGTGAAGGAGATTATTGAGAGAGTGAAGCTTACTTCCACACCCGGAGTGGAAGTAAGGGGTAAAGAATGAAGTTGAATGTTGATGAGCGCTGGGATTTGATCGACAGGATAGCAAAGAGGACCCTAACCTTTGGCAAATACAAGCACACACTAAAGGATGCGTTGGGTGACCTCACCATTAAGCCGTTAACGGGCATTCCCATTGCCATCGCTGTTTTGTACGGTTTCTGGAGTATATTTTGCTCATTTGCCGGGACACTGTGCACCGATGGTTTCTTTGTTAAGTTATTCGACGGGCATTTTCTGCCCTATATGCAAAGGATTTTTTCCAATCTCCCAGGTTGGCTTTATTACATCCTTATTGGAAATCCCCAGGCAGACAACTGCTTTGAGGCGTTTGGTATGCTTACCTCCGGGCTCTTTGTTGCCATTGGAGTAGTTCTGCCGGCGGTGTTTATATTTTATCTGATGTTCACATTGTTAGAAGATGTTGGTTATATACCCAGATTAGCAGTTCTCATTGATACAGTATTACATAAAATTGGTTTACACGGATACGCAGTTGTGCCTACCATTCTTGCTTTGGGTTGCAATGTGCCGGCAGTGACTGCCACGAGAATTCTGGAAACAAGAAAACAGCGATTTATGATGATGACTCTCCTAGCAATATTTATCCCTTGCGGGGCACAGCTCGGGATTATGCAGGAGGTAATACCGACCAGCATGGGCTGGGTTTTGCTTTATTTGCTTCTTGGCTATTTTATTTTCGGTTTTATAATACACAAGCTCCTGCCAGGGAAATCTCCCGAAATTCTTATTGATGTCCCGCCTTATCAGATGCCCACCTTTCGGAATGTGCGAAGGAAACTGTGGCTGCGAACCAGCTGCTTTTTGAAAAAAGCAGTGCCTTTTGTTCTCGTTGGCTGTGCGATAGTGAACATCTTGTATTTAGCCGGAGTTATAAACTGGTTGAGCAATCTTCTCTCGCCTCTATTTGTTGGTTGGTTTGGTGTGCCCAAGGAGACAGTAGGGCCACTCATTGCCGCTTTTTTGCGAAAGGATTTAGCCGTTGCTCAACTCTCAGTTATTGAAATGACCAAATACCAGATGATAACCGCTGTAGTGCTTATATCAATCTATTTCCCCTGCATAGCAACATTTGCAATGATGCTTAAGGAAGGTTGGAGGGAGTTACTGGGAAGTTTGGTTGTTTTGGCGACAGTAGTTTTTGTTTACGGTGGGCTTTTGCATTTGATATGGAGATTGTTGGGAGTGGCGTGAATGAATAGGAAATTAATCCAGATATATTTTAGAATTTTAGGGCTTGTCAGTTTAGCCTTTGGAATTGCTGATATATTAGCAACAATAGGCGGAAAGAGTATTTGTCTGGGAATTTTAGAAGTCCCGGCTGATATATTCCGAGGCGGATGGGGAGGATTGGTGATTTTATTCGCTGGGTTCTTTTATCTGGCAGGCAGTAGAGATATTTTAGAGGTTCATCACTTTTCAAAGGTAGTAATGGGGAGTGTTTTGATATGGCTTATTGCCGGCTGTGATATCTTTGCGATGCTCTGTGAGTCCATACCCGGTGGTGAGGAGGGACCCTGGTTTAATACTCTGCAAGGATTTTTTGCCACTTATGCCCCGCCCTATAAACCGGCGATATTTCTCCTGCCTTTTTCTCTCGCAGTAGTTTATTATATTCATAAAAGAGAAAAATAATGATGAAACCTAAAAATGATATTTTGATACTGATTGTTATTTTTGCTGTGTGCATCTTGAAGCCTGTAGCCTGGGGCTTGAGGCTTGCCGAGGCCCATATGCCGGGGGCAAGGCCAGCGCCTGAGTTTAAACTAAAGCCGATTATCTTAAATGACGCCGGAACAGAAATAAAGATAACAATAGAGGATGTTGCTAAATATCACAACGAAAGAACAAAAGAAGTAAGAAGGAGGATATTGAAAAATGAGGGGAAAAGCGATGCAGAGATAGACAAAATAATAGAGCAAGAGTTTAGAGGGGCAGATGGTAAATGCCCCTGCATATCTTGTGCATTCAGAGCAGTGCTTTTAGGAATCCAAAAACTATGGGGTAAAGAAATTCCCCAAAGAAACGATATTAAAATTATTAGCCATTTGCCCAGTCCTGGTTCTATGCAGTGTTTTGAATATATAGTGGGTAAAGAAAACTTTGTTTTATCCATCCCTGAGAAAAAGAAAAGAGGTGAGGATATAGACATAGATAACTGGAATTTTCTAATCATTCGCCAATCTACAGGTGATGAGTTTGAAGTTCAGGTGAGAGATGATGTCTATCCTGAAGGTTTCTTTGGATTAAGAAAGAAGGTAAAAGTAGAAAACTCAGCCACAAAAGAAGAATTGGATAAATTCAGAGTAATGTGGGAAGAGGTGAGAGATACTTTTTTAACCAAAGCCGATTGGGAACTCTTTGAGGGAATAAAAGAACCATTTCCTATAGGGGGAGCGATATTCTTTTCATTGTTGATTACCGGAGCCGGTTCGTTGTTATATGTTAAAAACAGGAAGAATAGAAAATCTTTAAAGAGATTGCTGAAAAATCCAGCAATCTCTGATTACAGTGATTAAAAGCAGATTACAGAGATTAAATTTGTGTTGAAAAAATCGCTGTAATCTTTCTTAAATCTGCGTAATCAAGGTCGCTGAAGTATTTTTTCAGCGACCTTTTAAAAAGG
>JAGGUG010000127.1 GCA_021158625.1 Candidatus Omnitrophota bacterium | reverse complement strand
TTTCTGGGTGGTTTTCTGGGTGGTTTCATCTTCAAGAATTTTCCTGTGAAAAACAGTTATAAAGAACTCCCCTGTGTCAAACTTAACCTTTATCTGATTTCTTTTGCAAACTGATTTAATCCTGTTTATCCCTGAACCAACCTTTTCTATTAATCCTAATCTGTGAAATAAGTCAAAAATTATAGGGTTGCGAGGAACGCTAAGTTTGCCTAAATATTTCTTATCAAACAGCAACTTCCCCTTGTTTACTATCTCTACTCTATTATCATATATCTCCACAAATATGCCCACTCTTTCATCATAATATTCACGGTGGATTAAAGCATTTAGTAAGGCTTCTCTCAAAGCTTCCTCAGGAATTTCTAAGATTTCCTTTCTTGGACCTGCTCCCTCTATTACATATTCTAAGCGAAGATAATTCTTTAAAAATATTAGGGCTTGATTATAGTTATAAAGTAAATCGCCTTTATAATCTTTCCGGTCAAGGATTTTTACTTTATCATTGCCTTTATATAAAACACAAGTAACAAAACTTTGTCTAAAGAACTTTGCAACATTCTTCGCGAACATCAAAACGCCAGCATTATTAAGAAAAAATTTACCCTTCTTCCGAACGGCAACTCCAAGGTTTTCTAAAATAATCCTATAATTTCTTTCCGATAACGAAATACCTGCTTTTTTGAGGAATTGTTTAAACTTTTCTTTATCAAAATCTCTTTTAATATCAAATCTATAATTAATCTCTTTATCAAAATGCACTATGCTTTCGGCAATAATGAACTTTAATATCTCATCTCTCTTCATTTTTTGGGTAGTTGCTCCAACCCTTATAAAAAATCCTTCTTTACATTGATAAGGTTTATATTTACCATCTGGAACTTCTATAATTAGAATATTGCCTGTAGAAGTCATATTTAGATTAATAGGAGGTTCACAGTTTCTCGCTATGTCTTGAATTTGCGATTTTAACTTGTTTGTTATCTTTATTCCCTTTATTTTACCTTCATCACTAACTCCTAAGAAAATCCTGCCGCCTTCGGAGTTAGCAAAAGCAACTATTTCTTTTGATAAAGATTTATTAAAAGATTCTTTAAACTCCACTTTATACCCTTCTCCCTCCTGAAGAATGGAATCAATAACTTTGTATTTATTCATCTTATTGCTCTTTTATGATTTTATCATCTTTGGAACATTTATCTATATATTTATTGAACCTAATTCAACGCCTTGTTTATCGCTCATCGTCCATCGTTCATCGGTTTTCGTCCTTGGGTTTCGTTCATTGTCTTTTTTACGCAACCTTTTATTTACGATAAACGATACTTAACTGCAGACGAAACCGTTTTACGAAACCAGTGGTAGTCGGCTTCTTCGTTTCTGGTTGTCACTATTACTGATACTTTCATAATCTACGAATAACGAATCTATACGGGGTATTTACCAACTTTGTTAAATTGCCCATGCCGGAATTAAATAGATTTTTGTTCTCTTAAAACTCAAGGAATTAAATTCTCCTATATGAATAATGAAACCTTTGGAAGGCCGATATAAATTTATAAAACTCTTGAGTCCAGATGGTAAAGGTTGCTTAAGGGAATAGTTTAGTTTGACCTCTATAGGATAAACCTCCTTTGAATTCTCTTGCCAGACAAAATCTACTTCATTCTTTGCCTGGCTTCTCCAAAAACGAATTCTATCTAGAAAATCATTCTCTGCGTTGAGCTGATTGAAGACAAAACTCTCTAAAATTGTTCCACTATCTTGTCTTTGCCTTAAGGGATTAAAATTATTAATTGCTGCATTCCTTAAACCAGCGTCCTCAAAATAAACCTTTGGTGTCTTGGTAATCTCGGTTCTTTTATTAGTAAAAAAAGGTGGTAGCAATTTAAGAACATAAGTGTTCTCTAATAAGAATAAATATTTTTTCACAGTTGGCCGAGATAACCCCGAAGATATAGATAGTTCCTGCTCTTTTACTAAATTGCCAATTTGAAGACAGAGTAAAGAAACAAGATTGTTATAACCGGAAACATCGTCAATCTCTCCAATATCACGGATATCTCTCCTAATATACAGAGAGTATATTTCCTGAAGGTCTTTCTGTCTTATAAGAGGATTTTCTTTCAATGAAACAGCAGGATAACCACCAAAGATTAGATAATCCATAAGAAGCTCACTAATTCTTTCTTTATCAGACGGCTTTAACCTTTTAATCTCATCTTCGGGATGCAGAGTGGAGATCCAATATTTAAGATTAAATTTTGAAAGGATCTCTTTTAAACTCCCTTCATTTTTAAACTCGAGAAATTCTTTGAAATTGAGTGGCTTAATTATGAAGCGATAAATTCGTCCAGTTAATCTATCAGTAAATTTCTTTTTAATCTCTAAGGAAGAGGAGCCGGTAATAATAAATTTAAGTTTTGGTTTATAGTGGTCATACAGGTATTTTAAGAAAGAGGAGGGATTAGTAAGATGTTGTATTTCATCGATAAAGACAAACACCCTTTTTTTCAGGTCAATACCTTTATCATTCAACACTTGCCAGAATTTATTAAAATCCTTTAGGTTTTCTAAGAGATTAAAATCATAGATATTCTCTAAATCAAAGTAAATGATTTGAGAAGTAGCAATATTTTTTTCTTCTAATAAATATTTAATCAATAGATATAAAAGCGAGGTCTTCCCAGTCTGTCTTGCACCGGTTAGCAAAATAATATTATCTTGTTCAAGATACAGAATTATCTTAGAAAGAATCTGTCGGGGTAGTAAATTTTCAGGAAAAATGATATTCATTTGTCTGTAGTTTACATTTTCTTAAAGAATTTGTCAAGAAAATATTTATTTCCATCAAAATCTTCACCCTGTTAAATAATTTCTTAATCTATTTCTTAAATATCTTTTACCATAGGTGGTCTTTAAATATTTTTCTCTGTGAATAGCATCTTTTTCATTTAAACCCCACTCAAAATATATAAGTTTCAAAGGTTCTCTGTCTTTTGTAGAAACCACTCTCCCTTGATAATGCAATCTCAGCCTTTTCTTCAAATCTTTCGTATAACCCGTATAAAATTTCTTATCTCTCTGACTTTGTAAAATATACACATAATAAGCCATTTTATTTAACAGGGCAGGCCTTCAGGACCAGTTAAATTTTCATCAAATCCGCCTATTTCTAAGAATTTATCTCTACAAACAAACCTCACGCAATCTATTACTGTAGCATTATAAAAACCTCTCTCAACCCTATTAGATAGATTGAATCATCTAACAGGGTAAAAATCTCGAACCCTTGTTAAAAAGGGTTGATTACGGAGATTATAAAAGTGATTGCAGCGATTGTCAAGGAGATTATCAATAGATTCATTATGTAGCAAGCTAATTATTCTTTCTGGAATATATAAAGCAATAAACTCCTCACTTTCACCCTGAAGGAAAGCCTCTGGCTTCCTACAGGGCAGGCATTTCTCTACACATTCTTTTATTACATTTTCAGATAAAATCATATCTGCATCTAAATATAAGATATATTTTCCTTTTGCTTGTTTTACTCCATAATTCCTCTGGGCTGATCTCTCCGGACCCCGGTTGAATAGTTGCACATTCAACGGGGTAAACCTTTTCTTAAATTCTTCAACAATTTCTTTTGTACGATCAGTTGAATTGTTATCCACTACTATTATTTCAACTGCACTTTGTTTCGTTG
>JAGGUG010000052.1 GCA_021158625.1 Candidatus Omnitrophota bacterium | reverse complement strand
TCTGCTCTCCTTAAAACTCCTGATGCCTGATTTAAATAATCTCCCAATAATCCAGAAAAAAGATAGCAATCCGACAATCCCTATTTCGGCGAGCATCTGCAGATAGCAGTTATGGGCATAGGTACCACTGGCAATATTCATATAAATACCCAAGCCCTGACCAAAAAAAACTCTATGCCTAAATAAACTTATTGCCTGCATCCATAAACCGTTCTTTCCTAAGCGACCAACACTCTCCATCTGAAAAATAGATGTTACCCTCTCTTTCATCGCCGGAGGGGTAACAAAGATAATAAGTGCGCAAACAGCAATAACTAAAATAGGAAGATATATTCTCTGTTTGGAATTCGCCAAGTAAATAAGGATATAGATAAATAGAAAAATAAACCCAGCAACAAATCCCACCCAGGCACCCCGGGAATAAGTCAGGGCTAAGCATAGCCCGGCTAAGATTGCTAAAGGTAGGATAACAAAAGAGCGAATACTTAATTTTATTTTTTTACAGAAAAACGCACCCAAAATCAGGGGCAGAACCAAAATCAGATATCCGCCAAAGTCATTATAGTATTTAAAACCGGCGGTGAGCCAGCCGTGGACCAGAGGACGTTGGCGGAGAAAATCTACGCCGTGGAATTGCTGAAAAAGTCCATTAACAGCCGATAGCCCACAAGAAGCAAATAACAAAATCAAAATAATATTAAATCTTTTTCTACTAACACCGATGGATTCTATAAAAAGAAAATAAATAGCCCCATATTCTAATGTCTTGGCGATTAACGCGTAAAAACTCCTTTTTGGCTCTATGCTGATTATAGAAGAGACTAAACAAGCGGCCAGAAAACAGAATATGGGTAGATTCAAGCCTGTCTGAGGAATTATCCTCCTCCACCCCGGTCTCTCAAGGATCTTCTTCAAGATAAAGAATAAAAAAGCAAAGCCAACACTAATCTCTGTGCCGGCAATAGAAAAAGTAGCAAAAATAAGAAGCAAACAAAGAAATAAAAATAAGCCTTTCTCAGAGAATTTCGCGCCTTTAGAAGTCCGCAATGAAGGTGTGGTATCCCAAAAGTCTTTGGAATTACTTCTAAGGGAGTTTAAAAGTTTATCTGGCATAAGTTTCTACCTTACTTTAAAGGTTTCCTTTTAACTATTAACTATACTAAACAATTAAATCTGGTTAAGAAATAGGAAAATTTACTATTATCTTCCTTTTAAGTTCATTTGCTTCCTTATTCTGAGGCGATTGCTGTAAAACTTTTTCTATCTCTTCTAAAGCAAGTTCTAATTTATCTTGTTCTAAATAAAGTTGAGCCAATTTGTAGTGCGCCGATAGAAAATAGGGATTTAAAGCAATTGCCTTTCTGTACTCCTGCTCTGCTAAAGAAATCTTTCCTTCTTGCTCATGGATAAAACCTAAATTATAATATGTCTTTGCATCGGGATAAATCTTTAATGCCTTCTTAAAACACTCCTCAGCAGAGGCAATGTCTTTCTTCTGGAAATAAACTGTTCCCAAGGCAAAAGAAATTGCCGCTGCGTTTGGCTGTAAAACAGAAGCCCTGTTCAATTGCTCAATCGCCTTATTATACTCTTTTTCTCGGGAGTAAGCAATCCCTAAATTATAATGGAAATTTGCAAGCGATTCTCTTTTTTCTCCCTTTCTTAAATTAACTAAAACCGCCAAAAGGAGAGTTAGAGCCAAAGAAAGAAAAATAATTTTATACTTCCTTTGTCTAATTTTTTCTGTCAACCAAATCAAAAAGAAAGAAGCAAAGATAATAAAAATCGGAACGGTTAACAGACGATAACGAGTATTGACCCAGAATAAAGATAGAGAGAGATTCTGTGAGAGCCAGAAAAGATGTAAAAGCAGATTTTTCTTCTTGAGTGTTAAGAAGAATCCGAATATTGCCAGAGGCAAAATCAGACGCAGGGATAAAAAGGGCAGTTTTAAAAACGGCAAGAGATACCTTCGCGATAAAGAATAATTCTCCACATCGGGAATCTCTCCTGCCTGATAGAAGAGAAAAAACTTTTTAAATAAAAGAGAAAGAAAAGACAAGGGATTTCGCTTAATAAATTCCATCGCCTCTTTCTGCCAAAAATGAGAGACTTGCCCTAATGTTAAAGGCCTCCCCAATCTTCTTTCGGCAAGCAAGCGGCCATTTTCTAAAATTTCCTTGCTGCTTCTACCCAAGAGCCCTTTGAAGCTTCCCTTTGCCTCTGGGTTATTGGCTAAATAAAAATTTACTCCGCTGTGGGCAGTAAAGATTACTTCTCTGCTTACTTTATAATTCCTGATTAAAACCAATCCTGGAAAAATGAGAAAAGAGAGAATAAAAATAATCAAAAATTTTACCCTCTTAGAAATCCTCGCTGGAGCGGCTACATCCCGCCTAACGGGATTATTTCTAACAGGGTTTACTTTTCCTTTCTGATTAAAAAATAAAGGCTAAGAAAAATAAAGAATAAAAAGTTAGTTGAGCGCACTAAACAAGAAAGGCCTAAAAGCAAACCAGCGCCCAGAGAAGAAAAAATGGTTAATTCTTTATCTTTAGTTAAAATAAAAATCCCCAGCAAACTCAAGAATATTGCCAGAGTTACCCCTACAAAAATACAAGAATAAAAGATAAACATTCCATAAAAACAGGCGATTAAACCGGCAACAAGAGCGACTTTTGGATTAAAGAGCCGTTTAGCAATAAGATATATCAAAGAACAGTTAAGAGAAGAAAGTAGAATCTGAACAAAATAAACAAAGTATAAATTTGTGTTAGAAATTTTATAAAGCAGAGCTAAAAAATAGGGATAAAGCGGCAAAGCAACAAAGGGTTGATTATTGTGGATTCCTTGCATTATCTCTTTTGCCCAAGAGTGAAAAAAGGCAGGGGCAAGTCCATAAGGAAAAAAATGGGGGCTCTGGAGAAGAAGGTTTAAATAGATGAAGCGAATTAAAAAAGCAAACAGAAAAATCTTAAAACCAATGTGTCTCACAGCTCCCTGCTTACCTCTCATCTGATATTATCTCCTTCACTGCCGTAAGGACATCATCTACTTTAATCCTTCTCATACACTTTTTTGTGAGGCAATTATGCCTGTAGCAAGGGCTGCAGGGCAAATTTTTTTTAATTACTCTAAATCTCTCTGCCGGCGGAAGATGACGCCGGGGCTCCGTTGGCCCAAATAAAGCCACAAAAGGGGTTCCCACAGCGGCGGCAATATGCATCGCCGCACTATCCGGGGTAATCAAAAGGTCGCATCTTTTAAGCAAATAAACAAGCTCTCCCAAATTTGTCTTTCCTACGGCGTTAACAACCCTCGCTTTTAGCAAAGATTGAAATTTTTCGCTTTTCCTTCTATATCTACTTTCTCCAATGAGAACTATGCGAGCAGAATAGAGCTTCATCAGTTTAGTTGCCAATTGCGAAAGGTTCTCTAAATCCCAGTTCTTTGTCTCCCATTGGGCAAATAGATTTATAGCGATTATCCTCTGCTCCCTGCCAATCCACTCCTCGCTAAGAAAGTCCTCTATATATCTCTCGTCTTCTGGCGAAGTCCACAGTTCTAAGCGCTCATCTATTTGATTAATGTTCAATAGACTTAACAAACGCAACTGATGCTTTACCGGCGGAAGAACCTCTTTACTTGCACCCCGGGGGTGGAAATCTACCTTATCGCTCAACAAAAATCCTCCTTTGCGATTATAGCCATATCTTTTGTAAATCTTACTTAGATAAAGAATAAGATGGCTTTGCCAGTTATTCTGCAAATCAATACCAATATCAAAATCCTCTTGTTTTAGTCTCCGGACTAACTTGAGTATTCTGATTATCTTCCCTTTCCCCTTGCGTTGATAAACGATTATTTCACTTAGATAGGGACACTGATAGATAATCCCATAAACCCTCTCGTCGGTCAACAAAGAGATATGCTGGTGAGGGAACTCTTTACGAATCGCTCGCAGAGAAGGGACAGCTAAAATGAGGTCGCCGAGAGCACCCAATTTTATTATTAGAATTTTCTTCTGAGAAGAAACCTCCTGGTAGAGCTCTAATGTTTTTTTAAACATCCCTGTCAGGCTAAATTCTTTTTCTACCTTCTCCCTTGCCTTTTGCGCCAATGAAAAAGCAAGTTGTTTATTTTTAATAAGCTCAATAATTGCCTCGGCCATCTTGGCTGGCTCTCGGGGAGGAATGAGAATTCCGTTTTGTCTATCTTCAATAATATCTACTATCCCGCCCACATTGGTAGCAATTACTGGCACACCGGAGGCCTGCGCTTCAATTATCACCCGCCCAAAAGCCTCGGGAATTGTAGAAGGGACAACTAACACATCTAATTGAGAAAGAACCTTGGGAATATCCTTCTGCCAGCTCAGAAAATGGACATAGCGACTCAAACCGAACCGCTTTACCAACAAATCTATTTCATCTCTATATTTTTCTTTTCGGGGAGCAACATCCCCCACAATTAACACCTTCAACTGGGGTATTTCTCTCACTACCCGGGCAACTGCTTTTATAAAATCAAGATGCCCTTTGCCCGGGGTTATTCTGCCAATTAAACCAATTGTGGCAACTCCGCTTTTCTTTTGAGGTCTTGAAAGATTGAGATTTGACCCTGTTAAATCCGCCTTTGGCGGAATTTCACCTTTGGTGAAATTATTTAACAGGGGGAATTTATCTAAATCCACTCCCCGGGGAATTAAAACTACCTTCTGAGGAGGGACCTTAAAATCCTTAATCATATGTCGGCCGATTGCCCGACTCGGCACAATTACTCTCTTGCCCCAACCCATTACCCGACTAAAGAAATAATTATTATAATACCCATGAGCGGTAGTAATAAAACTAACCCCTTTGCGCCGCGCGGCAAAATAACCAATCCAGGCTGGCACACGACTACGGGCATGCACAATCTCTATTTTCTCTTTTTCAATAATATTGGCTACTTTGCTAATCATTCTTAAAATGGTAAACGGGGATTTCTTATGCACCGGGAGCCGATAATGCTTACTGCCTCTTAGAGTCAATTTAGCTACGAGAGAGCCTCCGTTGGAAATAACTACCGAGTGATGGCCATTCTTAACCAATTCCTTTGCCAAATCCACTACCCCGGTTTCCACTCCGCCCACATTGAGTTCGGGTAAGATTTGCAGAATTCTCATAATCAGTTTATTAAATCTTCAAGCCTTTCTTTTATCTTCTCTTTATCATTTAGAATTATCGCTTTTCGTTTTTCTGTGCAAACCTCAATAATCTTCTGCTCCAATTTATCAGGAGAGACTAAATCTATAATCCTTTCTTCCTCTAACTTCCTCAGAAACTCTTTTTTCTTTTTCTCGCTCTTTCCTATATCTACAACAATCACGGGCTTTCCTGATGATGCAGCTTCGGAAATCATAGAAACACTATCGGCACTAATAATAACGAAATTACTTAAACCTAATATCTTAGCCACAGCATTATCTATATTTTTCTCATTGGCAATGATAAGCAACTTGCAGAGGGAGAAATCGGCCAATCTCTGTTTGAGCAATCTTTCAATCTGGCGAGAGGTGCGCCGAGAGGTAGTGAGTAAAAGCTCGGCGTCCAGTCTTTTAGAAATTCTTATAATTTCTGTCAAGAGCTTCTGAAAACGCGAATAAGAACCATTACCAATAAACACGCCAATTATCAAATCTTTTCTCAGAGCCAATTCCTTTCTCATCTCTTTAGCCGCTGCTTTTACCGCCTGGGGGGTAATTAAATTAGGAGTACCTAAAATAGAAAGAGTATTTCTCCCTTGCAGATGGTCATGGAGTGGGGCAATGATTAAATCAAAGAACCTCCTTAAAAATTTAGGGGGAGACATAACAGCAATATTTCTGGCAAAATTCTCCTGTTTTAAGAAGATATTCGGCGAAATCAGGGAAGAACCAGAGGAAATAATTATATTAGCCGGGACTTGCACCAATCCGTTATAAGACCTTTTAGTAAGACAAAATTGCAAACATTTGAGACAGCCGGCACAACGCCGAGAAGCAAACACAGAGCAAAGCGTCAGTAAAAAGCGAGTTAGTCTATTTCTATATTCTACTCTTCTGATAATTACTTTCAGAGAACCAGAAGAGGTGTTAAAAATCTCAGGATACTTCTCCAATTGAACCTTCTCGAACTGCGTAGCAACCGCCCGACTTTGGTTTAGATGGCCGGCTTTGCCGTCGTCCAAAATCAATATTGCTCTGGAAAAGGTAAACTTGCGGAAGTTATAAATCCATAAATACTGCTCAGGAAAAGAAGATACATATCCTTCGAGAATATGAACATACCTCTGCACAATCTCCTCTTTTCTTCCCTGGCAGTCAAGAGGGAAACCAATATTTAGTTTATATTTCCTTTTATCCTTGTTATCCTTGAAAATAAATGCTGGCAAAACTGTTGCTCCGGTTTTAAGAGCAATATCTAAAAAACCACTGGGCAGAAAGATATAGCGTTCAAAAAATCTAACACAAACATCCTTATTCTTCCCCCCCTGGTCTCCCAAGATACCCACTATCTCATTATTCTTCAACCCTTGAATAACCCCCCGCAAAGCCATTCCTCTTTTAATAACCTTAATCCCGCTACTTTGGCGATAAAAGTTCAATAACTCATCTACTCGCTTATTTTTCTGCTGGCGGGCAATCACCTTCATCGAATACCCTTTTAAACTCAAGGCAACACTGCTAATCTCCCAATTCCCTAAATGAGCGGTAAGCAGAATTACCCCCTTGCCCTTGGAGAGAGCGGCATCTAAGTTTTTCAACCCCTCAAAATCCACATAGGAGTCAATATTCTGTTTATTGAGTCGAAAAAATCGGAAGATTTCACTGAGAGATACTCCTAAATTTTCAAATAAGCCCCTGACAATCCTGAGAGCTTCCTTTCTATCTTTACCTAAGAAAAATCTGATGTTGGCATAAGCGAGCTGGCGATGGTGGGAAAACAGAAAATAAGCCAATCTACCCTGCATTTTGCCCAACCACAAAGAAAACCTAAATGGCAAAAGATTAGCAACCTTAATTAAAAATCGCAGAATTAACAGCAACATTCAATTTCTCCTTTCCTCGGGTTATTTCCATTTTCATCTCCAAAGAAAAAAGGGAGAGAGAATCTGGAAAAAGATGAAGAAAATCTTTTATCTTTACTGCATCCTTTTCGGTGGTAACAATAATATGGATACTCTCCTCTAAGCAAATATCAATTATCTCTCTTATGTCTTTAAGGGTATAGTGATGATGGTCGGGAAAGACAACCTCGCTTTTTACTCTACAGAGGCTTTCTACAGTCCGACGAAAAGCTTCCGGGTTCCCAATAGCCGAGAAGATACCCACCTCTTGAGAGACCAAATCTTTTAAATCTCTTTTCTCGTTTTGGAGCAAATCAAAGAGATATATCGGCTTATATTCAGCTTCAGCAAAGGGAATCCGGGGAAATCGCTTTGTCAATTTCTCTCTTAAAGAGGAAACCTCCTCCTCTCCGGCTAAATTGGTCTTGGTTAGAATAAAAAAATCTGCCCTGTTTAGGCTTTTGAGTGGCTCCCTCAGAAATCCCCGTGGCAACAGATAGCCATTACCAAAGGGATGGGTAGCATCAATAAGAACAATATCTAAATTCCTCTTTAGCCGTTGGTATTGAAAGGAGTCGTCTAAAATAAGTGTATCTGCTTTATATTTCTCAATCGCCTCTCTGCCGTTCTTTATTCTATCTCTCCCAATCAGCAGGGGAATACCTCTCAATTTATCTTTTAAAAACGCTCCTTCATCACCTAAAAGATGGGTAGAGGGTAGAGGGTAGAGGGTAGAGGGATTTCGCGCTTTGCGCTTTGCGCTTTGCGCTTTGCGCTGATATCCCTGGCCCAACACTGCCACTCTCCTTCCTCGTTTCTCCAATTCCTTTGCCAAAAACTCTACCATTGGTGTCTTTCCTGTTCCCCCAAGAGTAATATTTCCTATACTGATGACCTTGCAGTCAAGTTTAGAGGCTCTTAATAAACCGCAGAAATAGAGCCTCTCTCTTATCTCTATTACCAAATAGTAAATATAAGAAAGCAATAAAAGGAAAAATTTGATAATATTACCGATAAAGCTTGTCTTTTTGGTCTTGAGTAAATTGTAGAGATAGGATTTCAACATATTTACCCTGTTAGAAATCCCCTGGCAATGTAAGAGAAATTTCCATAATTCAGGATAGAATTACTCGGCAACATCTCTAACGGGCTTTGGCATAAATCGCCCGATAACTTCCATATTCCGCTCCGTCGCCCCCCGGTTTTCCTCTAAAATCTGCCTTGCTCTTTTGCCTAATTCTTCTCTTCGCCCCCGGTTATCTAATAAATTGCAGATTGCCTCCTTCAGCTCCTGGGCATTATCTACAACGATTGCTCCTTTCCCCTGCAAAAACAAAGCTGCAACCTCTTGGAAATTAAACATATACCTACCAAATAAAATTGGTTTGCCAAAAAATGCTGGCTCAAGGATATTGTGCCCACCCCTTTTTACCAAACTCCCACCGACAAAGACAATATCGGCAATGTTAAATAAGGAACTCAATTCACCAATGGTGTCAAGAAGAAGAACGGGAAGCGGGAAGGGGGAAGCGGGGAGCGGGTTTTTATTTAAATTCGGTATTCGTTGCGTAGCCAAACCTTGCTTCTGGGCGACTTTTTCAATCTCCGCCGTTCTTTCAATATGCCGCGGAGCAATAAGCAAACGCAAATTTTTTCTATCTATCTCTTTATAAATTCCTAAGATTATCTCTTCTTCGCCCCGATGAGTGCTGGCCGCAACAAAAAGAATATCCTCTTCTTTTAATCCTAAATCGCTTTTTTTGTATCTATCTCCCCCCACTTCCAAATCAAACTTCATATTGCCGGTTATACCAACTTTTTCTTGCGGCGCGCCCAAAGAGATTATTCGCTGGCTGTCCTCTTTTGTCTGCATACAATAGAAATTAACCTTTCTTAACACAGGAGAAAGCAAAAATTTTACCTTCTGATATTTTTTAAAAGATTTATTTGAAATGCGCCCATTAACAATGAGTAAAGGAATCCTCTTCTCTGAGAGAATGCTAATCAAATTAGGCCAGATTTCTGTTTCTAAGATTATAAACAACTGCGGAGAAAATTTTTTGATTACTTTATTAACAATAAAACTCAAATCATAAGGCAGATAAACTACCAAATCTTTATCAGAGGCAACCTGCTGGGCAATTCTATTCCCGGTAGTAGTAACAGTGGAGATAACCAACTGATATCCTGGATATTTTTTTCTTAGATTATTTAGCAATGAAACTGCGCTACTTATCTCTCCTACGCTCACAGCGTGAAGCCAGATAGTGGGCTTTTTTATCTTCGCAAGGAGAGAGGAAGAAAAAAAGCCCAGGCGCATCCACGCCTCCTGTTTATACTTCCCTTTTAGAAGAAAATAGGGAAGATAGATAAAGGCGAAAAAGATAAAGATTAGGTTGTAGAAAAGAAACATAGTTTAAAAGGATACATCTACGAATTACGAATCCCTTACGAATTTACGAATAAAAACATTCGTATATTCGTATAGATTAGTAAATTCGTTGATGGTTCAATTAGACATTAGACATTTTGTTTTCTCAATCGCTTCTTCCGCATCTCTAACTTTAACTACCCCCGGAATGTCCCAGGTACTAATCCCAATAATTGGCTTTTTCATCTGCAAGGCATAAGCAATTTCAGAAAGTGTCCCTTCTCTTCCCTCAATGGCAATCACTACATCAGCATTTTTGACCACTAAATTATTGCGCATATAACCCAAGCCGGTAAGAATGGGAAAATCTACATAGGGATTGGCTTCTTTTCTGTTACTCCCGGGAAGAATGCCGACAGTTGTCCCTCCAGCCGATTTTGCTCCCCGACAAGCCGCCTCCATTACCCCGGTTAAGCCACCCGAGACCAAAATCGCTCCCATCTCGGCAATTCCTCTACCCACATCTTCGGCAATCTTGGCTATCTCTCCATCGCATCTGTGGCCACCAATCACGGCAATATAAAGTTTTTTCTCCATTCTTTGCCCTTAAAATAGTTTTCATTAGTAATGAAAACTATTTTCTTGTTTTGAATTCTAAACAGAACTTTTGCAATTCTCCTAAATTTGTTCAATTAAGAAAATTTTGCGTTTATACTTGAGCTACGCTCAAGTCCCCTATGAGCGAATATGCAATTCATTCTCATCTTGCCCCGTTAAATAACGGCTTTGCCACTCCGATATAGTCGCCCGCCTACCATCCGTCGGGCAGGAATTTAACGAAATATCTGAATAAACTCAAAAACAAGGGAATTGTTATTAAACTAAGTAGATGTGTCCAAAGAATTGACTGATTGACAAAATCGCAATCCGCAGAGTAGCGCTGGGCAATTATTGAGAGAGATGTTGCCGAGGGCATCATTGCCTCCACGAGGAGCAGAAGCCCGATTAAGCGGGGTGGCTTTATCCAGATAATAAAAAGAAAAACCAATATTGGCAAAATAATCAGTTTCCCTAATCCCAAATTTATCAGCGACCTCTTTCTTATTTTGCCCTCTGAGGAAACAAAGGCTAAACTCCCCCCAACTATCATTAGCCCCAAAGGAATCGCGCAAGCACCGAGCATCGCCAGGGGCTTTAAAACTATCCGAGGAACAAAACTCTCTGCCTTTAAAAAGATAATCAAAAGAGCGCCTAAAGTTGCCCAGAGTGGAGGAGTGAACACGCTACCAAATTCAAATCTCTTCCCTCTATGCTTAGAGAGCAAATGAACCCCAAACGACCAGATTAAGGCATTAAAACCCAATAAAAAAAGAAAGATATAGATAAACATCTGGTCTGCCTCTGAGGGGGGAAGAATAGTAGCAGCTAAAGCAAGGGGAAGATAGCCTGAATTTTGAAAGGCAATTAGCCCTAGAAATTCATTCTTTTGCGACAAGGATTTATCTGCTTTTAGAAAAAGATAACCAATAGCTAAACCGAACAAAGTTAAACCAAAACTGATAAGCGGAAAGAGCCACCAATCTGGAAATCTTTGAAAATTAAAATCGGAAAGCAAACGAGAAAAAATCAAGGCCGGGAGGCTCACCTCAACAACCAATCTGCTTAGCGTCTTTAAACCTTGGGTTGAGATAATTCCCTTTCTTGCCAAGACGAATCCCGCCAGACCAATCAAAAATATCTCTGCAATCGCCAGAGCGCTAAATTTGAATGTTAAAAAAAAATTCATTCAAGCTTCAGGCTACAGGTTGCAGGCTACATGCTTTCCCTTGTAGCTTGCCTGTGCCCGTTAGGGTATAGCTTGTGGCTTGCAACCTGTTCATGCCCGCGGATGTGCCTTATTGTACTCCTTTCTCATCTTTGCACTGCTGATATGGGTGTAGATTTGAGTAGTGGCAATGCTCCTATGGCCTAACAACTCTTGCACATCCTTTAGCTCTGCTCCTCTATCTAAAAGATGGGTGGCAAAGGAATGTCTTAAGCTATGGGGTGAAATCCTTTTTTGAATACTTATCTTCTTAATATATTTATCAATGAGTCTCTGGACATCGCGAGCAGAGAGATCCTTTCCATTTCTACTTAAAAATATTTTTTTCGACCTACCCCTGCCCGTCCCACAGGCCGGGGGAGGGAGGTTCCTTGATTTCCTCTCTATCAGATAATCTTTAATTGCCTGGCTAGTTCGCTGATTAATAGGTGCGAAACGCCCGCGCATCCCTTTTCCTTTCTTAATCTCCAGACGCGACCATAGGAGGTCAACATCCTCCTCTTCTAAATTTACCAACTCGCTTACTCTTATCCCACTAACATAAAGAAGCATCAATATGGCATAATCTCGCAAACGGATAAGTTTATCCTTTTCGGAAAGAGGAGCATTGATAAGCTCCAATACTTCATCGACGCTTAAAAAGGTAGGAAGCTTCTTCTCCTGCTTAGGATTGTAGATTCCCACCATTGGATTGAGAGTACATCTCTTTGTACGTTTCATATATCTGAAGAAAGAGCGCAGAGAAGCCAACTTACGGGCAATCGTAGCCCGGGAATAATTTCTTTTATTTAAAGAAATAAGCCATTCACGAATTACAAAAGGGGTTACTCTCGAAAGAGAATAGTGTCCGCCTTCCTCCCGAAAGCCTTCAGGGCTTCGGCGGGCAAATTCGGCCAAAAATCTTTCAAATTCTTTCAGATCGATATGATAATTCTTCAGGGTATGCGGCGAGGCATTCCTCTCCGCCTCTAAATAGGTCAAAAACTTCATAATATCCCAGGTCATTCAATAAGCACGCGATTTACGGAACGAAGTGCTCGTAAATCGCTGTGCGCATTTCCGCCGTCGCCAAGGCTTTGCCGGACAAGGAACCCAGCACTAATTTTTCAGAGATGCTTAGCCACAGCGGAAAATTAGTGCTGGGTCAAATTCAGCCATACAATTTAGTCTCCTTTTAGTCGCCTAAATCGTGGCTTCATTTGAGTTCCCTTGTCGTATACTTACACTTGGGATAATTAGAGCAGCCATAAAACACCCGACCCTTAGAGTATCTTTCTATCAATTCTCCTCCGCAACCTTCCTCAGGACACTTAACTCCGGTAGAAATCGGACGGGTATTTTTACACTCCGGAAAACCTGAACAGGCTAAAAATCTTCCCTTTCTTCCCCATCTTATTACCATCGGGCGGCCGCATTTCTCGCATATTTTATTGGTGACAACAACCTCCTTTTTAACCTCGCGCATATTCTCTCTTGCCCTGTTTAAATCCTCTAAAAATGGCTGATAAAAATCCTTGAGCATCCTTAACCAATCCTTCTCTCTTTGCTCTACCTTATCCAAATCATCTTCCATTTTCGCCGTAAACTCCGGGTCTAAGATTGTTGGAAAGTGAATAATGAGCAGCTTTGCCACGGTTATTCCTAACTCTGTGGGAAAAAGATGGCCCTCTTTTCGCTGGATATAACTGCGCTCTATTAGAACCTTGATAATCGGGGCATAAGTGCTTGGCCGTCCTATTCCTCTCTCTTCCAAAACCTTTACCAAAGAGGCATCTGAGTACCGAGCTGGTGGCTTGGTCCAATGCTCGCTTTTATCTAATTTCAATAACTCTAAGGTTTCTCCTTCTGCTAATTCAGGAAGACCTTTCTCGTTTTTCCCCTCTGGATAGACTAAAAGAAAGCCAAGAAAGACTATCTTAAGAGCAGAGGCATGAAACAGATACTTTCCGGCAATTATCTCTATTCCGGTGCTCAGAAACAGGGCTGGTTTCATCTGAGAAGCGACAAATCTATCCCAGATGAGTTTGTAAAGTTTATATTGCTGTTCATCTAAAAAATCCTTTATTTGCTCTGGCTCTCTTAATACTGAGGTTGGACGGATACACTCGTGAGCCCCCTGGGTCTTAACCTTAGATTTATATCTCTGGGGAGCATCAGGTAAATATTCCTGACCAAATTTCTTTCTAATATAGTTTCTAACCTCGACCAAGGCATTCTCAGAGCAACGCACAGAATCTGTGCGCATATAGGTAATCAACCCTTCTCTCTCCTCCCCTATCTCAATCCCCTCATAGAGCTGCTGGGCAATACGCATTGTTTGGCTGGCCGAAAAGCGAAGCCGATTAAAAGCCTCCTGCTGTAATTTGCTGGTGGTGAAAGGAGGATAGGGATTTCGTTTTTTTTGCTTCTTTTCTATTTTGGAAACAATAAATTTTTCCTTTTTTAACTCTTCGGTAATTTTATTCGCGGCTTCTTCATTTTTTATTTCTGCTTTCTTATCTTCTATCTTCCTCAATTCAGCAACAAATTTCTCTTCAGCATTTACTCTTTGCGCTTTGCGCTTTGCCTGCCCTGTAGGCTTGTCCTTCGGGGCGCTTTGCGCTTTGCGAAGCTCCGCCGCTATCGTCCAATACTCCTCGGGCTGAAATGTCCTTATCTCCTCTTCCCGTTCAACAATAAATCTCAGAGCAACGGATTGCACTCTGCCGGCAGAGAGACCCCGGGCAACCTTTCTCCAGAGTAAGGGACTAATGCTATAGCCAACAACGCGGTCTAATATTCGGCGTGCCTGCTGGGACTTTACTTTATCTAAATCAATGCCGTCTGGATTTCTAAACGCCTCAACAACTGCCTCGCGGGTGATTTCATTAAAACTAACCCGAAAAATATTCTTATTTTTAAAAATCTGAGAGAGGTGGAAAGCAATCGCTTCGCCTTCGCGATCAGGGTCAGGGGCAAGAAATATCTTTTCCTTTCCCTTTTCCTTTTCTCTCAGTTTAGAAACTATCTTTCGGCTACGGGGGATAATAATATAGTGCGGTCTAAAATCATTTTCAATATCCACGCCCATTTCGTTTTCTGGCAGATCCTTAATATGGCCCATTGAAGCCGCTACTTCATAATCTGCCCCTAAAAATTTGTTGATTGTGTGCGCCTTTGCCGGCGATTCCACCACTACTAAAAATCTCGCCATTTTCTTCAAAGGTCCAGAATAACCTCACCATCAATTCTTTACAAATCTCTGTCCTGGCAACCGTTTAACTATTTTCTTCAGTTCTAACATTGAAAGAATAGTCAAAACCTGCCCTGGCGGAAAAGCAACCTTCTTGCTGAGTTCATCAACACATTTAGGTCTGCTTGCCGAGAGAAGATTATAAATCCTTTCCTCCTCAGAATTTAACCTGGGTGGTAAGGAGGAAGACTTTTTCTTCAACTCCCTTAAATGGCTTTTTATTACCGGCTGGAGTTCCTCTAAAATGTCATCGGTATCCTCAACAAGCTTTGCTCCCTCTTTAAGAATCTGATGCGTGCCCTGGCTGGTTGGACTATCAATATGCCCGGGTACAGCAAAAACCTCCCTTTGCTGCTCCAAGGCATAATTTGCCGTAATCAAAGCCCCGCTGTGCTTGGCTGCTTCTACTACTACTGTCCCCAAAGAAAGCCCGCTAATAATGCGGTTCCTGATTGGGAAATTAAACCTCTCCGGAGGTGTGCCCAAAGGAAACTCCGAAACAACTGCTCCCTGGTGGATAATCTCCTCCTTCAGTTTTTTATTCTCCCGAGGATAAACAATATCCAGACCACATCCCAGCACAGCAATCGTCCTTCCACCGCTCTTTAATGCCCCTTTGTGGGCGGCGGTATCAATCCCCCGGGCCATCCCGCTAACAATAGTAAAGCCTCTATAGGATAACTCCTCACTCAATCTTTCAGCGGTTTTAATCCCGTAAAAGGAAGACAATCTGCTTCCTACAATAGCAATTGCAAAACAATCCTGAGCCAAAACTTCTCCCTGAGCATAGAGCACTAAAGGAGCAGAAGCAATTGATTTAAGAGAGGCAGGATAGTCTTTATCTAACAAAGTGATTATTCTAATCTTATCCTTTTCTATCAAAAACAATTCTTTACTAACATCATATTTCTTTACTCTCTGGAGTTCCTCGGCAATCTTTGCCTTGAAACCCCTTTGCCTAACCTCCCTTGGTGAGGCATTAAAAAGATGCTCAGGGCTCTTGAACGACTCGATAAGGGCCTTCCCTTCTGCTCTTATTTGAGTAGAGAGAGAAAGTTTTAACCAATTCTCTACATTATCAGTCATTTACAAAGGCTGCAAGCTACAAGCTCCAAGAAGGTTGCCTCTAAGGGTTTCGGTTGCGGTTA
>JAGGUG010000111.1 GCA_021158625.1 Candidatus Omnitrophota bacterium | reverse complement strand
CTTTAGATAAGAGAATACCTTTTTATCGCTATATTAGTGAGTTATTCGGAAGCGAAGCAAGGGTTCTCCCCTTGCCAATGATGAATATCTTGAACGGTGGAATGCACGCTGATAATCCTCTGGATTTGCAGGAATTTATGATTGTACCCCGGGGTGGAGAGAGTTTTAAGGAGGCTTTGAGGATGGCCGCCGAGACCTTCCAACAGTTGAAAAAGTTGTTAAAAGAGAAGGATATGAGCACCAGCGTAGGAGACGAAGGAGGATTTGCACCCTTATTAGATAAGAGTGAAGAGGCTTTGGATTTAATTATAGAGGCGATTAAAAAGAGTGGTTATCAGCCGGGAAAGGATATTTCCCTGGCATTAGACCCGGCAGCAAGTTCATTCTTCTCGGAGGCGAAAGGTAAGTATATCTTTGAATCTAAAGAAATGGATTCTAAAGAGATGATTGATTTTTATGAAGGGTTGATTGCCAAATATCCGATTATTTCCATTGAGGATGGATTAGCCGAAGACGATTGGAGCGGCTGGCAGGAATTAACCCAGAGATTAGGGGCTAAAATTCAGCTTGTCGGTGATGACCTTTTTGTTACCAATATTAAACGCTTGCAAAAGGGCTTTGCGGAAAAAGCCGCCAACGCTATTTTGATTAAATTAAACCAGATTGGCACTTTGACAGAAACTTTACAGGTAATAAAGACGGCTCAGGAGAACAATTACGGGGTGATAATTTCGCACCGCTCTGGAGAAACCGAGGATAGCACCATTGCTGATTTAGCCGTGGGGACAAACAGTGGGCAGATAAAAACGGGTTCACTCTGTCGCAGTGAGCGAATTTGCAAATACAATCAACTTCTGCGTATTGAGGAGCAGCTGAAAGAAAGTGTTTATGGTGGAGAAATATGCTCCCTTCCAAAAAGAGAATAATTAGCGCTTTTGTTTGTTTTATTATTCTATCCCTTATATTTGCTCCCGGTTTTTCTAAACTCCAGCAAATACGTGAGCAAAATAGACTGCTTTTGCAGGAGATTGAGAGATTAAAGAAAGAAAATGCAGACTTGAAAGAACAAGAGAGGAGGTATCAAGAGGATTTTTACATCGAGAAATTGGCTAGAGAAACACTAAAAATGGGCAGGAAGGGAGAGGTGATATATAAAATAAATAGTGATTACAGCGATGAAGAACAACGATTGCAACGATAGGAAAATACGATTGCAACGGTGAGATTATCGCCGTGATCGTATTTAATCACTGTAATCATATGCCGAGTGAAACGAGGCATAATGAAACGAGGAAAGTTTATTACTTTTGAGGGAGGAGAAGGTAGCGGGAAATCTACCCAGATAAAATCAGCCATTGAATTTCTGAAAGAAAAAGGATTTTCCGTAGTGTTTACCCGTGAACCCGGGGGGACTGAGATTGGCGAAGAGATAAGAAAGATTTTATTAGAAGGCCGATATGGAAACATAGACAACTATTGCGAATTATTTCTCTTCGTTGCCAGTCGAGCACAGTTGGTAAAGGAGATAATAAAACCAGAATTAGCCAGAGGGAAAATAGTTATCACCGACCGCTTTTTAGACGCTACTATCTGCTATCAAGGGTATGGAGATGGTCTAAGTATTGATTTTATAAAAGGGGTAAACAGTTTTATTAAATTAAAGCCTGACCTCACTATTCTTTTGGATATAGATGTAAGTAAGGGATTGCGAAGGGCAAAGAAAAAAGACCGTATAGAAGAGAAGCCTCTTGCCTATCATCAACGTGTCCGGGCAGGCTATCTGAAGTTAGCGGCTCAAGAGCCGGAACGGATAAAGGTAGTAAAGGTGGAAGGAATTAAGGAAACTGAAAGCAAGATAAGGAAAATATTAGAGAAATGTCTAATTTCTAATTGCTCTAATGTCTAAATCAGTTTACAGTAGGCAGTAGGCAAGGGAAAGCAGTTAGCAGTAGGCAGTAGGCAGTAGGCAAGGGAAAGCTAGTATGCAAGAAGTTGCCTACTGCTAACTGCCAACTGCCTACTGGTATTTTGCCTACTGCCAATTGCCAACTGTTTATTCTATGTTAAATTTCTTCAAAACAGCAATAAAGAAAGGTAGAGTATCTCATAGTTATCTTTTTGTGGGAGAAAATGAAGAGGAGAAAAAGAGGGTGGCTCTGGAGTTTACTCAGATGCTCGGTTGCTCAACAAATCCCCCTCATCCGGATTTAAAGATAATTGCACCCGAGGGTTCCTTAAAGATAGATGAGATTAGAGAACTCGAGCGTTGGATTTCGCTTAAACCTTATTCAGCTAAATGGAAGGTAACCTTTATACTAAGGGGAGAACTAATGACAGAGGAAGCGGCTAATGCCTTATTAAAGACATTGGAAGAACCACCTGCCCATTCTTTATTAATTATCTTTAGCAATAACATAAGGGGTCTTTTGCCGACAATAGTCTCGCGCTGCCAGATAGTTAGATTTACCCTGTTAAATAATTCGCCTATGGCGAATTCCCCCGACATTGCATCGGGGGATTTAACAGGGTTAACCTCCTTAGAAAACGAGAAAGACCTATTAACTAAATCAAAAGAAGAAAGGGAAGAGATTTTCCGGCGGGTGCTCTCTTGGTGGCGGGATATTTTAATATTTAAGTTATCCAGGAACAAAAAATTTTTGTTTAATAAAGGAAAAGTAGAGGCAATAGAAAGGGAAGCAGAGAGATATTCTTGTGAAGAATTAGAGCAAAACATAGAGATAATCAATCAAACAAATAATTTATTGAAACATAATGTCAATCCCAAGATCGCCTTTGCGAGTATGAGGTTAAAACTAAATGAAGCCACAATTTAGGCGACCCCGAAACTTCGGGGGAGACTAAATTGTATGGTTGAATTTCCCAGCACTAATTTTTCAGGATGCTTAACCAAAGTAGAAAATTAGTGCTGGGTTCAATGCGTTCAGCAACTTACGTTCACTTCGTTCCGTAAGTTGCGAACTTACTGAATGTTTGAAGTCGTGGAAGTAAAAGTTAGAGAAGGTGGAGGGATTGTTTACTACAGCACCAATGGCCTAAATTTGGCTATAGGAGATTATGTAATTATTGAAGCAGAACGGGGTTTGGATTATGGGGTAATTCTTTCTCCGCGCGAGGTGATTTTAGATAGCGATGTTGAGCAACCTCTCCGAAGAATTATTCGCAAAGCTACGGATGCTGATCTAAAAAAAATCAGGGAGAGTGAAAAAAAAGCAAAGCAAGCCTTTAGGGTCTGCTTAAAAAAAATAGAAGAGCACAAGTTGGATATGAAACTGATCCAGGCAGAGTATTCTTTTGACCGGAGTAAAGTGATTTTTTACTTCACTGCAAAAGGGAGAATAGATTTCAGAAAGCTGGTGCGAGATTTAGCGGCTGTATTCAAGATAAGAATAGAGATGCGTCAGATTGGGGTACGCGATGAAGCAAAGCTGAAGGGAGGGTTTGGCCCTTGTGGGAGGCCTCTCTGTTGCACTAAATTTTTAAAGGAGTTTGGCACAGTAACGATGCGTATGGCTAGAGAACAAAACCTTCCTTTAAACCCCGCCAAGATTTCCGGGCTTTGTGGCAGATTAATGTGTTGTTTAGCCTATGAGTATCCTAATTATAAAGATAGTAATCAAATCACAGCAGAAGGTCAGCAGTCGGCCTTCAAGGACTCCGATGGAGTGTTGAAGCCTATGAGCGAGGTAGACCACTAAGCCACTAGATTAACTTAATGAAACAAACAAGTCTGACTTGAATGTTTCATTACGAGCAGGACAATGGCAAAATTTTATATTACCACCCCTTTGTATTATGTAAATGCAAAACCGCATATTGGTCATTCTTATACCAATATTGCCGCCGATTGTCTTGCCCGCTATATGCGGAACATTTTGGGCAGAGAGAATGTTTGGTTTTTAACTGGCACTGACGAACACGGACAAAAGATGGAGAAGGCCGCTAACAATGCGAAATTAACTCCTCAGGCGTTTGCCGATAAGATGGTGGGAAAGTTCAAAAACCTTTGGCAGAATCTAAATATCTCTTATAATGATTTCATCCGTACCACTGAACAAAGACACATCGTTACAGTGAAAAAGGTATTAAACATACTCTACAAAAAAGGTGACATCTATTTGGCAAAGTATGAGGGTTGGTATTGCACTCCCTGCGAGACCTTCTGGACAAAGATGGATGCTCAAGACGGAAATTGTCCCAATTGCAGAAGACCTTTGGAGAGGATTGAGGAAGAGAACTATTTTTTTAAATTGTCTAAACCCGAATATCGAGATTGGTTGACTGAATATATTAAAAAGAATCCAGATTTTATCCGACCCGCGAGCTCTCGCCAGGAAATTTTGAGTTTTCTCACATCAAAGCAATTGACTGATTTATGTATTTCTCGACCAAAAAAACGGTTAAGATGGGGAATACCCTTGCCCTTTGACTCTGACTATGTTACCTATGTCTGGTTTGAGGCGTTGATGAATTATATTAGCGCGGTTGGTGAGTTTAAAGACGGTGTCTATAACTCTCGCTGGTGGCCAGCAGATTTACATCTGATTGGAAAGGATATCTTGCGGCAACACGCAGTATACTGGCCAATTATGCTATATGCCTTAGGGATAAGTCCTCCCCGAAGGATATTTGCTCACGGCTGGTGGCTGATGGATAAAAAGAAAATGTCCAAGACGCGCGGTAATGTGATTGACCCTCAAGAGATGGTGGATAAATTTGGTGTAGACGCATACAGATACTTTTTATTACGCGATATCCCTTTTGGCCAAGATGGAAATTTCTCAGAAGAGGCATTGATTAAAAGACTAAATAGCGATTTGGCGAACGATTTAGGCAATCTTGTTTACCGGACGCTTAATATGGTGGAAAAATATTTTCAAGGTAATATTCCTGAAGTTAGTGAGCAAATGACGAATGACAAAAAAGGATTGCAAAAGGAGTTGCCTTTAGAAATGGATATGAACGCATTGAATTTTAGTATGGTCTTAAAGGGAATATGGGAACGGATAAATGTAGCCAACAAAAGCATCGAAGACAAAAAGCCCTGGATTTTATTCAAAGAAAATAGACTTTCTGAACTTAGATATTTTATCGGGCTCTTGGTTAAGGCAATCCGAGAGATTGCCAGGGACATCTCTTTTTTTATGCCCCAAACAGCAGAGGCAATAATTCAGCAATTAGGTAAGAATAAGATTAACAAAGGAAAACCCCTGTTTCCACGAGTCAATGTTTGACACTCACGTTCACCTGCATTTTTCTAATTACGATTCTGATAGAGAGGAGGTTATTTTAAGGAGTAAAGAGAAGGGGGTTGATTATCTGATAGATGTAGGAATAAATTTAGAAGATAGCCGAGAAGCCCTGAAATTAGCCCAGAGATACAGTTTTATTCATACGGCAGTCGGCGTTCATCCTCATTATGCCAATGAGGATAGAATAGAAGAATTTGGAGGATTAGTTAGGGATAAAAAGACAGTAGCCATTGGAGAAGTAGGACTGGATTATTTCAAAAATCCGATTGCTAAAGAGACTCAAGAAAGGACCTTCCGTAAGTTTATTCGTTTAGCCAAAGATAACCACCTTCCCTTGATTATTCATAGTCGCTCAGGCAGGGATAATGGAAATGCTTACCTGGACGCTCTGGAGATTTTAGAACAAGAAGAGGCGAGCCAGGGCGTTTTTCATTGCTTTGGTGGAGATAAAGAGGTTGCCAGGCGAGTTCTTAACCAAGGTTTTTTTATCTCTTTCACCGGTAATCTGACCTTCCCTAATGCCCAGAAAACAAGAGAGGTTGCCAGTTTTCTCCCTTTGAATAAAATTCTTTTAGAGACAGATTGTCCCTTTTTAGCTCCCCAGCAAAAGCGGGGCAGGAGAAACGAACCAGCCTATGTGCGCTATGTAGCTGAGGCGTTGGCTGAGATAAAAAATGTTTCTTTTGAAGAGGTGGTGAGGATAACGAC
Organism: Candidatus Omnitrophota bacterium; assembly: GCA_021158625.1. Taxonomy (GTDB): domain Bacteria; phylum Omnitrophota; class 4484-213; order 4484-213; family 4484-213; genus 4484-213. The sequence continues at coordinate 2,091 of JAGGUG010000111.1, read as the reverse complement.
GGAGAATGCAAAGGGGTTGTTTGGAGTAAAATAAAGTCCCCACTGGTGACTTGGCAACTGGTGACCTTTAAGATATGCTCAAAACTAAACTCTCAACTTTAATCAAAAAAATAGCAAAGGAGAATTTTGGAGAGGAGATAGAGGTTTCTCTCCAAAAGCCACCAAAAAAGGATTTTGGCAATTTTTCTACAAATGCAGCAATGCAGCTTGCCAGCCACTTAAGGAGAAATCCGCAGGAGATAGGAAAAGCCATTATCAAGGGGTTAAGAAGAGAATTAGATAAAGATGAATTTCTCGTCCAAAGAATTAGGGGCGTTGAATTTGCCCCTCCAGGATTTATCAATTTCTTCCTCAAAGAGAGTTCTTTATTTCCTGTTCTTGCAGAGATAGATAAAAAGGGTTTACTCTATGGATCGTCAGATTTAGGCAGAGGTAAGAAAATAAATATTGAGTTTGTAAGCGCTAACCCTACGGGACCCTTGAATATTGCCCACGGGAGGCAAGCCGCTTTGGGCGATACATTAGCCAATATCTTAGGGGACCAGGGATATAGCGTTTCTCGAGAATACTATATTAATGATGAGGGTAACCAGATAAAATTATTGGGAGAGTCAACACGGGCGAGGTATTTAGAAATCTTGGGAGAGAAGGTTTCTATTCCGCGTGAGGGTTATCGGGGCGATTATATCAAGGAGATTGCCCGGATTATCTTTGAGCAATATAAAGAAAAAGTTCGTGAGAAGGATGTAGATTTTTTTGCTCAATTTGCTATGAGACAGATTTTAGAACAGATAAAAAAGGATTTGCAGGATTTCGGAGTAGAGTTTGATGTTTGGTTTAGCCAGAGAAGTATATCCTCAGAAAAAATCAAAGAGGTAATTAGAGAATTAGAAAAAAGGGGATATATTTTAAGGGAGGAGGGGGCAACCTTTTTTAAATCCACTATTTTTGGCGACGATAAAGACCGCGTCCTAATAAAGAGCAACGGTGAATGGACCTATTTTGCCCCTGATATTGCCTATCACCAGAATAAATACCAGCGTGGGTTTAGCAAGGTTATTAATCTCTGGGGACCCGACCATCATGGTTATGTCCTCCGCCTCAAAGCGGCAGTTGAGGCGTTGGGATATCCTTTAGAAACTATTTCTATTTTGATTGTCCAGTTAGTAACCCTATACCGCGGCAGAGAAAAGATGATGATGTCCACGCGAGCAGGGGAGTTTATTAGTTTGCGCCAACTTCTTAAGGAGATTGGGAGGGATGCGGCGCGTTTTTTCTTTGTTAGCCGACGCAGTGACAGCCATCTTGATTTTGACTTAGAATTGGCAAAGAAAAAGAGTTTAGATAATCCTGTTTACTATATCCAATATGCCCACGCTCGGATTTGCAGTATCATTGAGTTTGCAAAGGGGACTCTTGAAAATAGCGCTCACTTTCAAGACATCGCTGACTTAGGACCTCTCTTAAATAAAAAAAAGGAAATAGAATTAATCAAAAAATTAGAAGAATTTCCTGAGGTGTTGGAGACAATTGCTCAGAGATTAGAACCGCATCGCCTTACTACCTATTTATACCAACTATCTTCCACTTTTCATAGTTTTTACAATGAATATCGAGTAGTCACAGAGGATAAGAAGCTAAGTTCTGCCCGTCTGCTATTAGTTCGTTGCACAAAAATAGTTTTGCAAAAGGGCTTGGAACTCTTGGGAATCACTGCTCCCAAAAGGATGTAAACAAATAATTTTATCTCCTTGACATATCTGATAAGATGTAGTATAAATAAACTGATTTAACATAAAGAAAAAGGGTGGATAATAAAATCTGCTTTGCAGATTTCCTATCCTCAGCCCCGAAGTTTCGGGGCTTCGGCTCTCGGTTCGCGAGAAAGGAGAAGTAATATAGGGGTAACTTCTCTAAAGTATCATTAAGGGCAACTTCTCTATAGGTATTATTAGAGGCAACTCCTCTATCGCCTCTATAAGGAGTCCGCCCCTATAAGGAACTGGAGGTGAAAAATGGCAAAGGCAATCATTGTTTTTGGCAGCACAATGGGCAATACCGGTCAACTGGCTGATGCAGTAGAAGCAGGAT
>JAGGUG010000021.1 GCA_021158625.1 Candidatus Omnitrophota bacterium | reverse complement strand
GCTTTTCTGAATCTAAAACAGCCAAAGCCCAAGATAAAGATTCAAAAGGCATGGCTCAATGATATTGAACTCTATGCCGGCTTAGCCGCCGCTGACCTTTATTTAGGAGCAGCCCAACTCCCTGAAGGAGACCCCCTAAATAAAATCTATCCCGGCGAATTCCGATACGGCGGCGGGCATCTTATTGAGGATTTGGTAGCCGGTAAAGAAGTTACTCTCCGGGCAATCGGCTATGGCACGGATTGCTATCCCCGTCGGGAATTAAATCAAAAGGTCAAACTAAAAGATTTCAACGACGCAATTTTAGTAAGTCCTCGCAATTGCTATCAGAATTATAATGCGGCAGTAAATCTGTCTTCCCGAACACTCTATACCTATATGGGAGTGCTCAAGCCAAATCTGGGAAATATTGCTTATTGCAGTGCCGGGCAACTCTCGCCCTTATTAAATGACCCCTTTTGTCGCACAATCGGCATCGGCACGCGCATATTTTTAGGTGGCGGAGTTGGTTATATCTCTGGAGCGGGCACCCAGAGCAAACAAGATGTAAAAAGAAGAAAAGGCGTGCCTCTCTCTCCGGCAATAACCCTGAGAGTTAGCGGAGATTTAAAGCAGATGAATAAAGAATGGCTGCGCGGCGCCTCTTTTTGCGGCTATGGAGCAACGCTGATAGTAGGCATTGGTCTCCCTATTCCTATTCTTGACGAGAAGGTGATAAAATCGACAGCGATAAAGGACAGAGATATCTATACTCAGGTTATTGACTACAGTCGAGATTATCCTTATGGCGAGGAGAAGAGTTTAGGAGAAGTAAATTATGAGGAGTTAAAAAGTGGCTCGGTTGTTATAGGAGATAAAAAGGTACCCAGTGTTTCTCTTTCCAGTTATTACAAGGCAAAGGAGATTGCTAATATTTTGAAGAGCTGGATAGAAAATGGAAAGTTTTTCCTCACTGAAGCGGTGGAAAAAATTTAATGCGCCACACGCTATAGGTCACATATAAATAGCATTAGATGGTAACCATCAACGAATTACGATTTTTTACGAATTTACGAATAAAAGAAACATCTACGAATTACGAATCTCTTACGAATTTACGAATAAAAGCATTCCTATATTCGTATAGATTAGTAAATTCGTAGATAAAGAAGCTTGAAAAATGCTTTCTCGAAAAATTATTCTTACATTTCCGCAGGCGTTATTAGACAAACCGATTGTCTATAAACTAATCAAGGATTATAATCTCATTTTTAATATCCTGCAGGCAAAGATTACCCCTGATGAAGAAGGGATAATGATTCTGGAGATAAAAGGGACCAGCCGAGATTACAATGCCGGGATTAGTTATCTAAAGAATTTAGGGGTAGATATCAAGCCTTTAGACCAGAAGATTATCTGGAATGAAGAGAAATGCACCCATTGTGGTTTATGCGTGGATATCTGTCCCACACAGGCATTGAGTTTTAAGAGACCAGAGATGAAGATAGAGTTTGACAAGCGTAAATGTATTGCCTGTGAGTTATGTCTAAGAACCTGTCCGGTAAAAGCAATTGAGAAAGCATCTGCTTAAAAGCAGATGCTTGATTACTTTTATCGCGGTAATCGATATTTTATGAGGACCTTTCGTGGTGGTATTCACCCCCCTACCTTTAAACATCTCACCCAGAACAAACCTATCAAGACTGCTTCTTTGCCTTCGCGTGTTATTATTCCCTTGAGTCAACACATTGGAACCCCTGCCGAGGCGGTTGTCCAAGTAGGTGATAAAGTAAAAGTTGGCACCAAGATTGGCGAGGCAAAAGGGAAAATCAGCGCTTCTGTCCATTCGTCCATTTCCGGAGAGGTAAAGGAAATTAGGAATTCGGCAGTAATTATTGAGTCCAACGGCAGAGACGAAAAGGAGTTTTTGAACGATGTGCAAGAGATCAACGACCTTTCTTCCGAAGAGATCAAAGAGATTATTGCTGAGGCCGGGATTGTTGGTTTGGGAGGAGCGGCTTTTCCCACAGCAATAAAACTTTCCCCACCTAAGAGTGTAGATTGCTTTATCCTGAATGCCGCCGAATGCGAACCCTATCTAACCGCTGACCATCGGCTGATGTTGGAAAAACCAGAGGAGATTATCAAGGGGATGAAATTAATAATGAAGGCCCTGGGGGTCAAAAAAGGCTATATCGGTATTGAGGATAATAAAGAGGATGCCGCCAGGAGATTAAGTCATTTCTGCCCCTTGGGGGTAGAAATAAAGATTTTAAAGACAAAATATCCTCAGGGTGGAGAAAGGGAGCTTATTGAGACAGTTGTCCACAGAAAAGTGCCTTCGGGGGGATTGCCTTATGAAGTAGGAGTGGTGGTGAATAATGTGGCTACTGTATTTGCTGTCTATGAAGCAGTTTATTTAAGAAAGCCACTTTATGAGCGGGTAATTACTTTCAGCGGCGATGCTCTCCACCAGGCAGAAAATCTGAGAGTTAGGATAGGCACATTGATAAAGGATTTGCTAAAAGAATGTAAAGGGTTTAAACAGGAACCAGAGCAAGTGATTATCGGGGGGCCAATGATGGGTTTGGCTCAGGAGAGTTTGGAGGTTCCTGTAATCAAAGGGACAGGAGGGGTTTTGTTTTTAAAGGACGCTCGCTGGGCAAAAAGAAAAAGCCGACTAAAAAGAGAAAACCCTTGCCTTCACTGTGGAAGATGTGTTGAGGCTTGTCCAGTAAACTTAAATCCTTCTTTGCTCAGTTTGGCTATTGAGAAAAAGAAATGGGATGTAGTGAAGCAGTTAAATATAGAGGATTGTATCGAGTGTGGGGCTTGCGAATATATCTGTCCGGCCGAGAGAAGGTTGGTGCAGATGATTAGGGAAGGGAAAACAAGTTGCAAATCACAGTAGAGGGTCACCAGTTGCCAGGTTACCAAGTCACCAGCCAAAAGTAAAAACTGGTGACTGGAAACTGGTGACCTGGTGACTATTTCTTCACTTTTCCTGCTTTTATGCATTTAGTGCAGACCTTTATAGTCCGCGGGACGCCGTTAATAACGGTTCGAACATTTTGAAGGTTAGGCAAGAAACGGCGCCTGGTGATGCCGGTAATCTTTTTGCCCACTCCTCCTTTACTTTTGGCTAATCCTCGGCGGGCAATCCTGTTGCCCACTGTTGGTCCTTTTCCGCAGATTGCACATATTTTAGACACAACATCCTCCTTGCTTTGCTTGTCGAAATGTAAATTTTAAAATTAACAATTATCAATTTAAAATAAAATATAACTTTTTTATTTTGCTGCTAATTTTGCATTTTAAATTCAGAGAAATATGATAACATATTTCTCTACGAAATGCAACAGTTATCTGATTCAGTCCAGTTTGTAAAAGGAGTGGGCCCTCAGCGGCTAAGGCTCTTTCATCGCTGTGGCATCTTTACCATTGAGGACCTCCTCTATTATTTTCCCCGCCGCTATGAAGACCGGAGCCATATAAAACCGATTTCCAAACTCAAAGTTGGCGATTTTGAAACTGTGCGGGGAAAGATTTTGACCCTGGGAGTTCGCCCTACTAAGAGCAAACTCAAAATCTTCCAATTAGCGGTGAGCGACGGCACAGGGATTATCTACGCAACCTATTTTAATCAGAATTATCTAAAGCGGTTCTTTAAGGTGGGCGATGAAGTAATCCTTAGCGGGAAGGTGAGTTTATTTAAGACCCTGCAGATGAATTCTCCGGATTATGAACTTATCTCTGATGAGAAAGAGAAGATTCATAGTGGGCGGATTGTGCCTATCTATCCGCTGACCGAGAACCTGAATCAGCGCTTTTTTCGCAAGGTAGCCAAACAGGCAGTAGATAAGTATTTTTATCTGGTAAAAGATATTCTGCCGCCCGAGATTAAGAGAAAAGAGAATTTGATAGATATAAAAGAGGCAATAAAAAATATTCATTTCCCCCAGAATTTTTTAGAGCAGGAAAAGGCGAGAGAGCGATTGGTGTTTGATGAGTTTTTTATTCTGCAAGTTGGGATTGCCTTGCGCCGCCAATATCTAAAAAAGATTTCCCCGGCAAAGAAAAAAGAAGAAATTAACAAAAGAAATTTAGTAGCTCAGTTTAAGAAAGTCCTTCCTTTTAAGCTCACTCCTGCTCAGCAAAAGGTGATCAAGGAGATTGAGAAGGATATAAAAAGCCGCCGGCCAATGAACAGGTTAATTCAAGGGGATGTTGGCTCAGGCAAGACAATCATTGCCATTTATAGCTTGCTTTTGGTTTTAGAAAGGGGCTCCCAAGGGGCGTTTATGGCTCCTACCGAGATTCTCGCCGAGCAGCACTACTGGACATTGCAGAAACTCCTTTTACCTTTAAACATCAATATTGGTTTGCTTATCTCGGAGTTATCGGCGAAAATAAAGAAAGAGACATTGAGAAAAATCAGGGAGGGGGAGATAGATATAGTTGTCGGCACGCATTCTTTGATTCAAAAGGATGTGGAGTATAAAGATTTAGGAATAGTGATTATTGATGAGCAACACAAGTTCGGAGTAGAACAGCGACGCCAGCTGAGAAAGAAAGGAATAGCCCCCCATTGTTTGATTATGACTGCTACCCCTATTCCGCGCACCTTAGCCCTGACTGTTTACAGCGATTTGGATATTTCGGTAATCGATGAACTTCCCGAGGGAAGAGGAAACATCTTTACTTATTGGATTGAAGAAGAGAAGAGGATGAAATTGTATAATTTTATCCGCGAAGAGATCCAAAAGGGAAGACAGGCTTATATCGTTTATCCTCTGATTGAGAAATCAGAGAAGATGGATCTGAAGGATGTCCAGGAAAATTTCCAAAAATTAAAGAAGATTTTTTCCGATTTTAATTTAGGGCTTTTGCACGGAAGGATGAGCAAGGCTCAGAAGGATGAGGTGATGCATTACTTCGCTCAAAAAAAGATAGACATCCTTGTTTCTACTACTGTTATTGAAGTAGGTATCGATATACCTAATGCCGGAATAATGGTAATTGAAAATGCCGAGCATTTTGGCTTGAGTCAGTTGCATCAATTAAGGGGAAGGATTGGTCGTGGGCCCTTTAAATCTTATTGTTTTTTATTAGGAGAACCAAAAACAGAGGAGGGAATAAAGCGGCTCAATTCCATTGTAAGCTCGCAAGACGGCTTTCAGATTGCCGAGGATGACCTCCGACTGCGGGGGACAGGAGAGTTTTTCGGGGAGCGCCAGCATGGTCTGCCAGAGTTAAAAATTGGCGATATCTTGAAGGATGTTCGAATAATGGAGAGGGCAAAGAACGAGGCAGATGAGCTGGTTAAAAGGGATTATCACCTTTTATTGCCTGAGCATCAACTGATAAAGCGGGAATTGAGAAGGAGATTAGGCGAGAGATGGGACTTGGTGTCAGTGGGATAAATAAGCTTCAAGTCGCAAGCCGTAAGCTCCAAGAGGGTTGCGTCTAAAAACGAAACCAAAACGACTAGCAACCTGAATCTTGGAGCCTGTAGTCTGCAAAGCGGAGGAAATATGCTTGTTAAATTTATTATTTTTTTTGGCATTATTATTGTTTCATTATTTTTAGCTAAGTTGGTGGTTTATATTTTAGCAAGGAAGATAGCTAAATTGGCAAAGAAGACAAAGACAGAGTTGGATGACTTGATTATTGTTTCCCTAAAGAAACCCCTGTTTCTGATTATCTTCGGTAGTGGTATTTATATTGCTCTTGGCCAATTATCTTTGCCGGAGAAATTGAACACCTTTTTTAGGGAAGTGTTCTTTATATTCACTGTTTTAGCCGGGGTCTATTTGGTTCTTTCTCTATTGCAGGCAGTTCTTAACTGGTATGCCCGGGAGGTTGCTCCCAAAACCAAGAGTAGGTTTGATGACCAATTCATTCCACTTCTCCGAAAACTCTCCAAAGTAGTAGTAATTGTTATCGCCGCTTTGATTGTGATGGAGCACTTCCATTATGATATCAAGGCCCTGGTAACAACCTTAGGAGTGGCTTCCTTAGCCATTGCTTTGGCTGTCCAGGAGACATTAGGAAATGTGATTGCCGGTTTGGGGATTATTGTTGACCGCCCCTTCCAGATTGGCGATAGGGTTCAGCTACCTTCCGGAGAAATCGGCGATGTTTATGAAATTGGCTTGCGCAGCGTGAAGGTGTTAACCTTAGACCATACAATGGTTGTAGTTCCCAACGCCGACATCGGGAAAAATCGAATTATCAATCTCTCTTATCCCGACCCAAAATTAAAACTGAAGATTCCTATTGGCGTGGCTTATGGTAGTGACTTAGAAAAAGTGAAGAATTGCCTGTTGGATATTGCTCATCAGCTTCCTGAGGTTCTCAATGAACCCGAACCAAAGGTCTATTTTTTGAAGTTCAATGATTTTTCCTTGGATTTCTTGCTAATCTGCTGGATTGATAGTTACACTAATAAATTTGCCATTACCGATAAGATAAATATGGCAATCAACCAGAAATTTATCGAGCAGAACATCAGCATTCCTTTCCCGATAAGAGAGGTGACTGGGGAGATAGAGATAAAAAATTCCAAGCACCAAGCACCAAATAACAAATCACAAACAAATTCCAAATTTCAATGACCGAATGACCGAAACTGACAAGCGAAGCTTGTCATCTTTGTAATTTGGGATTTGTGTATTGGAATTTGCAAAAATTTACGAAGTAAATTTTTGGCGGGGTGTAGCGCAGTTTGGTTTAGCGCGCCACGTTCGGGACGTGGAGGTCGGCGGTTCGAATCCGCCCACCCCGACCATACGAAACTTTGCGAGTTTTCAGGCGAGAAGGAAGGCTCGCTCCGCGCCGCTGGCGCGGCGCTCCGCTCGCAAAAACCCTTATATTTCGGGATTAAATCAAAGGGGCGGGCAAAATCAAAAATTACCTTTTTGTTCAGGAGAAGGCGGTTCGTTCCAATTTTTTCCGCAAAGATTTTTATTTCATAAAAATCTTCTGACAAAGCAAGTTTTTCGGCGTGGTGAGCGGTTTTTATCCATTCCCGTAATGGTTCGATCCAATTGTTTCTCTTT
>JAGGUG010000098.1 GCA_021158625.1 Candidatus Omnitrophota bacterium | reverse complement strand
TGTACATCGGCGGAAGCAAAAACAGGAAAAAATAAAACAATAACTGTTAAAATAAAAACAAACTTTATTTTAAGCCTTTTCAACATAATTAAAGCCATTTTACCACAAAAATTTTTCTAATTCAAAAAACATTAATTACACCTTCTAAAAGCGTAATACAAAAGGCGCCTCCAAAGAGTTGAGACGCCTCTTGTTTTTAGTCTTTTCTTAATCTCCACACAAGGAAAATATATAGAGGTTATTTTAGAAATTCGTTAAGCTTCGCTCTGGTAGTCCGGCCAACAAGACCAGTGCCTTTAGTTAAATCCCAAGGAGTTAAGATTTCGGTGGCGTATTTTTCTTGAAACTTAATCACAGCCGCTTTTGTCAACGGGCCAAAGTAATTAGTTTCTCTGCCCGGCGAACCAAACCCAGTCTCAGCCAATCTTGTTGTTTTATCTGAATTTAAGATAATCTGTAAATATTTAACATCCTCTGAGACATTACCAAATTTCAGATTTTTCTGGAATTTAAACCCTGAAGGAATACCTTCTATCTTGGGCTTTTGAATCTTCTCCAACATTGCTTGAAGTTGCTGAATTACTTTTTGAATTTCCACAATTTTTGTTTTAATCTCCTCGGCTGTCATTTCAGAAATTGGTTTTTCAAAAGTAACAGTAGGAATCTCTGTTTCTTTTTTAACGACCTCCCCCTCTCCAACTGCTTCCGGCACTTCGCCCAAAGCCAAAGTGGTGAAAGTTTTACTGGTATAGGAGGACTGATTTCCACTATCATCTTCTGCTTTAACTTGGTAGTAGTAGGTAGTTTCCGGAACAAGTCCTTCTAGAATCAGTGAGTGAGAGGTAAGATAAGCGGCTGTTTTCTTCTCAAGGCCATAATCAGTTGAGGTACCATAAATTATCCAGCTCAAAGAAGATTTTGAAGTTTGCCAAGTGATAGTAGCTGTGGTATCTCCTATCATAACCTTAATATTTGAAATTGAAGGCGGAGTGACATCGCTCCCTCCTCCAATAATAACGCTACCTCCCGAAGAAACTGAAGAAGCTTCGGGGGTAGCAGAAACCGCCTCAGTTGCCGCTGATTCTTGGTCAGCATCATTGGCTGAGGAAACCTTATAATAATAGGTAGTGCCATTAGTCAAACCGGTGTCGGTGTAAGAAGTTTGAGTAGTAGTGGCTAAGAAATAATACTTTACGCCTGATTTTCTGTAAACATAGTATTTCGTTGCTCCAGTGACTGCCGACCAACTTAAAGTTATCTGCTTATCTCCAACGGTCGTTGTCAAGCCAGTTGGAATTGAAGGAGAACCGGCGGCTGAAGTTTCAGGAGCAAAGGTTGAAAAGTGAAGGGTACTTCCTATTAAGGTTATTGAGGTTAGATTATCCCAAGTTGCGTTAGATGGGTTTAAGGTGACAGCAGTTGGAATCTCCACCCAGTTTGAAGCAGTTGAGTCATAATAAGCCAATTTGATTTTTCTGGCTTCGCTGAGGCTTGAAACCCCGGCCGTCGTCAATTCTGCCTTTGTTACTTCCATTTCAATATCTACTGTTTTATTCAAAACAGAAATCGCCCGTCCGGCATTATCCCCGCTTGAATAGGAGGCAGTTATTTCTTTTGCTTTTGAAGAAATAATTTTCACTCCTTTTGTTTGCGGCACCTTCATTGTGTTTTGGATTTTCAAAGAAACATCAGTTGATTCACTCCCCAAAGCCCCGGATGGCACGTCAACCTTGGTGTCTGAAGTTTGGACTACTCCGCCCTGGGTTGGTTTTATAGATTGCTCTTTTCTTTGGGTATTAAAGGTAATCTGACTAAGGCTCAAAGTAAGTCCCGTAGCCGGGGCCGTAACCCGCAAAGGCGTTGTTAAACGATAACCTTCTCCAACCGCATTAATTTTCCATTCGCCGGGAGAAACATCTAAAACGAAAGACCCATCGGCATCAGATACAGTTCCTGCCCAACCGCCGACTCCATTATCTGCCCAAACCATCGTATTCTCAAGAGGGGTCGCGCCATACTTTACCGTGCCTGAAATTGAAGAGGTATTCTGAGTTAAGGTTAAACTCAATCCAGATATATCAGAATTAACGCTTGTTGATGTTACCGAACCGGTATAACCGGTTTTACCAACCCCAATGTCGTAATCTCCCTCTCTCAAGCGCATAGAAAATGTTCCGTCCGAAGCCACTTTAGTCCCTCCTCCGCCTGCTGCTCCACCTGCCCAGACAAAAGCATCTTCGGGAGAGGAACCATCGGTCATAGTTACCGTTCCTGAAACCGTGTAAAAAGATATTGCGTTCAAATCAATGTTAATGGTAGTTGAAGCGGAAATTAAGGTTGTAGTCGCTGGAATAGATCCAAAAGCAGGAATTCCACCTTCAATTGTGTAACTGGTTGAGCCAGAATAAGGAATTTCAATTTTATAGACATCATAGATAGTGGAAGTTGAAACTCTCACATCAGTAAATCCATGGCCAATATCTGAATGGGCACCGATAAAAACATCGGAAAAAGTATTGCCGGGCATAAGATGAATTTCCAAAATGGCCGTGGAAACAGAGATGTCTCTGGAAGTGTTCACACTTAAAACGTCTGAAGACAGCACCCCTTTATAGATTTCTCCCTTGCCGGGGATGGCGGCGTGAATATAAAGATTGTTGAGACCCGTTCTCATTTGGAAACTGTAATTACCAGAGATATCAGTCCTTGAACCGCCAACTCCCTTTCCAAACTCTCCTTGGGTAACCCAAACATCTACACTGCTTAAAGGAGAGCCGTTTTTGGTAACGGTACCTGAAATAGTAATAAAATCACTGCTTGAGATAGTGAAGTTTACGGTTGGATTGCTGGATTGGGTTACTTCGATTCCACTTTGTTCTCCTAACTCTCCATACTGAGGCGCATAGCCTCCAATATGATAATTGCTGCAAGGAGAAACATACATCTTATAATGACCTTGGGGATCGGTGAAAGCGTGGCCACCACCTGGCCCTCCTTCGCACCATCCATAAATATCAACCCCTGAAATCCCATTACCTGTTCCATCTTTAACATATCCCTCAATATAAGTGGTAGGTGGAGCAAGCTTAATAGTTATATCAATGTCTGTGTTAGAAAGGTCAAAATTACTGCTTGAATCAACAACAATGTCTTTTTGAACTGGGAAAGGCATCATCGGACCTGTTATTTCAATTTTGTAGGAGCCCTCGTTAACATAAAGGTCAAAATTACCGTTAGAATCGGCCTGTCCAGCTGCTGATTTTCCATTTTCTTTTGGCTGGAAAGCAATTACCCAAAGTTCTTGATATTTTTGAGAAGACAGAGGACTGCCATCAACGCCTACAATGCTTCCCCTAATTCTTCTATCGGCTTCTGTGAAAGTAAAATCAACAGTTGCAGTTGGAGAAGCGCCGGAAACAGTGATAAGCCGGCTGGCAGGATCCAAAAGATGAGTGTCTTCATACCAAGGTGGCAAATGGGATTCTATTCGGTAAGTAGAGGTAGCATCTCCTGAAGGCAAAGCAACCGTATAATTCGCAGTGCAGCTGTCGTTTGTTTTAAAGAAAGCAGGCTGGGGTCCGCCAGGTCCCATCTCAATCCCTGCTCCCTCAGGAAGAGCCATTACTGCTACCAATTTATTTTGGCCTTGAGAAGTACAAGAACTACCCAAGGTAATTGTTCCCGAAACTTTCTTAGTAGTGGTGCCTTGAAGAGTAAGAATTTGAGGGTTAGTTGAAGAGGTATTTGTTTGGATTTCTGAACCTGAAAAAGGCAAATAGTTCCCGGAAACATCGAAAGCCCAAGTGAACCCCATTGAAGAAATGTTGGGAACGGTATAAACATAGGATAAGGCGTCAAAAGTCGTACCATTAGAATCTCCGTCATAATAAACATTTTCTCCTTTTGGCGTTCCAATAAAAATTCTCATATTAGTAGAGGTAGTAATTGGCTGTGTAGTTGTTGTGTTGACAATTTTAAAATAAGCAGTTTTTAAGACATCAAGGAAGGAAGCCTCTGTCATGTCAGACATTATTCCGTCAGAAGTAACTACCTGGACCGGCCCGCCTTGGGCGTCCGAAGGAATAGTGGCAGTGATTGAAGTGTTTGACCAAGCGGTAGTTGAGGCATTTACTGGCGGTAAGGGGCCAGTTGAAGGATTAAATCCGCCAGAAAACAGCAAGGTCCCGGTGGCTGAACCGAAATTCATTCCAGAAATTACCACTGAACTTCCACTGGTGGCAGAAGACGGAGAAATTGAAGAAATGGTCGGGATGACAACGTTTTCAACGGTCAAGGCGTTAGTGGAATAATCTAAAGGAAATTGGTCGGCATCAATATCTTGAATTCCGGAAACAGAAAAACTAATTTGAGAACCCTCAGTTAAATTTAAATCCCTAATCACCACCCGATTGCCAAAAAAATCAATAAAGGGATAACCGGGCCCATTACAACTTAAAACACTTCCATTTACTGTATAATTTGAACAATCCATTGCTTGGTCGCCCCGAAGACTTTTGGATGTCTGGAAAATTATTCTATCAGTGAAAGCCTTGATTGAGGTTATTGTTGGCTGAGAAGGCAGAGTGAATTGAACTCTTGCGCTTGTTGAATGATTGAAAATATCCTTTAAGTCGAGCCAAACCGAGGAAAAGTATTGAGAACCAAGGGAAATAGGGCCGGAAAGATGACCTTGAGGCCCTAGAGGAGCAACCGCCAAGGGGGTGGTGGTAGTTTGAGTAGCATAAATTGTGGTCGTTCCCTGCTCGCCCAATACTTGACCCTGAACCTCTTGTAAATAATAAGTACCCGCTTGGTAAAAAGCAGTTAAAGAAGAAGTAGCGGGAACTTGGGAGTGAGTGTCAGCGGGGAAGGCCTGAGTGGTAGTAGCGTTAATAGTAGCTGGAGTTGAACTGGCAATGATGCCGTCTGCAGCAACACTTAACTGAACTGCCTGATAAACTGCGGTTGGATCATCAGGATAGTTATTGTCAGTCCAGGTATCAGAGGTTTTTAAGAGAACAAAAAATGTCCCAATGGCTGGGGTAGTTGTAACTGAAGCAACATCAATTGAGGTAGTGGTGCCAAGGCCACTAATAGTAGAAGTGGCAAGCAGGGTATCGGAAGCAAGATCACAAGCCCCGTCTCCGTCTATATCTTTGACAAGCCCTATCCACTCAAAACTGGAAGTAGCGGTCGAGGTTGGAGCAGCGTTGGTTGTGGTAGAAAGAGTGACAGTAACGCTGTCTAAGTTTTCTGCTGGGCTTGAGGTTGTATTTAGTTCTATTTTTAAAACAGGGTTATAAGAACTTTCAATGATTTTGCCGCCCAATGACGGATCGCCGGGAATCTCCGGGGTTAAAGTGCCAAAAACCGGAGCAGCTTGAGTTTTTCCTGGCAAAAGAAATGTTCCTCCTGCTATTAAAATAAAAGCTGAAACAAAAATAACCAAAGCCTTTTTCGAAAGAGATATTTTTTTATTTAACATATTTTAAAAAAATAAACCCTCCTCTCAAAATAAGACTTGGGTTTAAATTAAAAATTTAAAATAAATATAACGACTTTTTACCATTCTGTTATTATACCATAATATCAAAAGCTAAAAAATTTTGTCAAGTAGCCTATCCCGCTAAAATAAAATAACGTTATATATTACGCTGAAATAGTGCTGACATTTCTTTATACTCTCGGGAGAAAGTTGTGCTTCCCTTGTTTGTGCTTACCCTGTTGTGCTTGCCCTTGGTAAGCACAACAGCGATGTAAAAACTAAAATGAATTTTTTGCCGAGTTTAGCAAACATAATTATTAGCCATAATTTTTTATTTTAACATAAATTTTCTAAAAATAAAAATAAAGCAAAAAACCGCTCTAAAGAGCGGTTTTTAAAAAATTTAACACCACAAGCCAATCTGCGCCTATTTTAACTTTTAAAAATTAAAACTTGAACTTCTCGCCAAACTTCCCGATAAGCGGCAATGGTTTCTGCTCACCCTTGGAAGCGTTCAAAACACCGATAATGAAAAGAGTAAACACAAAAAGACCTATTAACCAAGATAATCCCCAACCGAGAAAAGGGATAAGAAACAAGAATTGATCTATTATCGCGGCTGCTATAGCCGTGATAAAAAGAGCTAAACCCTGTTTGACATGATATTTGACGAAAGGGTCACTTTTTGCATCGGTCAGCAAGGGAACAAAGAAAAGAATATAGGCAACAATTGCCATGCCTGTGTTCTTTTCCTTTTTTGGTGTTTCTTCCATAAATTTAAAATAACTTGATTAAGCGCTCTCGACCTTTCCAAGAATTAATCAATTATACTAAATTTTAAGACTTAATGCTAATATGCAAAAGTTTAGTTTGGCGCAAGGCAATTTTTTTGGTAGAATAATAGAAAGTCGGGAAAAAGAAATAACTAATAATTTAAAAATACAGGTGTGGAAAAAGACTCAATAAAAGATTTAAAAAAGGGTTCAATAATAGCAATCATTTTAGTGATAGTAGCAATAATAGCTATAGGCACTTTTGGTACTTTTGCGTCCATCAAGGTCTTAAAAGAGAAATCTGGACAGAAAACAGAGGGAAAAAATTTCATTGAAACAGTCAAGGAGTATTTAGGAGAAAAATTAGGGAAAAAGAGCGAGATTGGAGAAAAAAATTTAGTAGAAAAATCCAAAGAGATAATTGCTAAAGAAGCTATAATTGACGCTTGCAAAAAACAATCTGACACGAAAGGTAGGGATAAATGTTTTATGGGGGTGGCTATGTACTATCGAGATTCATCCGCTTGTAATTATATAAACGAACCAGAAGATAGAAAAACCTGCCAAAAAAGCATAGAAGAATACAATAGAGCAATAGAAGAAAGGGATAGAGAATTAGCAAAATTATCGCCAGAGCAAAGAGCCCAAATGGAAAAAATAGGCAGTAAAGAGTTCCAAGAAATGATGGAACAATTTTCCAAAATGATGCCTAACTCGCCCGAAGAACAAGCGAAAATGATGCAAACTGAAGAATACCGAAACTCTCTGGAGCAACTTTATCAAACAGTGATACCGGGTTTCAAATTACAAACGCCAACGACACCCGGAGAAACTGAGTCAGTTGGCAGAGGGCCTGGAGGGGGTGTAACCAAAGATATATATAGGATAAGCGCAGAAAGAGAAAAAGAAAACGAACCCTATGTAAAAGAAGCTCAAGCATTAAGTGACAATGTAAAAGTAGAGTATTCAGCCCTTTTGCAATACGCTACGTATCTTTATGGAACAGAAGGAATGTGGAGCAAAAACGCGAAAGAAGTAATGGATAAGCTGGATAAGATAGAAGATGAAAACAACATTAGCGAAGGGGCATCTCAAATGATTATGACAGTGGTTGCCAGCGACCCAGCATTGCAACAAAGAGTTGAGGAACGTTATAACGAACTGCTAAAACAAGGACTGTAAAATAAAAATCTAAAAAACTCTCTTGCTAATCTGGACAAGTTTCACGGACTTGGTCTTGCACCCGAGAACCTAAATTCATAGCCCAAAGATTGTCATAATCATTCATTGTTTCTGAATAAAGTTTGTATTCTTCCACAGTAACACCAAACTCATTTTTTAACCGTTCTGGCCATTCTTCCAGCCATTTTTGATAGGCCTCTATGTCTGACCCTACCCTAGACATACCACACCACTGTTCTACTCCTATTTTTACATATAAGTCTTCATTCATTTTCCCTATTTTCCCTTGCATTGCATTCCATTTTTCAGAAAACTCCTTTTCTTTCTCTAGGCACTTTTCCCTTGTAGTTATATCTCCGCCACCCATTGAGTCATCAGTAATTTCTATACGATTACAAAGTTCAGGATTTCTAAAATGGACAGCTATTTGATGAAAACAAGCATCTTTGAGATACATACGAGTTCCAGCTACAGTTCTGTTAACTTGCTTCTGACAATATTCGACCATTTCTTTTTGGCTTATATCTTCTATATTCTTCTCAAAAATAGGATTATTCTGTTCGCTGCTACTTATTGTTTCTTTTCCTGTTCCTTCTTCGCTCCCTTCAGACGCATTCGGTAAAGTCCCTTGGATATCCTGTTCTGGCATTCCTGGCATTCCTGGCATTCCTGGCACTATTGGCATAACACTTCCCTTTCCTTCCTCAAGCAATTTGTAATACTCTTCAATCTTTTCCTTGGTACACCCTTTCTTTATCTCGGGGTCCTTAATTCTCTTACAAAGACTGGCATCACGATAAGAATAAGCTATCATATTATAGCAAAAATCTTTACTCTCCTGGTCAGAAGATTTTTCGCATTCAGAAATCGCTTCTTTTTCACTCGGTACTTGTTTCCCTTGCTCCTTAGCCATATCCATTGCACTTTTTCCTCCCATGGGACTAGATAATCCCCCACCTAAAAATTTTACTGCCAAAAAACCGATAACAACTACGATTACTAAAATAACTATGATTAGTAGAATCTTTTTCATGGTTTTATCCCTAAATAAATTAACTATCCGACCTTTAAATATTATCTAACAATACCATTTTTCAAAACCGACGCCAAACATTATTAAAAAGTGACATTTAATGCCCCGTACCTTTGGCTTCTAATGTTTATTCTATAATTTACTATGTTTGGCTTTAGGTATCTAATGGTAAATATTATTGGCTCAAATCCCCTTGATAAGCAGAATTCCGCATAATTCTTTTCTGAATTCTCAAAATCCTTGTGGATTAGAAGGGTCTGAAGGAAGTGTAATAGTAACATCAGTATATCCAGGATAATCACTACCACCAATACCGACCTGGACAACAATTGTTCGCTCTCCTTTAGTCAACGTCTGGTCAATAAATCTGTAAAATTTCATCACCTCTTCTGTCCCAAACATCTCTTTATAAGATTCTATTCCGTAAGCCTCCTTCCACTCTTCATACATTTGTCGAAGGTCTTCGCGACGTTTCTCTGCTTCTTCTTCGCTAACCGAAGATTCCCAGCCATTTGCCGGTAATTGAACCTCATAGAAATCCTTGACCTCCTCGGCACTGCCCGGAGCATCATACATAATATAAAAGCCGTATTCCTCTGAAAGTCCCGGTATTGTCCCGCACATACTTCTGACCGAACCTGGATACCTGGGAACATCCGGTAAGTCCCTTCCCGGCACATCCGCGGTTGGTTTATCGTAGGGTTTTCCGCTTTTTTCTGCTGGCTGTCCAGATTCCTTTACCGGCTGTCCAGATTTTTCTGCTACTTTTCCAGATTTTTCTGATAACTCATTTAAAAACTCCCCTCCTCTTTCTTTGCCCAGTTGAATTACTTTTTTAACTCCGAAATAACCGCCAATCCCTAAACCTAAAATTATTACCAATATAATAATTAAGACAATTGTTTTTCTGTTCATAGTTTTAGAAAATTGAGATAAATATGCGACCTTTATGTTCTTTGCTAATTCATTCATTATAGCATAGTTTTTTTTAAAAACCTGCATCAACTTTCTCTTATACCTCCGGGAAGCGTAAGAATTTGCGACTTCAACGAGTCCGGGTCTCGTTGATGGACCTCCAAAAACTCTAAATTCTAATATCTAAATCCTGCTTTGTGCTTACCCTTTTGTGTTTGCCTTTGGTAAGCACACATCCTGAGCAACTTATTTTTCAGAGATGGAGTCGCTGGGAAAAACCCGAATTCCTAAATCCGAAACCTGAAAAAATACCAAATTCCCAATGACCAAATGTTTTTATTATTGGTCATTGGTCATTTTTTCGTCATTCGTCATTCGGGTTTCGTCATTTACAAACTATTTTGATTTGTGA
>JAGGUG010000108.1 GCA_021158625.1 Candidatus Omnitrophota bacterium | reverse complement strand
CTTCGAGAACAGATTCCCCAGAGGTGATGATGGTGATACGGTGTATGAGGAGACGGGGGGGAGTGACTCCCATAGCCATGTTGTCCGCCTAGCTGCATGCAAAACGGACGCCGGCTGTGTCATGGGTTGGCAGCACGGGTGCTACTACGGGTGTTGGCCAGAAAGATGTACGATTGATGCAGCGTGTATGATGCGGGAGGACTGCTCCGCAGGCATTCGCTATCTCAAACCACGGACCACTTCTTGTTCCAATATTCCCACTTACCGCGAAGTCGTCTTCTGTAAGAAAGACTGAACCTTCGAGAACATTACCCACTTGCTCTCCCGGTGTGCAAGTAAGGCAAAAAAAACTAACCTCAACTTCTTTCCTTCGAGAACAGATTCCCAAGAGGTGATGATGGGGATACTGTGTATGAGGAGACGGGGGGGAGTGATACTCACAGACACTGCATAGAAGAATGGGCGGAGGCCTATTCCCGCATGTCGCGTGGTCCGTGCAATTCAGAAAGTCATTACTACCGCGGTGAATCTACCGGCGATATCGATGACCGCGTATACTGTGGCGCTTGCCCCAGCTACTGCACAGAACCAGCGTCAAACGTCCCCTCCTACCGCGAAGTCGTCTTCTGCAAAAAAGATTGACCTCAAAGGGTTCATCAACCCCAGTTAAAAATATGGAAGTCAGATAGAGGTTGAACCTTTAAAAGCAAAGAAGCCAAAGGAGTTGAATTTAGACTAAAATTAATATTAAAAATTAATATTAAAAATTTGACAAATAGTATTACTTGTGCTATATTAAAACCAGTTAGATTCCCCTAGTACTATAAAGAGTAGCAAAAATAAATGAACAAAATTGGAGGAGTAAATGATGAGCAATAAAGAATTAAATTGGATTTCAACCCATCAGAAAGAATTGGAAGCCTATGCTGGTAAATGGATAGCGGTCCTAGGTAACAAGATGATCGCTATTGGAAGTTCAACAAAAGAAGTCATGCGTATTGCTAAGAAAAAAGGAATCGAGAGACTTCCCTTGGTTACTAAAATACCCAGGAAGGATGAAAGGATGTATGTCTTATGATGAAATTCCCATATATTTACAGCTGGGATAAACTCTTTCCTATGATTCCAATAAAGTTATCCTTTGGGAAGGGCAAGATCAAGACCGAGGCCTTGGTAGATTCTGGAGCCAACATCTCTATCTTTCAGAAAAACATAGCTGAATATCTTGGGATTAAAATAGAGGAAGGAAAAAGTATTTCATTACAAGGTGTTGGTGCTAAAATTAGAGGTTATATTCACCAAGTTATCCTTGAAGTTGATAGAGTCAAGTTCTCTTGCAAAATAGTCTTTTCTAATAAACTAACTACCAGTGTCAATATCTTAGGTAGAGAAGATTTCTTTGAACATTTTGAAGTTACTTTTAACGAAAAGAAGAAGTATCTTATTCTTAAATGATATAGTAAAATCTTAAGTTAACTGAAGAAATAAATTAAAAGCAGAGTCTCAAATGACCCTGCTTTTTCATTTTCAGCCCTAATTGTAGGCTTTTAATTGGCTTGTGATTGGGGTTTTTTTATGTCTTTTTTAGTCCCCTTTTCACCCCTTCCAGATTTCACTACTATTATGTAAACCCCATTAGAGAGGTGAAAGAAATGAGGTTACCAGATTTAGGCGGTAAAGATAGCTTTTCCCTACGCTTCTGAATAAAAGCGCTCTCTCGTTATTGAGCTCCTGAAGAGCCTTATGAGCCGCTGCAGGACTTACCTTTATCTCCTGGGCAATCTGACGTCCGCTCCACTCCGCCTCTGTCTTACAAAGAAAACGCAGGATTTTAATCTTTACCTCATTATTTAAAATTTTATCCAATGGGTTATGCACTCTCATAAATTCACCTGTCTTTCTGTGTTTACCAATAGAAACATATGTTTACAAACTTAAACATAATATACAGTCTTTAGAGGTTGGTGTCAAGAGAAAAAAATCTGATGACAGGTTAGGATTGTATTTTCTCCTTCAAGAACATTGACCCACTTGCACTCCCGGTGTGCAAGTAAGGTAAGAAAAACTGAAGCAGAAGAACTTTGTCCTCTTCAGTGGGCAGGGAAGAATGTCTATTAAGAATAAGGAAGGGCGGGGTTAAATCCCCACCCCCTTCCATTATAGGGCAAATTCCTTATAGGAACGATAAAGAAGTTGTTCCTATTTATACTTGATAGAGAAGTTGCCCCTAAATCGTACCTTTCTAACGGGGTTTACTTTTTTATTCTCTAATTCTTATCTGCCCTTGCTTAGCAATGAAATTTTAGCTTAGAATTCTGCCCCCCTGGAGGTATTTGTATCTTATTTATCATCAATAACTTACAGAAATTTATGCTCATTTCGAGGACATAATTTAATAACGACTTATATCAGGAAATGAATTGATTTCTTCAATACCGCATATCTAATTTAAGCTAAAAATTTGGTAAATTGGCATCAGGACAACACTAAAAAGTTGTCCTGTTTTTTTAGTATCTTGTTAAAAATCCTCTGCTCTCTCCGAATCTTTTAATTTAACCCTAATAAATTCAATGATTTTAAATATTTTAAGGATATTAAATTCCGAAGGTTTAAAGATAAATTGTTTGCAATTTATCTTTGACAAAGTTTACTTTTATATTTTATAATATACCCAGTTTGCGGTTTAATATAATAACCAATTTCCCTGACGCTCCGTCGTCGGGTTAGTTTAATTCTCTATCTGAAAGTATGAAAAAAATCTGGCGAAAAATCCGAAAGCAATTTTTTAATTTTTTTCGACGGCTAAAAAACTTTATCCAACGTCTTTGGGCAAGGTGGCGAAAAAAAATTTCAACCGAAGTTTTTTACAATATTTATCTTAGATACTGCCAGACCAATGTGAGCTATGCTCACCTTCAATCAATCCGTAAACATCTTAACACTTTTTGGAAAATTGTCAAGCATCGTCCTACTTTATCAGAAATTTCTATCACTGATATTGAGAAGTTTAAAACTAAACTTCTTGAAACAGCTACTCCAAAGAGCGTAAACAAATCTTTGAAATATGTGAAAGCAATGTTTAATAGAGCCGTTGATTGGGGTTATATTACCAGTAACCCCGCCAGACTGGTAAAACCCATCAAAGTAGCTAAATCAGAGGCTGCCTATTGCTTGACAATTAAGGAAATCAATAAGCTTCTTAATGCTGTTCCTTCCTGGTTCTATCCAATCATTTATACCTTTCTCACTACTGGTATGCGACGTGGCGAACTTATCAATCTAAGATGGCGTGATGTCGATATGGAAAAGCATATTATTTACGTTAATAATCGAGAGGAATTCCATACTAAAAACTACAAATCACGGATTGTAGGGATGAAGCAAAAACTTTATGATCTTCTTCGGGATATGAAATTCAAAAGACTGGACGAAAAATGCGATGGGAGAAATAAGATAGAAAAAGATATTGAAGAAGAGTGCGTATTTCTTACGCGACAAGGACGGCCTTATCTTAGCTCAGTCCTTCAAAAAACCTGGATGAAAGTTCGAAAAGAATTAGGTGTTAAGTATCGTCTCCACGACTTTCGCCATACCTTTTGCTCTTATCTCATTCTTCAGGGAGTGGACATTAAAACTGTTCAAACTCTTATGGGACATTCTGATTCCCGCACAACGATGGAGATTTATGCCCATGTCCAAACTGCTTGCCTTCGGGAAGCTGCAGAGAAGTTGCCTTATTGATTTGTTCCTTTTTTGAAACAAAAATAATTACAAAAAGGGCATCAGGACTGACATTTTTGATGCTTTTTTGTTAAAAAATTAGCACGCTCAAATCCTTAAGTCCTTATTGTGCAATAGGTTAAATGCAAATTTCACTCATTAATTTAATTTCAAATGTGAATGTTATTTTATTAAACTAAACTTAACCTATTATATAATAAAGGGTTACGATCGTGGCTTTCTGGTGTTGCAGGGTTAAAGCAACCTTTCGTGGGCACTTTCGTGGACAATCGTTATGCCTTTCCAGATGGGAAGAGAAAAGGAAGGGAAGGAAAAAGGCCTGACATTTGCTTCTATTATGCTATCATAATTGCTGGAGGTGATTGAAATGGCAGAATTGGTGGTTAAAGTTCCAAGAGAATTAGAAGTTGGCATAAAGCAATTAAGTAAGAAAGATGTAAACTTTGTTGTCTGCAATGCGTTAAAAGAGAAATTATTTGAAAGATTAATGTTTAAGATTGCAGATAAATTGTTAAAGAATTCTGAGATAACAGATGAATTAGCGCTGAAATGGGGCTCTGAGCTCAAAGAAAGAGCTGCTAAAAACCGTTGATTGAATGGTCTGCAAATGAGAGAAAAATTGCCAAGAACATTAGAGTTGATGCCTGTATTTTATTTTCATTTTTTAACAGAGATTCTGTTAGAAGAAAAATCATCGAAGAATTATCAAATTCAGGTTGTAAATTGATTTCTCCGGAATTTGCTTTTGTAGAGTTAATATCAGATAAACTCAAAATAATGAAATATGGCAAAATTGACAATCTTTCATTTGTATTTTTATTATCTTTGCTTGAAAGAAAAATAGAATTGTTTTCAAAAAAAGTGTATGCTGGGTTTTTAGCAGAAGCAAATAAAATTTCTCCACATAGGGGGCAAACTAAAGATGATCCATACTTTGCGTTGGCATTAGTATTTAACTCTCCGATTTGGTCAGATGAATCTGGATTTAAGCAACAATCTCGGGTTAAAGTCCTTTCAACTAAAGAATTATTAGACCTGCTTAAATAGTTTTGAACCCTTCTCGCCAACCAGCCCACCTCTCCCAAGGTAAATCCCTCCTCTTGCGAGACTAACCAACCAAATAATCAACCTGGTAACAAAGTTGATGTCAGTTTTTTTTTGCCTTACTTGCACACCGGGAGTGCAAGTGGGTAATGTTCTCGAAGTTTTAGTCTTTCTTACAGAAGACAACTTCGCGGTAGGGAGGAGTTGGATCCGTTCGTGTGTAACAGTATCGAGTCTTGTAGCTGGAACCGCAGTACCATCCCGGATTCGAACCTGGTGTAATGTAATATGTGGAGGATGCGTAGTACACCAAAATCTCACAACCATCGTCCTTCTTCGTATCGAAACCGTACCCAGGCACCAAAGGGGTTATGCAATGCGTGGCACCTTGTTGGCATTGAGGACCAGATGAGCCACTGCACCATCCCCACCATGCGCATCTTCCTCCGACTCCCGTCTCCTCATACACCGTATCCCCATCATCTCCTCTGGGGAATCTGTTCTCGAAGGAAAGAAGTTGAGGTTAGTTTTTTTGCCTTACTTGCACACCGGGAGTGCAAGTGGGTAATGTTCTCGAAGTTCAGTCTTTCTTACAGAAGACGACTTCGCGGTAGGGTGGTATGCTGTCTGCGTCTTCCGTTTCCCATCCTCCCATATCACAGTAGTAAGGATGTCCCACCTTATTTGTCGCCGGTGTCCCTTGCCAAGTGCATGAGACTGCGTCCGTTGATAGATGTACGACACAATCCTCTGCATTCACGCAGCCGGTCTGATACGACTCTGGGCACCACGTAGTAGGTAGTTCAATGATGCAATGTCGGTGAGTCGCCGCTCCTCCCGTCTCCTCGTACTCCGCATCCCCATCATCTCCTCTCGGGAATCTGTTCTCGAAGGAAAGAAGTTGAGGTTAGTTTTTTGCCTTACTTGCACACCGGGAGTGCAAGTGGGTAATGTTCTCGAAGTTTTAATCTTTTTTGCAGAAGACGACTTCGCGAAAACTAGGTATCAGTGACGCTGACTCTGTATGCCAGCCGTCACTCCACGTGCACGTGAGCGGATTTTCGACTCTATTTCTGCTTTGTCGGCAGCCCGCGGTCAGCACCTCACACCCTATCCGGTAGGCTGTGCACTCCGTAGTGTCGCCGCATTCGCACTCAGTCCTCCAAATTAGCGGAAACACATTGATGCAATGACTGTGCGTATCACTTCCCCCCGTCTCCTCATACACTGTATCTCCATCATCACCCCTGGGGAATCTGTTCTCGAAGGATAGAATTTACTTGGTTAGAGTAGGAAGTTATTTAAGTGGGGTTGAGGTTGCTAGATATAGATATGGTGGATGCTAAATTAAAAGGAAAAGGTCTTTATCTTCTCTTTGTTTAGATATAAAGGCTGGTTATCCTTTAGCCTGCGCTTTGTCTAAGACTTGGAGTTAAAGCAAAAAAGGTGGGGGTTACTTATAGATATCGTGAGTGCCTATATCGT
>JAGGUG010000093.1 GCA_021158625.1 Candidatus Omnitrophota bacterium | reverse complement strand
TAGTAAAAACTATCTTTTTCCCTTCCCTTTTTAGCTCTTCAACTATCTCTTTCAATTCTTCTATTTCCTTAATTTTTTTATTGGACATTAAACTTTACCCGCGTTAGAAAGTCCCGTCCTGCGTGGGGCCCGTTAACAGCGGCATCTACATTACATCACTGTGTTTGCCTTCATTTCCTGCAGCATACAAACCATCCAAAACCACCATTTTTAAATCAAGAAACTCTAAACTACCTCTTCCTCTACAGTCTCACAAATAATATGTCCGATAGTGATATGTGCCTCCTGGATGCGGGCAGTATCGTTTGAAGGAACAATGAGGCAGATATCAGCAACTTCTTTTAGTCCTCCTCCGTCTTTACCCGTCAAAGCAATCGTTTTAATTCCTATCTGTTTAGCCGTCTCCACAGCGGCAAGGACATTCTCGGCATTTCCACTGGTGGAAATAGCAATTAAAATATCCTCTTTCTTCCCCAATGCCAATATCTGTTTGGTAAAAATTTCCGAATAAGAATAATCATTAGCGATGCTGGTAATAATGGAGGTATCGGTAGTAAGCGCAAGTGCTGGCAGGGGAACTCTTTCCTTCTTAAACCTGTTTACAAATTCAGCGGCTAAATGCTGGGTATCAGCGGCACTGCCCCCATTACCACAGAGCATTATTTTCCCTTTATTTTTTAGACATTCAACCGCTAGGTCTACAATCTTAGAGATTAAATCAGTATAGCATTTTTCTTTTAATCTTTCTTTAACAGTAATACTCTCCTGTAAAATTGTTTTTACCTTTAAGGAAATTTTTGCGTTTTGAGTGGACATTAGCGAAAACAGATGACCAAAATATTACATTTTGGCATAATTAGACATTATTAGGTTAATAGGTCAATAGTCATTTTCCTTCTTAGCCAAAGAACACCTTGGCGACTTCATAAAACTCTTTATCTACTACCTTCAGGGTTCCTACTGCATCTTCTAAAGGCACAGAGACAATTTTATTCCCCTGAAGAGAAGCCATCTGTCCAAATCTCTTTTCTTTTACCAATTCTACTGCTTTTATTCCCAGGCGCGTTCCTAATATGCGGTCAAAGGCAGACGGGCTTCCCCCTCTTTGTAAATGCCCCAATACCACAACCCGAGTTTCAAAACCTGTTCTTTTTTCAATTTCTTTTGCCAGGATGTTGCCAATGCCTCCCAGGTGTACATGACCAAAGGCGTCCCGTTTCTCCTCCTGAAGAACAAAATCACCTTCCTTGGGTTTTGCTCCTTCCGCAACCACTACAATGCTAAAATTCCTCCCTCGTTTCTGCCGTTTTTTTATTAATCCACAAATCTCTTCAATATCAAAGGGAATTTCGGGAATTAAGATAACATCAGCCCCACCGGCTATTCCTCCTTCAATAGCAATCCAGCCACTATGCCTGCCCATAACTTCTATAATCATTGCTCGATGATGCGACTCAGCGGTGGTGTGCAAACGGTCAATTGCCTCTGTAACAATATTAATTGCTGTGTCAAAACCAAAGGTATAGTCTGTGCAGGAGAGGTCGTTATCAATGGTTTTAGGAACACCCACTACATTTAGCCCTTGTTTAAATAATTTAGATGCTACCCCCAGGGTGTCTTCTCCGCCTATAGCAATTAAGGCATCAATATTTTTAAAGCCTTCTTTTACTTTCTTTATATCCTCTTCGTTTTTATAGGGATTTGTCCGCGAAGTTCCCAGAATTGTTCCTCCCCGCGGCAAGATTCCCGACACCGACTCTAAATTCAGATTAATAAACTTATTTTCTATTAAACCCTGCCAGCCATCCTTAAACCCGATTATCTCAAAACCCTCTTGCAATCCTTTTCTGGTAATTGCTCTAATTACTGCATTCAAACCTGGGCAATCTCCTCCACCGGTCAATATCCCTACTTTCATTCTTCTTTCTTCACCTCCCAATTGTTATTTGTCTTGCTGTCTCTCTTTCCTCCTTTATTTTTTCTCTTTCACTCTTCTCTACAACCTTGGATACATAAATCTCTACAATTATGCCTTCTTTAATAGCCAAAGATTTCTCTACTTGTTCCTTTATTATCTTTTGTATCTCGTCAGTAATCTGGGGAATATTTGCTGTAGAAAATAATGTAACTTTAGATATTATTTTTATTCCTTTTTTTCTGAGCATTATTTTAGACTTTATTTCTTTTAAGTCCAATAAATTTTCCACCGATTTCTTTACCAAATCTTCAATTACCGAAACAGCCATTATAGTCTTTCCACCTTTATCATTTAGAACAATGGCTTTTTCTTTTTGGTAAGTTTTCTCTAATAAATGCACAATCAGGAAAGCGATAAAAATAAAGAGTGCTCCTAATATCATAGTAACAAAAGAAAAATTAGGGCTTTGATAAAGTTGTATTATAAGATTAGAAAGCAGAGATGCACTGACTACATCTGCGGCCATAGCCATTAACAGAGCTCCTATCAATAAAGAAAGTAATGCCCAGAAAAAAGCAACTGCGATAATTAGGAATTTCATTTTTAATAAGCACGCGATTTACGGAACAAAGTGAACGTAAATCGCTGTGCGCATTAAACCCCCACACCAATGCATTGGTATGGGGGGCTAAATTCAGCTATACAATTTAGTCTCCCCCGAAGTTTCGGGGTCGCCTAAATTGTGGCTTCATTTAAATTCAATACAAACTTAATAATCTCAACCTGTTCTTTTTTATTTAGAGGAAAATACAAGTGCTCTCTTTCCACAAACCCTCTTTTCCGAACAAGATTATTGGCAGCAGACATCTTACTTGTAGAACGAAAGATTATTGTAGAATATCCCTGAGCTTTACAAAATTCTATTGCTTTATCTAATATCTTTAAACCATATCCTTTTCGGCGATAGTTAGGATGGATAAAGATACGCCTGAGTAGAGCTTTATTTTCGACTTTGTCATCTTCTTTGATTCCCCCAGTTCCTATGATTTTGTCATTGTCTATGGCTACAAAAAATCCTTCTCTTTTTCCCGAATAGTGTCTTTTTATATCTTTTAAGTCATTTTCAGAATAAACAGAAGCTAACCCGGGAAACTCTTTCTTTAAAATAGAATTAATAAATCTTTTAACTTTCTGATTATCTTGAGCCCGAAATCTTCGGATATGCATTAGCTATTTCTTCCCTTTTTCTTCGGCTTTGTTTTTTACTTCCTCTTTTTTTTCTTCTGTTATTTCTGCAGCTTTCTTTTCTTCCTCCGGTTTTTCTACCTTCTCCTTCTTTACTTTAATCTTCTGAGTCTTAATCTTAGGGAGACCAAAGAAAGAATATCCTTCTTTCCATTCACCTCTTTCCTTCAGAATTCTAATTCTTTCTAAACGCTTAAGCACACTGCGGTGCCTTCGCATTGTATTTGCTTTTAGACTTGGATGCTGGGACATTTTAATAAGTTCATAACTTACGGATTCCGCTGACAGGAAGGTAAGTTATCTGAATGCCTTATGTTTTAATTCCTTTAAGAGCTCACTTGCCTTTTTTCTGTAGGTATCAGGCAACGGTTTTATTTTTAAAATTTTCTGATATTCCCTTTTTGCCAGTTTAAATTGCTTTTTAGTTCTATAGGCCTCGGCCAGATTAAAATGGGCCACGATAAAATTTGGCTCAAGAGCAATTGCTTTTTTGAAATTTTTAATGGCTAAATCAGCCAACCCCTTCCGCAGGTAAGTATCCCCTAAATTATTATACACATAAGCGAGTTCGGGGTCAAGGCTCAAAGCGATTTTGTATTCCCGAATTGCCGCAGCATAATTTCCTTTCTGATAATAGACATTTCCCAGATTGCTATGGCAGTAAGCAATTTTGGGGTTAATCTCAATGGCTTTTTTAAAGAGTTCAAGCGCTTTATCGAACACTCCCTTTTTATAATAGACATTTCCCAGATTGCTGTAAGCCATTACTAATTTTGGGTTTATCTCTATTGCCTTTTTGTATTCAGCGATTGCTTTCTCAAAATCTCCCTTTTCATCATAGGTATTTCCTAAATTATTGTGTCTGACTGCTTTCTGCCAGAGATTCTCTTCTTCCTGCTTTAAAGAAGAAACTTCTTCAGCAAAAGAGAATGCTACGATGGCTGCTGAGAGAATAACGAAAAGAATAACCGTCTTCAAGAAAATACAGAATTCCTTTTTGCTAAATTCTTTGAATCTCTTCATTTTCTAAAAGCAGATATTCTCTGGCACATCTGCCTAAAAATACAAGCGAAAGACAACGGAAGAATACCGGGATAGGTAAGGTTAAACAAACAGAAGCGTATCCTATAAATATAGAAAAAGCTATAATTATTATTCCAAAGGGAGCGAGCAACCAGGCCATTCCGGTTGAGCTAACAGTTGTTCTTGTTAGCCAAAGAAGAGCAAAAAAGATTAACCCCAAAATAATCATAGGAATAATTAAGACAATACCGGCAAGAATTATTCCGACTATAGCCAATCCAAATTTCAACAGAAGATAAAGAAAAAAATTGCTCTGCTTATTTTTCAAAATAGACCAAAACTCCCCCCAGCCCTGCTTAATGCGCAGATTTTGTTTATACATAATTGGGAGAACAAAATCCTCTGCAAAAAAGACTATAACCGCCATTAATAAAAATACTATCAGATTAACAATTATTAAACCGCTAACGGCCAGAAAAATAGCAAGAAAACTTCCCTGCTCAAAAAGCCTGTTCTTAATTATGAAATAAATAGGCAAGCCATTGATGAAAAGAAATAAAAGTAAACAAGCAAATCCAAAGAGAATATTAAACAGAAAATAGGAAAACCCCCTTTGTTTTCGCGAAAGCTTTTTCTAATTTCTACTTTATTCTTCACTACCCCATCTAAAAAGACAAAAGAAAATACAGAAGAAAGATAGAGAAATAAGAAATAGAGAATGCTAGAGATAATAACAAGAACAATCCCAATTCCGATAACCAAAGGCAGATGGGCTTTACAGAAAGATATTATTGCAAGGATAAATTGCCTTCCTTCTTCTTGGAGAAAACCTTCAAGGTCAAAATTGTTTCTAAGTCCCTTAGTAAAAATCTCGGCAATGAAAACAATAAATCCTAATTTAAGCCATTTCCTGAATCTAAACGGCTTAAATAGAATTTTCTTCATCTGGGTGAATGCTTCACCCATTACTTTACTTAAGGATATTTCTTTAGTTAAAACTTGTTCCATAGCTGTTCTAAATTAATCTCCGGACTATCACCTTGAATGGTAAATTCCAAATTTAGACAGCAACCAGTGCATTTTGTTTTATCAAAGCAATACAATCGCCAGCCATCAAGGGTTTCTTGAAAGGGTCTATTAGGTTCAAACCCTTTTACACCTAATTCTACAGAACTTTCAGGGATTGCTATAATGACTATATCTTTATCAGCAATAGGCTCTTCCCTTCTGCTGCCAAACAAGATTTTCTTACCCTCGTGGATGGGTTCATCAGTATATAACTGGGGCAGTCTTTTGCTCTTAAAACTTATCCAAAAAGGCAAGGTTTTATCTTTCTCCTTTAGATGCAATGTGAATTCAACCCCTTCACATTTTTTACTTCTGCAGTTATCTTTCTGTGTTTTAGTATCATAGAGTTTAATATTCGCACTTGTCTTTAAATCGAAGATATCTGCAGAAGAATAAGTAGAATAAGAAATAGTGATGGGGGTTTTAAAATGCTCTTCTTTTTGCTGAAATATGTCAATTTGTCTGATATATTGGGGATGAAACTCATATACACTTAGATATTTGGAGTAAAAAGGGATAGTTGCTTCTTCCGGCGGAGGGGCAAAGTGGGAGATTATTAAGATTATCGGAAGAGTAAGTGTGAGCGGAGTTAGCAGAGTGCCGATTCCTCCCAAAACTAAACCGGCAATTGCCTTCCCTTCTCCGATGATTTTCTCTTTGCTCTGCGAAATCTTGACCAAAGCAATTATAGCAAATATCAGGGCTAATATTGGAACCAAGGGTAGAAAAAAGAATATCCCTAAAATTAAACTCGCTGTTGCTAATTTGCTTTTTTTAATCGCTTGCATAATAATTACTGTTTAAACTTATCTGTTATATCTACTATCTCCCAATCAGAAGGGAGATTAAATTCGTCTTC
>JAGGUG010000050.1 GCA_021158625.1 Candidatus Omnitrophota bacterium | reverse complement strand
AGAAAAAGAAGTGTTTATGAGATTGCTGATGTTCTGCGAAAAGAGATTGAGAAAATCCCTGGTATTGAAAGTTTAAAAGTAATTGCGACCACTCCTATAAAACAAGTATTTATGGCAGGCAAGGGAAAGATTGAGGTAGAGTTTATAGGTTCAGAATTAGATAAATTGCAAAATTATGCGGAAAAGTTAGAAAAGGAGATGAGAAAAATCCCAGGGGTAGTAGATGTAAGAAGTTCATTCAAAAGACCACGGTTAGAATTGCATATAGATATTGATAGAGAAAAAGCAAACCTTTTAGGGGTAAATACTGCTGTTTTAGCTTCTACTTTGCGAACCTATTTTTACGGGTATGAGGCTACCAAATTCAGAGAAGCAGGAGACGATTTTGATATATTTCTGCAGTTAAAGGAAAAACAACGTTATAGTTTAGATGACATTAGAGAAATTTCTGTGCCTACAATGGGCGGTAAGTTGGTTAAATTAAAGACCTTTGCTAAGGTTAATATGGGTTTAGGTCCTGTTCAGATTGACAGGAAAAACAGGGAAAGAATTATCAGTGTTGGTTGCGATACCTATAAAAGAGCAATGAGTGATGTGAAAAAAGATATTGAGAAAGCAATAAAAAGATTAAATATTCCCAGAGATATTGAAGTTAATTTTGGAGGGGAGGCTGAAGAACAAAGAAAAGCATTCGGTGATTTAGGTGTTTTATTGTTGATAGGAATGGTTTTAGTTTATATGGTAATGGCAGGGCAATTTGAATCTTTAAAGACCCCTTTTATCATTTTCTTTTCCTTACCTTTTGCTTTTGTAGGAGTAGTCTGGGTGCTTCTTTTGACGGGAACGCACTTTTCAATGGTGGCATTTATGGCAGTTATTATGCTTGTAGGTGTTGCGGTAAATAACGCTATAGTTTTAGTTGATTATACAAATATTTTAAGGGCACGGGGATTAAATTTATTTGAAGCAATAAAACTTGCCGGACATCGCAGATTAAGGCCGGTTTTAATGACCTCTTTTACCACGATTTTTGGAATGATACCTTTAGCTTTAGGAAGAGGTCAGGGAGGAGAAATCTGGCAGGCATTTGGAATTACGGCAATTGGTGGGCTCCTTTTGTCCAGTTTGGTAACACTTATTTTAGTTCCCATTATATATTCAATTTTCCACAAATAACCACATTTCCACCCCCGGGGTGGAAATAGGTTGGGAGGTAGAAGGTGAAACTGGTAATTATTTGCTATAATGTTGCTATTCACGAAGAAGCATTGGAGATTTTAAAAGAAGTAGGCATTCAGAGTTATACAAGATTTGAGGAAGTACAAGGAGTAGGCAAATTAAGTGGTCCTCATTTGGGCACTCATATCTGGCCAGCAGTGAATTCTGTTATGATAATTGCTTTAGAAGATGAAAAGAAGGATAAACTTATTGAGAGAATAAAAGAATTGCGTAAAAAACTTGGTAAAGAAGGTGTGAAAGCATTTGTCCTACCACTTGAGGAGATAACTTAATATCTATCTCTGTATATCCCTATTTTCTCTCCTGCTAAACTTTAAAGATTATATCAAGCCGGCTGTGAAATATGTAATTGGCGCCTGCGACCCTAAGATGCAGAGAAAATGTTCAAAGATGCTTTTTAGAGGCCGAAGGAAATTTTGAAGAGCAGGTTATAGCCCTGGATTTAAGGAATATAAAAACACAAGAAGCAATAAATAAAGTAAAGGAAGCATTAAGTTCTTTAGTGAATGCGTGAATGTGTGAATATGTGTAAGTATAGTTTGTCAATTACCACATTATCGCATTTACCCATCTTCGCATCGACTTGATTAATCGGAGGTGAAAAGATGAAGGAATGTAAAAGTTTCTTAATCAGCGCTCAGATAAGTTTTTTTATTTTTTCCTTGACAATGTTTTAATAATATGTTTTAATCATATATGTCTTATATGTAAAGGAGGATAAGGTGAAATTAAAAGAGTTGAAAAATAGACTAAATGAG
The DNA here is from genome assembly GCA_021158625.1 of Candidatus Omnitrophota bacterium. Lineage (GTDB taxonomy): Bacteria > Omnitrophota > 4484-213 > 4484-213 > 4484-213 > 4484-213. The sequence continues at coordinate 2,119 of JAGGUG010000050.1, read as the reverse complement.
AAAGAAAAAGGCTGTGATTTTTCTTTGCATAGAGTTTCCCGGTTTATTCAGCCCAGTATTCTTTTATTTTTAAGTAAAGGGCCATCTTATGGGTATGAGTTGATAGAAAAGTTAAAAGATTTAGGATTTCATGAAGAATCAATTGATATTGGCGCAGTTTATCGCACTTTAAGGAAGTTAGAAAAAGAAGGTTTTGTCAAATCTTTATGGAAAACAAGCGGGGCAAGAAGAAAAAGAGTTTATCAAATTACTCCCCATGGTAAAACTTTGCTTAGAGCCTGGGTTAAAAGAATTAAAGAGAGAAAACTGGCTTTAGAAAGTTTTATAGATTTTTATCAAGGAGGAAAGTTGTGAAGAAAAAATGTTGTCATTGCTGGTGGGAAGGAGCATAGATTGGCTTATTGCCCATAGCTGACAGCGTATAGAAAAATTAAAATTCTTAGTAATTTCAATTGCAGAGGGAGGTGTTTACAATGAATAGATTCGAATATTTTAAAGATATAGCAAAGAACGCGAAAGTTTTGGGCGAGGGCTGGGATAGAATTTTGGAGGCGGCATTAATTATGCACGGTCATCTCTGCGGGGCAATGCCTCTTGGCTTTAGAGCAGGAAGACTTGCTTTGAAAGTTCTGGGGGCAGAACGAGAGCCCAATATGGCAAAAATTGCTTTAGTTGAGACTGGAGTATTTCATGCTGCTGCCTGTTTTGTTGATGGCGTGCAGTTTTCAACTGGTTGCACTTACGGAAAAGATTTGATAAAAAAGCTTGACTATGGTAAATGGGCAGTAACTATTGCTATTAAAAAGGACGGAAGGGCAGTAAGAGTATCTGTAAAGCCAGAAGTTATTCAGGCAGCATTCAAAGGTAAGTTTCTTGTTGAAAGGAAAAAAGGTGTGCCTCCGACAGAAGTTCCTCAGGAGTATATTTTGCAGCCATTTATAAACACTATAACTCGTCCTAATGAAGAACTTTTAGATGTATCTGAAATATTTACTTATGAATTTAAACCCACACCTAAGCCAAGTTTTGAGGTGCTTAGGTGCGATATTTGTGGTGAGATGGTAGCGGAAAATTATGTGAGGTATAAGCGGGGAAAGCTATTATGTATTCCCTGTTCCGAGTATGAGGTGCTAAAATGAATTTGCTTTTCCTTGCTCCGCCTATATTTTTTATTATTGCCTTTGTCTTCTCCATGCTTGGTATGGGTGGGTCTCAATTGTACATACCAATTTTATTCTGGCTGGGCATGAATTTTAAACAGGAGGCAATTCCTCTTGGTATGCTTCTTAATGTAGTGAACTCTTCATCCGCTGCATTTGTTTATGCTAAAAAGAAACTTATAGACTGGCGGGTAGCAATCCCCTTTGGAATTACAATGGTAATTTTTGCTCCCTTAGGAACACTGGCTAATATTAAACTTCCTACAAAGCCTGTAATTTTAATATTCGCTCTCTTTACTGCTACAGCGGCAATTCTTATGTTAAGTGGCTGGAAACCAAAAAGAGGGAGTTTATCTCTACATCAGCGATTAATCTTAGGAATTTGTTCAGGAAGTATCTTGGGGTTTTTTGCAGGATTAATTGGAAGAGGAGGAGGCGGTTTTGTCGTCCCATTGCTTTACATAGCAGGATTAGACCCCAAAACAGCAGCAGCAACATCAGCAATGATAGTAACATTTTCTGGAAGTTCAAGTTTTATCTCTCATATCCTTACCGCTGCCAAGCCTCATTGGTTAATATGGATACTCTGTGTCCTTGGAGTGTTTCTTGGAAGTCAAACTGGTTCCAGATTAATGGCTAAAAGGTTAAAATCAAGAGCAATAAAAATGATTTTTGGAATAGTTCTTCTAGGCGTGGCAGCCCTTTTAATCATAAAAGGTGTGATTTGAAAAGATAATATAATAAAGAACTTGGGATGAAAGTGTATAACAGCAGATAAAAGAATTACGAAAAAATTTAGGAAAAGAAGGCGTGAAAGCTTTTGTTTTGCCGCTTGAGGAGATAACTTAAAAAATGAGAAAGAATTTTTTTCAAGGAATAGGTGCCAATGTCATCCTCTTAGGACTGGTGAGTTTCATAAACGATATCTCAAGCGATATGATCTTTGCAGTGATGCCTTT
>JAGGUG010000122.1 GCA_021158625.1 Candidatus Omnitrophota bacterium | reverse complement strand
TATTCAGCCGACAGCTATCCACCCTTCTGAATGCCGGTATACCTTTACTTCGCAGTTTAGATATTCTGAGCAAACAGGTAGAAAGTAAAAAGCTTTACAATGCTTTAGAGGCAATAAAAGGTGATATCGAAGGCGGGCTCACCTTCCACGATGCTTTGGCAAAGCATAGGAGGATATTTTCCGACTTCTGGATTAATCTGGTAGAGACCGGTGAGGCATCTGGTCAGCTTGCCTCTGTTCTTGAGCAGGTGGCTAATTATATTGAGGCTAGTGGGGCTTTACAGCGAAAGATAAAATCGGCAATGGTCTATCCGATAATTATCTCCGTTGTTGCTGTCCTTGCAGTTGCCATTTTTTTGTTGAAAATTATCCCTACCTTTGCTAATATTTTCAAAGGGTTTAATATTGAATTGCCGGCGCTGACAAAGATGGTAATGACCGCCAGCGATATCTTGCGGCATTATTTTCTAATGGCTAGTGCAGGGGTAATTGTCTTTGTTGTCGTCTTTAAAAAATATATCCGGACCAGGACAGGAAGACGGCAGTTTGATGCCTTTAAGTTGAAACTTCCTTTAGTTGGTTCTTTGTTTCAGGAGATGGCTATTTCTCGCTTTGCTTCGGGTTTGAGCACTCTGATTAAAAGTGGGGTGCCGGTTTTGCACTGTCTGAATATAGTAAGTCGAACCAGCGGGAATAAACTCTTTGAAGAGGCGATTATTAAGGTGCGCGAGGCTGTTCAGGAAGGCAAAACAATGGCTAAACCTTTAGAAGAAAGTGGCTTATTTCCACCCATGGTTTCCCAGATGGTTACTGTGGGTGAAGAAAGCGGGGAATTGAGCGAGATGTTTCATAAGATTTCTGATTTTTATGAAGCGCGGGTTAGTGCTTCTATAGATAGGTTAACCTCCGCTTTTGAGCCGATGATGCTCGTGCTGATGGGTGGGGTAGTCGGGACGCTGATTGTTTCAATGTATCTGCCGATATTCAAGATGACCAAGATCGGAGGATAAAGAAGAAGAGAGGACAGATGCCAGGGACCAGAAAAGAGATAAGAGATAAAAACAAGCCAGTGACAAAGAGTGATTTGAAGAAGGTCGAAACTGAGCTCAAAAAAGAAATTAGAGAAGTAGAAGTCAAACTTAGCAGAAGAATCGACAAAGTTGAATCCAGACTTGACAAAGTTGAATCCAGACTTGACAAAGTTGAGAGATCTATTGATATACTTGCTTCTCAAGTAGCCGAGAACACAGTGCGTTTAGATAATATGGTTACCCGAGAGGAGTTTAAGCATGAAGTGAGCAAACTTGTTGATGGGCAAGATAAGATGATAACTATCTTGCAAAGGTTAGATCAAGAGAGAATTTTTACAAATCAGCGGCTTAAGCGAGTGGAAGAGGTGGTGTTTAAATAGAAAGACATGAAGAGGTAGATGATGGGTGTTTACGAAGAAATAAAGCAAGCATTGCAAGATATTGTCGCGCCGGAACTGCGGAGTTTGCAAACAGAGATAAAAAGACTTGATGGAAAATTGGGTCTGTTTACAACGAGTTACTTTCTAAAATGGAGACCTTGGAGGAGAGAAGCAATTCTGTAGATGAGAAAATTGATTTTGTGCGCAATGAGATACTTTCTAAGATGGAAAATTTAGACGATAAATTAGAGACTGCAATGCAGATAAGGGAGCGTTTGGCTTCTGTAGAAGCAAATTCTAAAGACTATCCTTCGCTTCCCTTACCCTAACGGGCACAGGCAGGCTCTCGCCTTTGGCGAGAAAGGAAGAAAAAACAAAAAGCGTCCCGAAGTTTCGGGGCTTCGGTTCTCACTTCGCGAGTAAGGAAAGGAGGTGAGGCTTAGTGTAGTGAAGGAGGGGGCGTTTTATACCGGTTTAATAGGAATTTTGTTAATTGCTCTTATGATGCTTGCCATATTTAAAATTCAAGAGCATATTACTCAACACAAAGCTAAGTTACAAACGAGGTAAGAAAGTTGAAAGTTATAAAGTTAAAAGTTGAGAAAAAAGGAGGGAGAAATGGACAAAATGAAGCAATGGATTGTGCGGGCTTTTAAGGGGTTCACCCTTATCGAACTCCTGGTTGTGGTTATCATCATTGGTATATTGGCCGCTCTGGCAATTCCCCAGTATACCAAGACCATTGAGAGAGCTCATTGGGCAGAAGCAATCGACAACCTTGGACAATTAAGGGCGGCTGAAATAAGGTATTTTGCCGAGAATGATGCCTATACGCCTGGCACGGGTTGTTCAGTTGGTGGTGGTAGCTGCACCCCTTGTCCAAGTGGCAGTGATTGTGATTTTTCTGCACTTGATATAACTGATCCCAATGATATTTCAAACGCTTACTATGATTATAACTTAACAGAGGCTTCATGGGATGACCAAACATTTACATTAAGGGCGACTCGTAGGACAGGAAAGTATAAAGGTGCTTACATAGAATTAGAAGAAGATGGAACTTGGGATAAAGACCAGATGTATACTCCTGATGATGGGTATACGGCAGTAACACATTGAGGGCTAATAACACCTCTATAATATGAGAATAAGAAGAAAGACAACTATTTCTACTTTTCTCTAACTTTCTCTCAGAAATCTTTAGCATATCCCAGCTTTCTTCTTCAAACTGACGCGGTGATATTCTTAAGTATTTCAGAATCGATAGAGGTTCAACCTCAATCAGATTTTAACTGAAGGGGAAGATATAAGTGAAGCTTTGCTTTATTTAGGTGACTAAAAGATTATGTGGAATCAGAGGCGAGGATGGTGAAGTAATCCCAAAAGACCAAGTTTTAGTATTAAGCCATATTGAAACAGAGCTTAGGTTGAACCAATGCCCAAGCGCACAGAAGAGGTTGCCCCGTTAGAAAGCTTCGCTCCTTCGTGGATGGGGAGAAGATATTTATTAAGAAAGAGTGGAGTTAAGGCCCCGCCCTTTCTAAAGGGGTTTACTGATTGAGATTCAACCTTTAATAATGAGAAAAGAGATAGGAAAGCATTTTCTTAATATATCACTTGTCTTTTTAGCCGGTGTATTTATTCAATCTGCACTTCAAAAAGATTGGAGAACTTCTCTAGTTGGTCTTGGTTTAAGTGTATTTTTTACTTTTCTTGGAGCTGCTATTTTGAAAGAGGGAGATTAGAATGTTAGGAGTTTTTGTAGGAGCGGGCATATCTTTTGCTATATTAGGTATTTTCTTTTACCTAATTCTCACAAAGAAAACTCATTCCAGACCCCTGCCCACCCGGCAGGCAGGCGCATTAAAATAGGATTGAATTAAATACCTATTAGGAACAGCTTCCCCGCCTGCTTCCGATGCTTTGCTTAAAAGACCTATTGCTGAAATAGGAATAAAGAATGAAAATGGGGACTGGGAATATCTTTTTTGACATTTTTTGAAATCATCTTTAAGAATACTACTGAGAAAACTTGTTTTGTTAGGGCCGAACAGTAGAACGCTTAAAAGCTATGTCCAGACGCACAGAAGAGGTTGGCCCTTAGGTGATTGAGGTTACCCTTCACTCAATTTAACTGGAGCGAAACCGCTGCTCACTTATTCCTGAGGCAGATAGTCTTATTTTGCTGGCAGGAGTTAGTTTAAAAGAAGAGGCGGATATTTCTCACAATGCCCAAGCGCACAGAAAGAGCATTTTGGTTTTTGATATTGGGATGTGTGGTAGTTACTTTTTTTCCTAATTTTGTGAATAGTGTTGAAAAAGCTAAAGAGAGAACTGCGAAGATAAACCTAAGCCTTCTCCAGCAAGCCGAGGAGAGGTATTACGCAGAGAAAGGAGAGTATCTCGCTGTAGAGACTCCTGCAGAAATTATCCAACATTTAAACCTTCCTCTGAAAGAAGCATTCTGGGATTTTAAGGTTGTTGTTCCACAAAAAAATAAGTATATTATTACTGCGGTTCGAAAGAGCGGTCCGTTTGCTAGTCGGAGATTGGAAGTGAGAAGTTAGAAATTTTTAATGTATCTCTTATTTCTTCTTCAAACTCACGCGGCGATATTCCTAAGTAGTTTAGAATCTGCTTATATCTTTGCTTACTAAAAAATCCTTCTTTGTCCTGAAAAAGAGGGATTTTTTTTATCGCCGCAATCACCTCTGCGTCTTCTATTTTAATCCCTTCCTTTTTTGCTTTATCTAAGAGAAGCAGTCGCTGCCAGGCTTGCTTTTCTAAATTCAGATTCCTCCTCTTTTCTTGATGTTTATTCCCACCTGTGCCCGTAAGGGTATAAGTCAGTATTGCCTGATGTTCACACGCCCGTAAACTCTTATAATACTCTGCCCAGGATACCTTTCTACCTGAAATCGTTCCGGCATATTTTTCCCCTTTTGCTCTATTAGGCACTCCCCAGAGAATAAAAGCCGGAATAATCAGAGCAATCGCGAATATCATTATTATTCTGGTTTTTTTACGGATTAGTTTTAGTAGCATAATCTTTATTATATCACAAAAAGCAATTGGTGCAATCTTTTTTTAACTTGTGCCCGTAAGGGTATCGCTGTAATCAAAGATTGCCAGAGGCAATCTACAGAAACCTCTTGACAAGAAAATTTTGTGTGGTATACTTATGGTAGAAAGTGGGATGAAGTGGGATTACACAGATTAAATGCCGATTACAGAGATTAAAATATCGTCAGCAAATCGCTGCAATCTTTCTTAATCGCTGTAATCAGCGGTAACATGTTTTATGGCGAATACAAACACTCCTTGGATGAAAAAGGCAGATTGACTATCCCTGCCGAGTTTCGGCGATTATTCAAAAAAAATAATATAAGCAAAATATTCATTACCAAGGGGTTAGACAAATGCCTCTTTCTTTTTATTGAGAAGGAATGGAGAAAACAAGAAGAAAAATTTAAGGCACTTTCTTTTACAAAAGAAGAGGCGCGCAAATTTAATCGCATTTATTTTTCCGGGGCGAGTGAACTTTCTTGGGATAATCAGGGAAGAGTTTTAATCCCCCCTTATCTAAAGGATTATGCCCAGATAAAAAAAGAGGTAGTGGTCATCGGAGTCTCCAACCGCATTGAGCTCTGGTCAAAGGCAAACTGGAAAAAATTTTACGCCGATTCCTTGCCCAGGTTTGAAGAGATAGCTGAGCGGATAGATGAAACTTAGCCATAAACCGGTAATGTTAAGCGAAATAATAAAATATTTGCAGCCAAAAAAAGGAGATGTGATTGTTGACTGCACTGTGGGAACAGGAGGGCATAGTTATGAACTGGCTAAGTTAATTCTGCCTGAAGGAAGATTGATTGGGATCGATCGAGACAAGGAGGCGCTTAATTTAGCCGATGAAAGGCTAAGAGGTTTTGGAAACTATAATTTGGTGCATCAGAATTTTAAGAATATTGATGCCATTCTTCGAGAATTAAATATAGAAAAGGTGGATGGTTTACTTTTGGATTTAGGGCTTTCCTCTTTTCAATTGGACAATCCTCAGAGGGGATTTAGTTTTAAAGCCAGCGGCTACTTAGATATGCGTATGGATAGAGAGAGCTCTATTACCGCTTTTGATCTGGTAAATAATTTAGCCGGGGAGGAGTTAGAGAAAATCTTCAGAGAATATAGCCAGGAGCGTTATGCCCGCCGAATTGCCGAGAGCATTATAAAAGCGAGGCAAGAAGGGGCAATTACTACTACTATTCAGTTGGCAGATATAATAAAAAAGGCGATTCCGTCAAGGAGAGGTTTCCCGAGCAGATCCCGAAGGGGCTCTATTCATCCGGCTACCCGTGTTTTTCAAGCCTTGCGGATTGTAGTAAATCAGGAGTTGGAAAATCTTTTAGTGGTTTTGAGCAAGGCGATAGATTTTTTAAAATTAGG
>JAGGUG010000001.1 GCA_021158625.1 Candidatus Omnitrophota bacterium | reverse complement strand
TTCCCTTCTGCTCTTATTTGAGTAGAGAGAGAAAGTTTTAACCAATTCTCTACATTATCAGTCATTTACAAAGGCTGCAAGCTACAAGCTCCAAGAAGGTTGCCTCTAAGGGTTTCGGTTGCGGTTAGGTATCGTCTGTCGTAGGTTGTCATTGTCTATCGTCTTAAAACGAAAAACGAAACCGAGAAACATAACCGATACGTGGCGAAACCCAAACCGATAAACGAAACCAAGAAAATTTGAAACCTGTAGCCTACAGCTTGAATTATTTTCCCATCCATTTCTTAATCTCCTGAGCAATCCCTTCTGCATGCAAACCATATCGCAATAACAACTCCTCTCTCCGTCCCTGCTCAATAAATTTATCCGGTAGACCAATTCTTTTTATCCCAACCTTTATATCCCTATCGGCAAAGCACTCTAATACCTTGCTGCCTAACCCCCCTTGTAAGCTGTGCTCTTCAACCGTTATAAATCTGTCTAATTGAGAAGCAAAGTCCAAGAGTAAAGATTCATCCAATGGCTTCAAAAAGCGAGCATTCACTACTCCGCAATCAATCCCCTCTTTAATTAAAATACTGCTTGCTTTTAAAGAAGGATAAACCATACTTCCAATAGATATAATCATTGCCTCTTTCCCCTCTCTTATGACCTCTGCCTTCCCCAATTCTATCTTTTGTCTCTGATTGCCAACTGCCTGCCCCGTAGGCTTGCTTGCCCCGTAGGCTTGCCGTTCGGGGTCCTTCGGGCCCAACTCCCCACTGCCAACTGTTGTTTTGGGATATCTTATGGCTATTGGACCTTTCTCTTGCCTAACGGCAAATCTAAGCATCTCTTTCAGTTCCTCTCCATCTTTAGGAGCAAGCACACTCAAATTGGGGAGCCCGCCTAAATAAGCGAAGTCAAAAACACCTTGATGGGTTGGTCCATCCTCTCCGACAATACCGGCGTTACTCACTATAAAAATCACGGGAAGATTCTGCAAACAAATATCGTGAATTATCTGGTCATAAGCCCGTTGCAGAAAGGTAGAATAGATTGTTACAAAAGGCTTTAGTCCCTGCTTACAGAGACCACCAGCAAAGGTCACTGCATGCTGTTCAGCAATCCCTACATCAAAAAAACGGGCGGGAAACTCCTTTTTAAATCTGCTCAAACCAGTACCTAATTCCATTGCTGCGGTTATCGCCACAATATTCTCGTCCTCACGACCTAACTCCACTAAACTCTCGCCAAAAATATCTGTATAAGTAGGAGACTGCTTAGGGGTAAACCCCGTTAGAGAATCCCTGGCTTGCTCTTCGATGCTGCGAATGTGGCTCTTATTTTGCTTCGTAAATTTCTCTAACGGGGTAGACTTCTCTAATGGGGTAAATTTCCCTGTTTCAATATTAAATGGGGAAGCGCTATGAAATCTCTCTGGAGACTGCTCGGCAAACCTGTACCCCTTTCCCTTTTTAGTAATTATATGCACCAAACTGGGCTCAGGAAGCGTAAAGACATTCTTTAGTGTTTTCAACAACATAGGGATATTGTGTCCATTTAGAGGGCCAAAATACCTAAATCCGAGTTGTTCAAAAAACACCCCCGGAACTAAAAGCCCCTTTAAACTCTCATCTAACCTTTCGGCAAGATTAAGCACCTTTGTTCCTATCCTGGGAATGCTCTTTATCAGCGAAGAAAGATTCTCTTTGACCTTATTGTAGGTCGAAGAAGAAATCATTCTATTTAAATAGTTACTCAGGATACCTGCACTTTTAGAGATAGCCATCTCATTATCGTTTAAGATAACTACGAGGTTCTTCTTCTGATGAGCAACATTGTTCATTCCCTCAAAAACCATCCCCGATGTCAGAGAACCATCGCCGATTACTGCCACCACTTTACCCTTTTCCTTTTGAAGTGCCTGTCCAACAGTTATCCCGAGGGCTTGGGAAACTGCTGTACCACTATGCCCAACAATAAAGGGGTCGCAGGGGCTCTCTTCAGGATTAGGAAAACCACTCAGCCCATTTAACTGGCGCAAACTTTTAAAAGACTTCCTTCTCCCGGTAAGCAGTTTATGGGTATAACATTGATGGCCAACATCCCAGAGAATCTTGTCTTGGGGGCAATTTAGCAAATAATGCAAACAGATAGTAAGCTCCACAACTCCTAAATTAGAGGCAAGGTGGCCGCCATTCTTAGAAACCACCTCGATAATCTCTCGGCGAATCTCTTTGGCTAAAAGAGGTAATTCGTCCATGTCTAACTTTTTTAAGTCCTGGGGATTGTTGATTTTTTCAAGAAGAGACATTTTGGGCTGCAGGCTTCAAGCTTCAGGCTTCAGGCCTGGAGCCTGTTGCTTGTGACTTGAGGCTTGTAGTTTCTCATCCACTCTCACAATAGAAACTGCCTTTCCGCTTTTGGCATCAATCTCTAAAATCGCCCCGCAAAGATGGACATCCCCCTGGGCGACTTCAAAGCGGGTAGGCACCTGCACAACAAATCTCTGTAAAACATTCTCTTTTTTCCTTCCGATGACAGAATCGTAAGGACCGGTCATTCCTAAATCAGTAATATAGGCAGTGCCCTGAGGAAGAATTTTTTCATCGGCAGTCTGAATATGAGTATGGGTGCCTAAGACCGCGCTCACCTTCCCATCTAAATACCAGCCCAAGGCAACCTTCTCGCTGGTTGCCTCGGCGTGAAAATCAACAATAATTACCTTTGTTTCTTCTCTGAGTTTCTCAATTTCCTCCTTGGCTATCTCAAAGGGCGAACGGATTCCTTCCATAAATATCCGGCCGGCTAAATTAATGACCCCCATCTTTAATCCATTCTTTTCTATTACTGCTCCTCCCCTACCCGGGGCTTCCAGAGGATAGTTAGCCGGTCTAAGCAGCCTTTTCTCTGTGTCTAAAAAAGGAAAAATTTCCTTCCTCTTCCAGATGTGGTCGCCAGAGGTAAGTCCATCAATGCCATAATTGAATAACTCTTCGGCAAGCTTGGGGGTAATCCCCGAACCGCCAGCCGCATTCTCGGCGTTGGCAAGCACCAAATCAAGAGAATACTCCTGCTTTAGTTTAGGAAGGATTACCTTAACCGCTTCCCTTCCCGGCCTTCCTACAATATCACCAATAGCCAGAATCTTCATTCAATAAGCACGCAACCAGCACTAATTTTCTGAGAAAATTAGTGCTGGGTCACTGTGCGCATTGAACCAGCAGACTTGCGTTCACTGCCTTCCGCAAGTCTGGGTTTCATTTATTTCGCATACTCAATCGCTCTCGTCTCCCTGATTACCACCACTTTTATCTGCCCTGGATAGGCAAGTTCGCTCTCAATCTTCTTGGTTATCTCGTGAGCCAAGCCCACTGTCTCCAGGTCACTTATCTTGTCCGATTGAACAATAACCCGCACCTCTCTGCCGGCATGCATAGCATAACTCTTTTCCACACCCGGAAAGGATTTGGCAATGTTTTCTAAACTCTCCAGCCGCTTCACATACATCTCCACTGTTTCTCTTCTCACCCCTGGCCGAGAAGCGCTTAGGGCATCGGCTGCCTGAGTCAATACCGCGAGGACACTCTCTGCTTTTACATTTTCATGATGAGCGGCAATAGCGTTGACTATAATTGGACTTTCTCCGTATCTTTTGGCTAAATTAGCCCCAATTTCAGCGTGGGTCCCTTCTACTTCTCTGTCCACGGATTTGCCGATATCGTGGAGCAGGCCAATGCGCTTTGCTAAGTGAACATTTTCTCTTAACTCCGCAGCCATTGCTCCCATCAAAAGAGCAACCTCTACTGAATGCTGAAGAACATTCTGGCCAAAACTTGTGCGATATCTTAATTTGCCCAAGAGCCTAATCTCCTCCGGATGCAAACCCTGCACCCCAACCTCAAAAGCGGCCTCCTCTCCGTGTTTATAAATAGTCTGCTGCATCTCCTCTTTTACTTTAGCAACCATTTCTTCAATGCGAGCAGGGTGAATTCTCCCATCGGCAATTAACCTTTCTAGAGTAATGCGGGCTATCTCTCGTCGAATAGCATCAAATCCAGAAAGGACAACTGCCTCGGGCGTATCATCAACAATTACATCTATACCTGTAGCCATCTCCAGGGCGCGGATATTCCTCCCCTCGCGACCAATTATCCTCCCTTTCATTTCATCATTAGGCAAACTAACCACAGAGACTGTGGCTTCAGTGGAATACTCAGAGGCACATTTCTGCATCGCCAGACTTAGAATCTCTTTGGCTTTTTGTTCACTACTCCGTTTAATCTCTTCCTCCGCTCTCTTAAGTAAAACATTCTTTTCTTGTTCAATATCTCTCTCCATCCGGCTGAGCAGAATCTTCTTGGCCTCTTCTTTGCTTAGATTGGAAATCTGATGCAACCTTTCTTTTTCCTCGGCGAGTAAATCACTTAATTCTCTCTTTCTTTGCTGGAGACTTCTTTCCTGCAAAGCGAGCTGCCCACTGCGCTGACGCAACTCTCGTTCTTTCCTCTCTCCGAGTTCAATCTTTCTCTCCAAATTTATCTCTCTTTGGTTCAATCTTTTTTCTAAATTTAACAGCTCATAGCGGCGTTCCTTTGTTTCCCGTTCAAATTGAGAGCGCAGTTTATACATCCGCTCTTTTGCCTCTAATTTTATCTTCTGTTTTTTTGCTTCAATCTGTTTTTGAGCCTGCTCAAGCATCTCTCTAACTCTCAGCTCGGCACGCTTAATCTTTCTTTCACTGATGAATTTCCTTGTTAAATAACCCCAAAGAAAAGAGAGAAAAATTGCTAAAATTGCACTTAAGATTATTATGTTGTTCATTATTCTCCTCGTTTCACTCGGAAGTAGCGAGTAGAGAGTAGCAAGTAGCGAGAATTAACTACCAAATTCAGCACCTCGTCTTACGGTTGCGGTTGCGTAGCTGGAAATGGTTACCGTTTATCGTTAAAAGTAATAAACGCAACCGTTTAACCTTGGACGATTCGAGCTACGCAACCCTTCAACGATTGACGATTTTATTTCTTTCTCTCTACTCTCTACTCATTCCTTATAAGGGCGGTTTCCTTATAGGAACGATAGAGAAACTGTTCCTAATGATACCTGATAGACTCGCCTCGCTTTCGCTTCGGCGAAGTGGGGAAGTTGCCCCTATTTATACTTTGCTACTCGCTACTTATTCGTAATTACCTTATCCATCGCAACATCGTTGCTGTCTACCGGTAGTCTCTCTACAAGCTGAAAATCAAATCCTAATCCTAATTTGAAAATCGAATCCGCTTTTTTTAACAAGTGGTCATAATAACCTATCCCTCGGCCAAGGCGATTATTCAAAAGGTCAAAGGCAACTCCCGGGACAATAATCAAATCTAATTCATCTAACTTTGCAACATTTAAGGGATTTTTCGGCTCATAGATTCCATAGAGCCCTTTTTTTAACTCGTCTAAATTTCGCACATAAGAGAAAATTAATTCCTTCTTCCTAACAGAAGGCAAAGCAATCTTTTTAGCAATTAATACCTCCCGCATTATTCCCCAGGTATCTACCTCCTCTTCCTTAGAGGCATAAAAACCGATTCTCTTTGCCTTCTGAAATTGAGTAAGAG
>JAGGUG010000070.1 GCA_021158625.1 Candidatus Omnitrophota bacterium | reverse complement strand
TATTCATGGGAAAGATATAAGGCATCATTTAGAGGAATAGTAATATTTCAGGAATTTTGTGACGATTTCTATGTAAAAAGCCCTTTGGCATTTGCTAAAGGGTTTTTTATTCAAGCCAGCTATTTGGGACAATTTTAGAGCTTCTTTTATTTTTCTCTTGCTCACTCGCAAAAATAGAGTATAATAAAACTATGCAAGAGTATGTGTGAGGTGACCAAAAGCAATTATCTTGGCAGATGAGATGAGAAAAAAGATTTTTGAAAATTTGACATATTTGAGGAAATTTTGGTAAAATGTAAATGAAACTCGTGCCGACGATATGCCGGGATGTTAGTTGAAAAGACCTTTTATCTATGGTTATCTTGAACATCTGAAAACTAATTTCTGCTAACTATGCTTTTATCCTCAGCCCCGAAGTTTCAGGGCTTCGGCTCTCGCTTCGCGAGAAAGGAAAGGAGAGTAAATTATGGAACAAAGAAGAATGGCCATGAACCCTAACAAAATAGTTCAGTATTTGCGAAAGCCATCAGAGGAGTTTACTAAGAGAGATTTAATTAAATTCATAGAAGAAAATAAAATTGAGATGCTCAACTTTCGTTATCTGGGCGGGGATGGCAGATTAAAAACCCTCAACTTTGTAATTACCAGCAAAGAGCAATTGGACCAACTTCTATCAACAGGAGAAAGAGTAGATGGTTCGAGTTTGTTTTCTTATATTGACTCAGCATCGAGCGATCTCTATGTTATCCCTCGATATAAAACTGCTTATGTAAATCCGTTTGCGCCTATTCCCACAGTAGATATACTTTGCTCTTACTACACAGCGAAAGGAACTCCGCTCGCCAGCTCCCCGGAAAATATTCTTAAAAAGGCACACCAGGTATTCAAGAGCACTACTGGCTTAACCCTGGAGGCTATGGGAGAATTAGAATATTATATTTTTTATGATAAAAGAGATTTTTTTCTATCCGCTAACTATGCTTATCCAAGTATGGCTCAGAAGGGTTATCAAGAATCATTTCCATTTTCTAAATGGGAGAGTTTAAGATGCGAGGCGATGCAGGCTATTGCCCAAGCCGGAGGAGAGATAAAATATGCACACTCTGAGGTAGGCAGTATTTCTACGGAAGGTCAGGAAATGGAGCAGCATGAGATTGAATTTTCCCCTGTGCCTATAGAGGATGCGGCTGATCAAATTGCCATTGCTAAATGGATGTTAAGAATGATTGGATGCAAGTATGGGGTAATGCTCAGCTTTGCTCCCAAGATTATGGTTGGACATGCCGGCAGTGGCCTTCATATTCATACAAGATTAGTTAAAGATGGTAGGAATATGATGATAGATGGAGAGAAATTGAGCGATATCGCCAAAAAGGTTATAGCTGGTTATTTAAAACTGGCTCCTTCCTTGACTGCTTTTGGTAATACTGTTCCTACTTCTTATCTAAGATTGGTTCCTCATCAGGAAGCACCAACAAATATATGCTGGGGCGATAGAAATCGTTCTGTATTAGTAAGAGTTCCCTTAGGATGGTTATCAGCGAAGAATATGATTGCCGATGCCAATCCGCAAGAACGGGAGAAATTTTCCGAATCTATCAATAAACAAACGGTAGAATTTCGCTCTCCAGATGGTTCAGCTAACATCTATCTTTTACTGGCCGGTTTAGCAGTAGCGGCTCGATATGGATTAGAAATGAAAGGAGCTTTGGAATTGGCGAAAAAGTTTTATGTGGATGTGAATATTTTCTCAGATGAGCATAAACAAATTCAAGAGAGATTGCCTCAATTACCAAGGTCCTGTTTTGAATCAGCGGAAGCCCTTTTGAAAGACCGCGAAATATACCAGAAGGATGGCGTTTTTTCCTCAGTAACAATTGATGGAATAGCAAAAAAACTCAAGAGTTACAATGATAAAGATTTGAGCGAAAGATTATATGGCAAGAAAGAGGAAATCAAGAAATTGATTAGTGAATACCTTCATTGTTGACTTGTTAACCCATAAAGTTTTCTGAAGGTGTCCGGAAAAAGGCGCCTTTTTGTTTTTGAGAAGGTGATTACAACGATGAAGGCAGGATTACAGCAATGAAGAGTATCTTCGTAATCGCCATAAATCGCTGTAATCATTTAATTAGAGGGATAAAATGAATCTACAGAGACCAAATGCCGATGAGGCAACGCAGACATTTAATCGTTCAAGAAGCGTGGTTCCCGGTTCAGGGCTTTGCTCAAGGTGTGTTGACGGATGCACAGGGAATTGTGAGGTATTTAAAGCCTCTTTTAGAAGTCGGGAGGTTATTTATCCCGGGCCCTTTGGTGAGGTAACTGCTGGGGGAGACAAAGATTATCCGGTTGACTATTCGCATCTGAATATTCAGGGTTATGCTCAGGGGGCAAAAGGGCTTCCCGAGGGTGTAGAGGCCAGTCCAGATACAACAAAGTTTTCCGATGTTAATACCGAAACCGAATATGGTTGGGATATTAAAGTAAAGATGAAGGTTCCTATCTTTACCGGGGCATTGGGCTCGACTGAAATTGCCCGCAAAAATTGGGAGCATTTTGCTATTGGAGCGGCTATTTCGGGAATTACCCTTGTTTGCGGAGAGAATGTTTGTGGTATAGACCCCAAGCTGAAGTTGAATAAGGAGGGTAAGGTTGAGGAAGCACCGGATATGGACAGACGCATTGAAATATATAAAAGATATCACGAGGGCTATGGCGAGATTCTGGTTCAACTCAATGTGGAAGATACCCGTCTCGGCGTTGCTGAATATGTCCGCAAGAAACACAATCTAAAAACAATTGAACTGAAATGGGGACAGGGAGCAAAATGTATCGGGGGAGAGATTAAGGTAAAGAGTTTAGAAAGAGCACTTGAACTGCAAAAAAGGGGTTATATTGTAACTCCTGACCCTTCACTTAAGGCAAATCAGGAGGCATTTAGAGCCGGAGCGATTAAGGAGTTCGAAAGACACTCGCGTTTAGGATTTGTCTCTGAAGAGTCATTTTTGGCCGAAGTCCAACGTTTAAGAGATTTGGGCTTTAAACGGATTACCTTAAAGACCGGTGCTTATTCTATGCGCGAGTTGGCTATGGCTATAAAATATGCCTCTTTAGGCAAAATAGATTTGCTTACTATAGATGGTGCTCCCGGGGGTACCGGGATGAGCCCCTGGCGGATGATGGAGGAATGGGGAATTCCTACCTTTTATTTGCAGTCCCTTACCTACGAATTCTGTGAAAAATTATCTAAGAAGGGAGTGCGGGTTCCCGATATTGCTATTGCTGGCGGTTTTTCCAGCGAGGACCATATCTTTAAAGTCCTGGCAATGGGCGCTCCCTATGTGAAAGCGGTTTGTATGGGGAGAGCCTTGATGATTCCGGGGATGGTTGGCAAGAATATTGGCAAGTGGCTCAAGGAGAATAAACTACCAAGAACCGTTTCTGCCTATGGCACGAGCCCAAAAGAGATTTTTGTTTGCTATGAGGAATTAGCCGAAAAGTATGGTAAGGAGATGGAAAATATTCCTTTAGGGGCTATTGGCATCTATAGCTTTGCCCAAAAGATTAGGGTTGGTTTGCAGCAACTTATGGCTGGCAGTAGAAACTTCCGACTGAGTACGATTTCTCGCAGTGACCTTATGGCTCTCACTGAAGAAGCGGCAAAGATTTCGGGTATTCCCTATGTGATGGATGCCTATCGTGAGGAGGCAGAGAAAATTCTAAAGGATTAAAATAAAACATTGTCTAATCAGTCTCTAAGGGAATCTGAGATTTGCTTAAATTGTAGGTTTATTAAAAATGGATTCCATAATAGATGAAATTGTGGTTTGGTTGAAAGAGGAGGTTCGCAGAGCCGGAAAGAAGGGAATAGTTTTTGGTCTGAGCGGGGGAGTGGATTCGGCCTGCCTGGCCGCTCTGGCAAAAAGGGCTTTTCCGGATAACTCTCTGGGGCTAATAATGCCCTGCAAAGAATCCTCTGCTGATGTAGAGTTTGCCGTTAAGTTAGCTGATAGATTAGATCTCACGGCTAAAAAAATAATTTTGGACAAACCCTATGAATCATTATTGGAAACCCTACCCCTAACAGAGAATAAAATAGCCAAAGCAAATCTAAAGCCGAGATTAAGGATGCTTATCTTGTATTATTTTGCCAATATCTACAACTACTTGGTTGTCGGGACAAGTAATAAAAGTGAGATAACTATAGGGTATTATACCAAATATGGCGATGGAGGGGTGGATTTATTGCCCCTGGCAGAGTTTTATAAAACAGAGGTGAGAGAGTTGGCTAAGGAGTTGGGAATTCCCAAAGAGATAATTTTAAGAAAGCCCAGTGCCGGTCTTTGGTCGGGGCAGTTTGACGAAGACGAAATAGGTATGTCTTATTCTGAACTTGACGAGATAATAAGAGCAATCGAAAGGCGAAATACCGGAGATATTGATAAGTCCAAATTAAATAAAGTAATAAAGATGATGGAAGGTTCCCGCCACAAAAGTCGAGCAATTCCTGTATTTCCAAAAAGGTAGTTATGCCCAAACGCACGGACATCCATAAAATCTTAATTATCGGTTCAGGTCCAATCATTATCGGCCAGGCCTGTGAATTTGACTACAGAGGTTGACATGACCAAAGAACAAAAATTTTATAAAGCACTGCAAGATGTATTTATCGGCGCCAAGATTGAAGGCGAAGGCGGTTTTGTTAATTTGATGAGAATTAAATCAAATTACTACCGCAAAATTGAGGATATTCTCAAAAAAGATATTGAAGCGGCTCTAAAAAGCCACCCGAAATTTAGAGACGAACTTTTTGACAAGCTATATTCTTTTAATTAAAAAGAAGGTTGAAGGAACATAATGAAGGCGTGAGCGCTGCTACAAGAAATAGAAGACCTTTTGGTTTAATTTACGAATTTTGTTTAAATGAACGCGATGCCAGGAAAAGAAAAAATATTTAAAAACAGCTTGGGGTAGAAGATTTGTCAAAAACCGGTTAAAGAATTATCTCCCGGGGTGACTTTTGATTGGATTGCGATACAATTGAACTTGACATTTTGATTGGATTGCGATACAATTGAAATATGGAAGATAACAGAGAAAAAATAGAGAGTTTTTATAGGCTCTGGACCTCGGAGTTAGACAGATTGTTTTCCGGCTATATCTACGATGAAGATGGCAAACCTAATCCCACAAGGCACATTTTTTCTTATTATCTTGCTCTTTTGGAGAAATTTGCCGGCAATAGGTTAGAGGAGGTAGAAAAAATAAACCTTCTTTCCGGCATAAGGGGCGTTGGCAAAACCACACTTTTGGCACAACTTTATTATGCGCCTAAATTTATTTCACCTTCCAGAAAATCGAATTTCGGAAATGTCCTTGCGCAAGATTATGAAGTATTTTATTTAGATGTCAGCAGGCTTTCTGGCGAAGGCATAAGCCTACACGAATTTTTCAATTATTACCAAGAGATAAATAATATTAGATTTGTTGATTTGAAGAAAAAGTTATTAATTCTATTGGATGAAGTCCACTATGACGAGAGATGGGGGCTGTTTTTTAAAAATCTTTTTGACACAACGAAAAGCCATAAGAATATTCTGGTTATTGCCACCGGCTCTTCAGCGTTAAAAATAAAATTAAATCCAGATTTATCAAGGAGAGCCCTTTTGGAAGAATTATATCCCCTTAAGTTTAACGAATATGAAATATTGAAAGACAATATTTATCCGCAAAGAGGATTGTCAGATGATATCGTTGGGGCAATTTTGGCCAGCAAAGACGCTAAAGAATTATTTCAATTTTATAAAAATAGACAAAATGAAATTTCCAAATATTTCAGCAAATTGTCGCCTAATGCAGAGGAAGATTTTTTATATTTTGGTGGATTTCCTTTTATTCTGAGATTAAAGAATAAAAAATCAATCGTCTTTGAATTAGTCTCTGGCGTAATTGATAAGCTGATAACTAAAGATCTGCTTGAAATGAGAAGATTTAGTTCGCAGACGATTTCCAAAATAAAGGATTTGCTTTATTTAATTGCGAGTTCTGACAGTACGGACATTGATAAGTTGTGCAATGCATTAAAGTTAGATTACAGGCCGGTGCGGGGAGTTCTTGATGCATTGATTCAGGCTGGAATTTTGGTTGAGGTAAAAAGTTACGGCCAGAAATTTGCAAAAGTGAGAAAACCGATAAAATTTTTGTTTATCTCGCCTTCTTTAAGGATAAGTATTTTGAACGGTATTATACCACCTGAGGTTAAAGGGAAAATTCTCGAAGATTATTTAGCATTACTTTTCAGCAAGGATTTTTGGAAAAAAGCAAAAAATTACGGAGACTTTGAAGTGATGTACGATTCTTCATCTGGCGGTGCTGACTTTGTTTTACGAATTGGGAAGGATAAAAAAATCATTATAGAGGTCGGGTTTGGAAAAGAAAGTAACGGGGTAAAACAGATAGAAAACACAGGTAAAATCATCGGCGGTTACAATTATGCAATTGTAATTAGTTATAAAAAAGGTACCCCGGAACTGGTAAACGACAAAATTATCAGATTACCGTTTAAACTCTGGTTAGCAATTTAATCTCATGTCTAAACTTTACCCTACGAAATATCATAGACGATATTTCTTTTGAAAACTTGCCCCTAAATGGCAGGGTTTTTGACTTTGGTCGGTTTTCTAATTCTACCGATTGAGAGCTTGTTTGTTTTTGGCACCAACGCCGAAAACTTAAAGGAAATAATCAAAACGCTGAAAGAGGAAAAGCAAGATAAAAGCTTGGAAGTTCCAGACAATTATAGAAAATATTGGTTTGATAATTTCAAAGAATTTGCAGTTAAATTGCAAAAAAAAGAAAGTCCTTCTTTAAACTATGCCCAAACGCACGGACATCCATAAAATCTTAATTATCGGTTCAGGTCCAATCATTATCGGCCAGGCCTGTGAATTTGACTACTCGGGCACCCAGGCGTGTAAGGCATTAAAAGAAGAAGGATATGAGGTAGTTCTAATTAATTCTAACCCAGCTACAATAATGACCGACCCGATAATGGCTGATGAAACATATATTGAACCGCTGACTACAGAAAGTTTAGAGGAGATTATCAAGAAAGAAAAACCCGATGCTCTCCTTCCTAACTTAGGAGGTCAGACCGGCCTTAACCTTACCTCGGCGCTCTATAAATCAGGGGTATTAAACAAATATAATGTTGAGGTCATTGGTGTGAGCACCGAAGCTATTGAACGCGGGGAAGACCGCACTGCCTTTAAGGAGACAATGAAGAAATTGGGGATAGCCATTCCCGAATCCGAGCCATCATCTTCCCTTGAGGAGGCTGAAAAGATAGCCGAAAAACTTGGCTATCCGGTGGTACTTCGTCCTGCTTATACCTTGGGCGGAACCGGAGGGGGAATTGCCTACAATGTAGAGGAGTTGAGGACTATTGTTGCTCGCGGGCTTGCCGCCAGTTTAGTGCATCAAGTGCTTGTTGAGGAATCGGTCTTAGGATGGGAAGAATTAGAGCTTGAGGTTGTCCGCGACCAGAAAAATCAAAAAATTACTGTTTGTTTTATTGAGAATATTGACCCAATGGGCATCCACACCGGAGATAGTTTTTGCTCTGCACCAATGCTTACTGTTTCCGAGCGGTTGCAAAAACGGATGCAAGAACTCTCTTATAAGATTGTAGATGCGATTGGGGTCGTGGGAGGAACAAATATTCAGTTTGCTCATAGTCCAAAAGATGACCGCTTGGTAGTAATAGAAATAAATCCCCGCACTTCTCGTTCTTCGGCACTTGCCTCTAAGGCAACCGGTTTTCCCATCGCCCGTATCTCCACAAAACTTGCTGTGGGCATAACACTGGATGAGATTCCCTATTGGAAAAAGGGGTCTCTGGAGAAATATGAACCCACCGGGAAATATGTAGTGATTAAATTTGCTCGCTGGGCATTTGAGAAATTTCCTCGCGCGAGAGACATCTTGGGAACGCAGATGAAGGCAGTAGGCGAGGTGATGAGCATCGGTAAAACCTTTAAAGAGGCATTTCAAAAATCTATTCGCTCCCTGGAGATAAAAAGATACGGTTTGGGAGAAACAAACTTTAAGAGGCTTTCGCGTGAAACTCTGAAGGAGAAACTATCGCAACCTTCAAGCGAGCGTCTATTTCTTATCTATGAAGCATTGCGTAAAGGTATGAGTATTGAAGAACTTCATCAAGTCACTCATCTCGGCCGCTGGTTTATTCAAGAAATAAAGCAACTTCTTGACTTTGAGAAGGAGCTCCTTAAATATTCCTGGACAAATCTTCCTGATGAGAAATTAGCAAAGGCAAAGGAATGGGGTTTTTCTGACAGGTATTTAGCCGGTCTTTTTAAAGTAAAGGAGCGAGAGGTTAGGCAAAAGAGGAGGGCGATTGGTAAAGAAGCCAACTTTGAGGCGGTTCCAGTTAGTGGTGTCCAAAATGCCGCTTATTATTATTCTACTTACAATAAGGGCACCAGTTTCCAGTCCCCGCCACAAAGATTGGCGGGTTCGCCTCAGGCGAAACCAGTCACCAGTCAAAAACAAAAACCAGAGGCTAAAAAGAAAGTGATGATATTGGGAGGGGGACCGAATAGAATCGGGCAGGGGATTGAGTTTGATTATACCTGTGTGCACGCCGCTTTTGCCCTGCGCGATGAAGGTTTTGAGTCAATTATGGTCAACTGCAATCCCGAGACCGTATCCACTGATTACGATACTTCGGATAGACTCTATTTTGAGCCGCTGACAGTTGAGGATGTCTTGGCAATCTATGAAAGGGAGAAACCGGAAGGGGTTATCGTCCAATTTGGCGGGCAGACGCCCTTGAATATTGCTAAGGAACTAAAGGATAATGGAGTAAAGATTCTGGGCACTACACCTGAGAGTATCCATTTAGCAGAGGATAGAGAACGTTTTCGCGAGAAGATGATTAGTTTAAGTATCTCCCAACCAGAGAGCGATACCGCCCGCTCATTGAATGAGGCTCTTAGCATTGCTAAGAAAATAGGTTACCCGCTCATCGTGCGGCCATCTTATGTCTTGGGTGGCCGGGGGATGCAGATTGTCTATAATGAAACAATGCTCCGAAATTATGCCGAGGAGGCAATTCAGGTCTCTCCCGAACACCCTATGCTTATTGACAGATTTCTCGAGCAGGCTTTGGAATTAGAGGTAGATGCTCTTTCTGATAGTGAAGAGACATTTGTGGCTGGTGTTATGGAACACATTGAACTGGCCGGGGTCCATTCAGGAGATTCCGCCTGTGTGATTCCTACCAGGACTATTAGAGAGGAGCATTTAAAGACAATAGAGAAATGGACAGCAGCAATTGCTAAAGAGTTAAAGGTTATCGGGCTTATGAATATTCAATATGCTATCTGTGATGATAGGGTATATATCCTTGAAGCAAATCCCAGGGCTTCCAGAACAGTTCCTTTAGTTTCTAAGATTAGCGGGATTCCCATAGCCCAAATAGCTACGAAGTTAATGCTGGGCAAAAAGCTCAAAGATTTTCCTGAACTAAAAACCCGCCAACTTTCTTATGTAGGGGTTAAAGAAGCAGTCTTTCCGTTTAATATGTTTCCCGAGGTAGACCCTCTCTTAGGTCCGGAAATGCGAGCTACAGGCGAGGTTCTGGGGATTGCTGATACCTTTGGTTTGGCTTTCTATAAAGCAGAGGAAGCTGCAGGTACTAAACTTCCTTTAAAAGGAAATGTTCTACTCACTGTAGCCGATAAAGATAAAGCATATTTAGTTCCTATTGCCCAGGGGATTAAAAAACTCGGTTTTAATATTTATGCTACTCAAGGCACCAGCCGCTTCTTAAGCAAGAAGGGAATAGCAAATACAATGATAAAGAAATTGCATGAGGGAAGGCCAAATATCGCTGACGCCATCAAGAATAAAGAGCTCCATCTTGTTATTAACACCCCTGTGGGGCGGGAGAGTAAATATGATGATAGCTATATTCGGATAATGGCGATACAGCACAAGATTCCCTACATCACTTCGTTGGCGGCAGCCAAGGCAAGTATTGAAGGTATTGAATCTGTAACCAAAACTAAAAGTTCACCAAAATCTATTCAGGATTATCATAGGAGGTTCCAGTGAATTTTGATGTCAAAAAATTTATAGAAAGAGAGAGTGGAAAGTTGAGAAAAAAAGTTGGAGGAGAGAGAGCGATTGTGGCTACATCCGGAGGAGTTGATTCAACTGCTTGCGCGGTGCTTGCCCATAGAGTATTAGGCAATAAACTCAAGGTTGTTTTTATTGAGGATGGCTTGATGCGTCAGGACGAAGGGAAATCAGTCAAAGCTCTACTCAAGAAGAAGGGAATAAATCTAATTATTCTAAATAAGCAAAGAGAATTTTTCAGTTCGCTTAAAGGACTCATTGACCCTGAAGAAAAACGAAAGGCATTTCGAGATATATTTTATAAGGTTTTGGGCAGAGCGATTAAGGAGTGGAAAGCGAAGTTTCTGATTCAAGGAACGATTGCCGCCGATATTGTAGAGACAAAAAAGAAAATAAAAACTCAACACAATGTTCTTAGCCAGATTAAAATTGATCCCGCTAAATATGGATTGGAGATAATTGAGCCTTTAAAGACAATTTACAAACCTGAAGTGCGTTTGGTAGCTAAGGCATTGGGCTTGCCAGCCCAGATTTATAAACGGATGCCTTTTCCCGGACCAGGATTGCTCTGCCGGGTTGTCGGCGAAGTCACTCCTCAGCGAGTAAAGATCGTCCGAGAGGCAACTCAGATTGTAGAGAAACATCTTAAACCCCTAAGACCATTTCAGGCGTTTGCGGTCTTACTGAGTGATAAGGCAACCGGGATATCCAAAGGCAAGCGTCTATTCGGAAATATTATTGTTATCCGCAGCGTTGAGTCAGAAAAGGCTCTAAAAGCAAAACCAACCCAAATCCCTTATTCTATTTTAAATAAGCTCCAAAAGGAGATTACAAAAAATATACCTTCTGTAGTGAAAATTCTCTATGATTTAACCCCTAAACCACCGAGCACAATAGAGTATATATAGAGATTGCTGAAGATCCAGCAATCTCTAATTAAGGTCGCTGAAGTATTTTTCAGCGACCTTATAAGAGATGAAATTAAGGAAAGAGCTTAATTTGCTTGATGTCTTTTGCCTTGCCGCGGGGGCGATGATTAGTTCAGGGCTTTTTATCCTGCCCGGGCTTGCTCATGCCCAAGCTGGCCCGGCCGTGGTTATCTCTTATTTTTTAGCGGGACTCTTGGCGATGACCGGAATGTTGAGTCAAGCCGAACTCGTATCGGCAATGCCCAAGGCCGGGGGGGACTATTTCTATGTCACCCGCAGTATGGGCCCGGCTGTCGGTGCAGTCAGTGGATTGCTTACCTGGTTTTCCCTTTCTTTAAAGAGCGCCTTTGCCTTGGTGGGGATGGCCGCTTTTACGAGCATTATTATCAACATTGACATCCGCATAATTGCCTTATTTTTATGTCTTGTTTTCGTTCTTATTAACATCAGGGGAATAAAGGGAGCAGGCAGGACCCAGGTCATTCTGGTATTTGGCTTACTGACTATTTTGCTTATTTACTTAATTCGTGGTCTCGCAGCAATCAATGTCCACCACTTTGAACCCTTTGCTTCCAAAGGCTTAGCGGCGATTTTCTCTACTGCTGGTTTTGTCTTTATTTCTTATGGAGGTTTGCTAAAGATTGCCAGCATTGCCGAAGAGGTGAAAAATCCCGGCCGAATCATACCCTTGGGGATGATTCTCTCGCTTTTGATAGTAAGCATCTTTTACATCCTGGTTGTCTTTGTAACTACCGGTGTGCTTGGCTCTGCACAGCTTGACAATTCTCTTATTCCTATTTCTGATGGCGCAGGTGTGGTTATGGGCAAGGGGGGCAGGATTGCCCTGAGTATTGCCGCTATTCTGGCATTTGTTTCCACTGCCAACGCCGGGATTATGTCTGCCTCCAGATACCCCCTGGCTTTGAGCCGCGACGGTCTGCTACCCGAGTTTTTGAGCAGAATTAGCCGGAGATTCAAAACCCCGCATATTGCTATTTTATTTACCGGGGCATTTATGATTCTTGCTCTGCTGCTGAAATTGGATGTTCTGATAAAAGCCGCTTCTACGGTTCTTATTCTTACTTATATATTCTCCTGTCTCTCGGTTATTATTCTCAGAGAGAGCCGTGTGCAAAATTACCAACCCTGTTTCCACGCTCCTCTCTATCCCTGGCCACAGATTATCGGAATTATCGGTCTTCTCCTTCTGCTCTTGGAAATGGGCAGAGAAGCTCTGCTTACAGCTGGCCTGCTTATTATCGGAGCGCTTTCTGGTTATTGGTTCTATGGACGAATCAGAATGAAGAAAGAATATGCCTTGCTTCATCTTATTGAGCGAATTACGGCAAAAGAACTCACTACTCGTTCACTGGAGACAGAGTTGAAGGAAATTATAAGGGAACGCGATGATATTATTGAAGACCGCTTTGATAGAATAATTGAAAAGAGTATTGTTATGGATATAGACCGGGCTATAGAGGCAGAAGAATTCTTCCGTTTGGCCGCTGAAGCGATGTCCAAAAAAATCAAGGTTTCCGCCGAGGTTATTTTAAGAAAGCTTATTGAAAGAGAAAAGGAGAGCTCTACGGTAATCAGCCCTAATCTGGCAATACCACATATAATTATTGAAGGGAAAGGGACCTTTGATATCCTTCTCGCTCGCTCTCAAAAAGGGATTCTCTTCTCTAAAGAGGTGCCAGAAGTACACACTGTTTTTGTGCTTATCGGTAGCCGGGATGAGCGAAACTTTCATCTGCGCGCCCTTTCCGCAATTGCTCAGATTGTCCAGGACCCGCATTTTGAAAAGAAATGGCTGGCTGCCAAGAGCAAGGAAGGCTTGCGTGACATTGTCCTCTTGGGAAAACGAAGGCGAGTAAAGCAATGAAGCAAGAACGAGATTCTAAAAATTTGACTTTTCGGGAATCTCGGGCAAGGTCATTGGTAAAAGCCCTGGGTTATCGGATTTTATCAATAGCCGGAACCAGTACCTTAATCTGGTTTATCACCAAAAATGTCAAAAAGACAATTTCAATTACTGTTGTTCTCCAGATTTTCCTAATAATTCTTTATTATTCTTATGAGAGGGTGTGGAACAGGATTCAATGGGGGAGAAGATGAGAAAAGAGGTTAACGAGCAAACAGCTGAGGATTTGGGCCTGAGTAAAGAAGAATTTATTAAAATCAAGGAGCTGTTAGGTAGGGTTCCAAATTTTACAGAACTTAGTGTCTTTTCGGCAATGTGGTCGGAGCACTGCAGTTATAAGAATTCACGGAGGCTCTTTAGTTTGTTTCCTACCAAAGGCAAGCAGGTAATTGTTGGCGCCGGTGAGGAGAATTCGGGAATCGTTGATATCGGAGAGGGCCTCGGAGTTGCCTTTAAGATTGAGTCGCATAATCACCCTTCGGCTGTGGAGCCCTTTGAAGCCGCGGCAACTGGCATTGGTGGCTGCTTGCGAGATATATTTACAACCGGAGCCAGGCCTATCGCCGCCCTTGGGGCATTGAGATTTGGCAGTTTAGATAAACAAAGGGTTAAATTTTTGTTTAAAGAGGTTACCAGAGGCTTGGCTCATTACGCCAATATTGCCGAGGTCAGTGTGGTAGGTGGTGATACCTATTTTGATGAGAGCTATGAAGGCAATCCCTTAGTTAATGCGCTTGTTGTTGGCATTGTTCGAGAGAAAAATATTGTAAGAGGCGGCGCATATGGAAAAGGGAATCCGGTATATTACATAGGAGGCCAAACAGGCAGAGATGGTATCGGGGGAGCAAGCTTCGCCTCCCAAGAAATAAGCCAAGAATCTCGAGGCAGGAAAAGCGCTGTTGCTATTGGTGATCCTAAGCTCGGAAGACGTTTAAGAGAAGTGTGTTTAGAATTAATAGAGAAAGGTTTTGTTGTGGGAATGCAAGATATGGGTGCAGCCGGACTTACCTGCTCCTCCTCCGAGACAGCCACCAGAGCCGGCACAGGTATTGAAATAGATGTGGCTTTAGTTCCCCAGAGAGAAAAGGGAATGAACGCTTATGAAATTCTCTTATCTGAGTCCCAGGAGAGAATGCTTGTTATTTTAAAAGAGGATAAAGAAAAAGAGGCGTTGGATGTATTAAAGAAGTGGAATATTAATGCAGCAAAGATTGGGAGAGTAACCGACGATAAAATAATGCGGGTTAAAGAGAATGGCGCTCTGGTTTGCGAGATTCCCGCTGAAGCACTTACCAAAAAGGCGCCGCTTTATCAAAGAGAAATAAAAGAACCTGCTTACTTAAAGGAGGCACAGAAATTGGTTCGCGAGTCCGTGAGAGAACCTCAGGATTTCAATAAAGTTTTATTGCAATTGCTTGACTCTCCTACAATTGCCAGCAAAGAATCAGCATATAAAAAATTTACCTTTCTGAACAAAGAGGAAGTCGTAGTAAATGCCGGTTCAGATGCAGCTATAATCAGAATCAAAGGTACCAACAAAGCCTTGGCAATAAGCGTAGATTGCAACGGCCGGTATTGCTATCTAAATCCTCAGAGTGGTGCAATGCTTGCCGTAGCCGAGGCGGCAAGAAATATAGTTTGTGCCGGGGGAAAACCCTTAGCAATTACAGACGGCTTAAACTTTGGAAATCCAATGAAGCCAGAAAACTACTGGCAGTTTGAAAAATGCGTAGAGGGACTTTCTGCCGCTTGCAAAGCCCTAAACACACCGGTTGTTAGCGGGAATGTAAGTTTCTATAATGAAAATCCCAAAGGAGCAATAGATCCAACCCCGATGGTGGGTATGGTCGGGCTAATAGAGGATGCTGATAGATATGTCACCCAAGAATTTAAGAATGTTGGTGATTTAATAGTTCTTTTGGGTGAGAATAAACCTGACCTTTCGGGTAGCGAATATCTATATCTAATTCACAAGCAAAAGAAAGGCAACCCTCAGATAGATATAGAAGAGGAAAAGGCAGTTCAGGAGGCATGTCTTGAAGCAATTAAATCAAAGATTATTAATTCTGCCCATGATTGCTCAGAGGGGGGGCTGGCAATAACTCTTGCTGAGTCCTGTATTAGTAAGGCAGAGCGAATGTTGGGAGCAGTGATAAAATTGGATGGTTTAAAAGAAAGAGACATAAGGTTAGATGAGGTTTTGTTTGCCGAAACGCCTTCGAGGATAGTGGTCTCTATAAGTAAAGATAAACTGAGTGTTTTAGAGCAAATAGCAGAGAAATACTCGATTTCCTATCAAGTCCTGGGTAATGTTAGCGGAAAAAGATTGACAATTGAATATAAGGGGACTCCAATAATAGATCTTCCTCTGAGCACATTGAGCAATACCTGGAGAAATGCAATTCCATCGAGATTAAATAAGGACTAATGATGTTTAAAAGAGTTATACCCTGCCTTGATATTAAGGACGGACGAGTAGTTAAAGGAGTGAAATTTGCAAATCTAAAAGACGCAAGGGATCCAGTAGAGGCCGCAATTGCTTACTCCAAGCAAGGAGCAGATGAGCTGGTATTTTTAGATATTGCGGCTACAACCGAGAACAGAAAAACTCGACTTGATTGGGTGAAAAGAGTAGCTGAAGTAGTCACTGTCCCTTTCTGTGTGGGTGGAGGGATAAGAGATGTTGCTGATATGCAAGATTTATTTGCTCTCGGTGTGGATAGGGTATCTATTAATACTGCGGCGGTGAAAAATCCCAACTTGATTAAACAAGCCGTTGAGAAATTTGGTGGTAAGAGAATTGTGGTGGCTATTGACGCAAGGCGCAAAGCGCCCCAAAGGGCAAGCCTACGGGCTAGGCAAAGCGAAAAGGGCAAATGGGAAATCTTGATTATGGGTGGAGAAGAATCGGTAGACTTGGAACTTATTGAATGGGCAAAGCAAGTAGAGAGGTTAGGTGCAGGAGAAATTTTGTTAACCAGCAAGGATGCCGATGGAACAAAGCAAGGTTATGATTTAGAGATGACCTCTGCAGTTGCCCAAGCAGTTAAAATTCCAGTAATTGCCTCTGGTGGAGCAGGCAACTTAGAGCATCTCTATCAGGCTTTCACAGAGGGTAAAGCCGATGCCGTGCTTGCCGCTTCTATTTTCCATTATGGAGCATATTCAATTAAAGAAGCAAAGGAATATTTGAAAAGTAAGGGGATTCTGGTTAAGATATAAAAACATCCTATGTCAAATGGAAGCAGCTATGCTTTTATCCTTCGTTTCGCTTACCCTCACGGGCACAGGCAGGTTCTCGCCCTCAGGTATAAATTGAGGCAATTTCTCTATCGCCTCTAAAAGGAATGGGCGAGGAAGGAAAGGGGGTATAAATGTCCGGTATAATCGGGGTCTTTTCTACCAAAAAGAAAGATGTTACAGATTCGCTTACCTATGGACTTTTTGCCCAACAGAATAGAGGTGAGAATGGGGCCGGTGTAGCCACAATCAAACATGGAATCAAGATTAAAAAGGGACACAAATCAGTAGGGGATTTATTTAGCGAGAAGACAGATGCTGGAAGGAAATCTTTCTATGAGTTTCTGCGGGAAACAAAACCCTATGCCGGAATAGGACATACTTTATATGAAAAGAGTTCGGGATTGCAACCTACCGAGATAGAGAACGATAGATATCATATCGCCTTAGTTATGGACGGTGTATTTTTGGGGTATAAAGAGAAGAATGATATTGTCCTGGCAAGGATTTTCTTCAAGGCATTAAATGAAACAGAAGATGAAATAGAGGCAACTGCAAGAGTTATGGAGATATTAGATGATGCAGGGTTTTATAATGCCTGTATCTTGGTTCAAAATAAAAACGAAACAAAGCTTGTTGCGTTCAGGGACCCACGGGGAGGCAAACCACTCTCCTTGGGTAAAAACAATAATACTTATGCCATCGCTTCTGAAACCCAGGGTCTGGATGGAGCCCAGATTCCTTTCCTTAAAGATATAGAACCAGGTTCTATCTGTGTTATAGATGAGGAGGGTTTACGCACCGAGAAATTAGTGGAGAAAAAGCACTTTCTGGATATCTTTGAGTACATCTATTTTGCCTCACCGAATTCAATTATACAGGGGAAAAATGTTTTAGAGGTACGAAAAAAACTTGGAAGAAGATTATTTGAGCGCTATGGTTACAAACCGGATATTCTGTGCCCATCGCCGGATTCTGGCCGGGGTTGCGCCTTAGGTTACTCCGAGGCTTCGGGAGTAGAAATAAAAGAGTATATCACAAAGAATCCAGGAGCCCCGCGGACCTTTCAAGTAGAAGACCCAACTCTTAGGCGATTAGCATCTTTATCAAAGTTTAATATAAATCCTTTGGTAAAAGGAAAAAGAGTGGGAATTTGTGAAGACAGTATTGTCAGAGGTACGGTGATGGGGGTGGGGACTTCGGCTAAACTCAAAGCTCGGGGAGCAAAAGAGGTTGGTGTGCTTGTATCTTATGCCCCGATATCCTTTCACTCTTATAGAAGTGATGTTCGGGAAAAGATGGTTGCCGAGGGTTTGGCTGGTAGACCAGTAGAGGAAATAGGAGAAATAGTGGCAAAAAGCATAGGCGTAGATTATGTCTTTTATAACGATATCTCAGATGTGATAGAGATTTGTGGCGGAGGTAATTTTTGTACCGATTCCGCCACCGGTGATTATTCGTTTATAAAAAAGAAGCTCTTGAGGTTTAAGTGAGACTGCAATTTAGCGAGCCCCGACGAGCGGAAATGCGCACAGTGACCCAGCACTAATTTTCTGAGAAAATTAGTACTGGGTTGCGTGCTTATTGAATGTGTGGAATAGTCGGTTATATTGGTGAGAAGAGAGCCAGTTCAGTTATTCTTGAAGGATTGAAACGGCTTGAGTATCGGGGATATGACTCCGCTGGGATAGCGGTTATCAATAAACCCAGCACCAAAACCCTGGTCGGGGGTAAAAATAGACTCTCCGTTTTAAAATGCAAAGGTAGAATCGCCAACCTAGAGAATCATTTAAAAAAGAGGATACTTTCTGGCGAACTCGGGATAGGACATACCCGCTGGGCTACTCATGGAGCACCCTCTACAAAAAATGCCCATCCGCATCGCGACTGCAAGGGCAAAATTGCTGTTGTCCACAACGGTATAATTGAAAATTATCAGGAGCTCAAAAAAGAATTAGAAAAAGAGGACTGGGAATTTAAATCCCAGACCGATAGCGAAGTAATCCCTAATCTAATTAGCAAATTTTACAAAGGTGATTTAAAAAAGGCGTTGATAAAGGCAATGAAGAGATTAAAGGGCTCTTATGCCCTGGGAATTATCTCTTCTGATGAACCAGAGCAATTGTTGGCAGCAAGGAGTGATTCTCCTCTGATTATTGGCCTGGGGAAAGGAGAAAATTTTATTGCCTCTGATGTCCCGGCAATTTTAAAGCATACCAAAAAGGTCATCTACCTCGAGAATAGACAACTTGCAGTTATCAAGAAAGACAGGGTTAATATATTTGATTTAAAAGGCAAAGAGGTTTCTCCCAAAATAGATACTATCTCTTATGATGTTGAAGCGGCGGAAAAATTTGGTTTTAAGGATTTTATGCTCAAGGAGATCTATGAACAGCCAAGAGTTGTTTCTAAAATCCTCTCTCAGTGGATAAGCTTAGAAGGCAATATCAGAGTTAGAGATTTAGACCTAAACAAGGATTTCCTAAAAGAGATAGAACAGATAATCATTGTCGCTTGCGGCACTGCTTTTCATGCCGGATTAGTGGGGAAATATATCTTTGAGTCCCTTGTGCGTTTGCCGGTCTGGGTAGATTTTGCCAGTGAATTTAGATATAGAAAGCCAATCATAAAAAAGAATACGCTCCTTATCGCCATCAGTCAATCCGGAGAAACCGCTGATACATTGGCGGCGGTGCAGGAAGCGAAAAAAAGCAAGATAAGAGTAATCTCTGTTTGTAATGTTCTGGGTTCATCTCTCGTTCGCGAATCCGATATTAATCTAAACACCTATGCGGGTCCAGAGATAAGTGTAGCTTCCACAAAGGCATATACCGCTCAGCTGATGACTCTCTATCTGCTCGCTCTATATCTGGCAAGATTAAAGCGAAGTTTAAACAAAGATAAGCTAAAAAAAGCAATTTCTTCTCTTGAGAAGGTCGCTCGCGGGCAGAAAAAGATTCTCGCTCGCAGTAGAGATATCAAAAGGATTGCCCGCAGGCATCTTCATTTTGGTGCCTTTCTTTATTTAGGGAGAGGAATTAACTTTCCTAACGCCTTAGAGGGGGCACTAAAGTTAAAAGAACTTTCTTATATTCCTGCCGAGGGCTATGCCGCTGGCGAGATGAAGCATGGACCGATTGCTCTTATTGATGAATACCGAGCAGTAGTATGTATTGCCAACGATTCGCCTGTCTACGACAAGATGCTTTCTAATATCCAAGAGGGGCTTGCTCGGAAGGGCAAAATCATCGCAATCGCTAGCGAAGGAAATGAAGAGATAAAAAATTATATTAAAGAAGCAATCTTTATTCCCAAAATAGAGCCCTTGTTTTCGCCCTTGTTTACCATAATTCCTCTGCAACTTCTGGCTTATTATATAGCTTGCCTGAAGGGTTATGATGTAGATAAACCCCGTAATCTCGCCAAGAGTGTAACGGTTGAATAAACCTCGTTAGGAAGGTAACAATTTAGAGGTAACTTCCCCGCCTGCTCCCGACAAACGGGAGGGCGGCAGGTCTGTCGTCCTTATATTTATTAAAAAGAAAAATCTCTGCAATTTTTTGGGATCTCCTTGCTCCGTTAAATAGTCCACCGCAGGCGAATTTAACGGGGTGAGTAATCAGCTATAACGAGATTATGGCGTGAGGTGATTATGATAAAAAAAGTAGGTTTTGACAATGAACGATATCTAAAAGAACAGACTCAGGCTATCTTAGAAAGAGTCAAGAGATTTGATAACAAATTGTACCTTGAGTTTGGAGGGAAATTCCTTTTTGATTATCATGCTGCAAGGGTTTTGCCTGGGTTTGACCCTAATGTAAAAATTCGGCTCTTGCAACAGTTGAAAGACAAGGCCGATATTCTACTTTGTATATATGCCGGTGATATCGAAAGAAGAAAGATGAGAGCAGACTTTGGAATTACCTATGATGTTGATACTCTGAAGCTCATCGACGATTTAAGAAGTTGGGGCATTGATATAACTGCGGTAGTAATAACTCGTTTTGATAATCAACCCGCGGCTACGATATTCAAAAATAAACTAGAACACAGAAATATAAAAGTATATACCCATCGCTGGACGAAAGGGTATCCTACAGATGTAGATTTAATTGTAAGTGATGAGGGTTACGGAGCAAATGAGTATATTGAGACTAAGAATCCCTTGGTCATAGTTGCCGGGCCAGGCCCGGGCAGCGGAAAGTTGGCTACCTGCCTTTCTCAATTATATCATGATTATAAAAGAGGAAAAAAAAGCGGGTATGCTAAATTCGAAACCTTTCCTATTTGGAATCTGCCGCTTAAGCATCCGGTAAATGCAGCTTATGAGGCAGCCACAGCTGATATTAGAGATTTTAATCTGATAGACCCCTTTCATTTAGAGGCTTACGGAGAGAGTGCGATTAATTA
Source organism: Candidatus Omnitrophota bacterium (assembly GCA_021158625.1). Classification (GTDB taxonomy): domain Bacteria; phylum Omnitrophota; class 4484-213; order 4484-213; family 4484-213; genus 4484-213. The sequence goes on along the minus strand of JAGGUG010000070.1, from coordinate 3,780 downwards.
CAACCGCGATGTAGAGATATTCCCGGTAGTTAAAAGGATATTGAAGAGAATAACAGGGAGCGAATCAGTATATAAATCTCCGACAGATATGGGAGTAAATCGAGCTGGTTTTGGAATCATTGACGATGAAGTAGTTAAAGAGGCGGCAAAGCAGGAAATAATAAGAAGGTTTTTTAGATACAGCTGTGAACATGCAATGGGGTTTATGGATAAAGAAACAGTCCAGAAAACAGAGCTTATTATGAAAGAACTTAATATCAAATTAGAAGACAGGACTGTGGTTGAACCGGCAAGGAGAGCGGCACGAGAAGCCGAGCTAAGTAAGAAAGGGAATGAAGGAATTTTTTGTGGAGCGGCTATAGAGTTAAGAGATGGCTCAATTGTTACCGGAAAAAACTCCCCGCTTATGCATGCGGCCTCCAGTCTTGTTTTCAATGCTATCAAGCACTTAGCCGAAATTCCCGACAAGATACACTTATTGTCACCGAGCACAATAGAGTCAATAGGGAGTCTCAAGAAAAACATTTTAGATACAAAGACACTGAGTTTAAATCTGGAAGAAGCATTAATTATGCTTAGTATAAGTGCAGCTGCAAACCCCACCGTGCAAATAGCTATGGAGAAGTTGAAAGAACTTCAAGGTTGCGAAGTGCATATGACTCATATTCCCAGTTCGGGTGATGAAGTAGGACTGAGAAAGTTGGGAGTAAATCTTACTAGCGAGCCAAATTTCTCTAGCAAAAGTCTTTACATATCTCCATAATAGGCGTTCATAGTTCAACTGGATAGCTCAGCATACAGGTCCCCATAGCTCAGATGGATAGAGCGACGGACTTCGAATCCGAAGGTCGCAGGTTCAAATCCTGCTGGGGACGCCACTCAGCACTTTCTAAAAGTCCTGGATGATCCTGAGGAGTCCCGACGAAAGTCGGGACGACGAAGGACCTCAAAAGCCAAAGGACCTATCAAAGAGATCCTTCGCCCCGATAAATCGGAGCTCAGGATCAAATTTAGCTTCGCTAAATTTGACAAAAAGCCAAGCAAGAAATATAATTATATATAGCATCCGCCTCAGCGGATGTCTGATTGCACAGATTAAAAGAAGATTACCGCGATTAATACCGACCAGAGCAAGATATATCTTATGAAAAGAGAAAGGAGAAGGGATAAAAAGGTAGTCAACTTAGGTTTTGAAAATTTGGTTTTTGCCGAAAGGATTGTAGCGATTGTTACTCCGGATTCTGCTCCCGTAAAGAGATTGATTTCCGAGGCAAAAAGAAGGGGTAAATTGGTGGATGTTACCAATGGGCGAAAGACGCGGGCGGTTATCATTACGGACAGCGATTATATTATTCTTTCCAGTGTTCAACCAGAGAGTTTAAAGGGGAGATTATGACCGACTTTGGCGAGAGCCAAAGTCGGAAACTCCAAGCACCAAGCACCGAATAATAAACAAGCACCAATGGGCGAAATTACAATGACCGAGACAAAGAATAAAAAAAGAAAATGTTTTGAGCATTTGTTTTGTCATTCGGTCATTGGTTATTGGAATTTATTTGCAATTGGGAATTTGTGATTTGGGATTTTCTAAACTTTGGCAAAAATTTGTCAAAGTTTAGTGATGATGGGTAAAATCTTCGTTCTCTCCTCGCCCTCTGGAGGAGGAAAGACAACAATTAGAAAACATCTTTTAAAACAATGCCCATTGGTTTATTCTGTGTCCTGGACTACCCGTCCACCGCGTCAGGGAGAGAAAGACAAAGAGGATTATTTTTTTGTCTCGGAAAGAGCGTTCAAGAGAAAGATAGAGAAGAGTGAATTTGCCGAGTGGACAAGGGTATTGGGTAATTATTACGGCACACCCAAGGAGTTTTTGGAGAAAGAAATAAAAAAGGGAAATGTTCTATTAGAGATTGATGTCAAGGGAGCAAGACAGATAAAGAGGAGATACAGGAAGCAAGCAGTGCTTATATTTATCGCTCCTCCTTCTCTGAGAGAGTTAAAGAAGCGACTGGAAAATAGAAAAACGGAAAACAGGAAGGAGATTGCTCAAAGATTAAAACTTGCTTACCAGGAGATAGAGCAGGTAAATAAATACGATTATCTGGTAATCAATAAAGATTTAAAAGAGTGCACAGGGGATATCAAGGCAATAATAAGAGCGGAGGGATGTAAGCTGTGATACATATTCCTGATGATGAATTATTAAAAAAAACCGGCGGAATGTATAAATTGACCCAGCTGGTCTTTGAACGAGCGAAGGAGTTAAGTAGAGGGGCAAAAAAACTGGTAGATATTGACTCGCCGAATTTTATTACCATTGCTCTGGAAGAACTCAAGCAAGGGAAGTTATGATTAAGGATATTATCGTAGGTGTAAGCGGGAGTATTGCTGCCTATAAAGCCATAGAGATAGTCAACCAATTAACCAAAAAGGGAAGGAATGTCCAGGTAGTAATGACCTCAGTAGCCACTAAATTTGTCTCTCCTTTGGCCTTCCAGACCATTTCCAAGAATCCTGTTTTTATAGAGATGTTTGAGAAGAGTAAAGAACCTCTGCATATCTCTTTGGCTGAAAGGGCAGGGCTTATTTTGCTTGCTCCGGCTACGGCTAATATTATTGGTAAACTCGCCAATGGGATTTGTGACGATCTACTCACCAATATAGTCATTGCTACAAAAGCAAAGGTTTTGCTCGCCCCGGCAATGAATGAGAATATGTATCAAAACGCTATTGTCCAGGAGAATATAAAACGATTGCAAAAAAGGGGATACCAATTTATCTCCCCTGTCTACGGAGATTTGGCTTGCGGAAAGAAAGGAGAAGGTCATCTGGCTTCGGTGGAAACAATCGTTGAGGCAGTAGTTTCATCCTTGTAATCTTTTTTTTTAATCACTGTAATCGCTGATTATGAAAATTTTAATCACCGCCGGGGCGACCCGAGAGATGCTTGATCCGGTGCGCTTTTTGTCCAATCTTTCTACCGGCAAAATGGGCTATGCCTTGGCAGAGGTGGCTCGAAAAAGAGGGCACAGGGTTGTCTTAATTTCAGCACCGACAGATTTAAAACCTCCCTCTAAGGTTAAATTTGTTTCCGTAGTAAATACGCTACAGATGCAATCAGCGGTGAAGAGGTATTTTGGCGATGTGGACTCTCTGATAATGACCGCCGCTGTCTCTGATTATCGCCCTCAGAGAATAGCCAAGCAAAAGATTAAAAGAACAAAAACTCTTGTCTTAAAACTTAGGCAAAATCCGGATATCTTATTTGAGTTAGGGAAGAAAAAAGCGGATAAAATTTTAGTGGGATTTAGTTTAGAAAGTAGGAAGTGGTTAGAGAATAGCCGAGAAAAATTACTTAAAAAAAATTTAGATTTTATTGTCGCCAATAGAATTAGCAAAACAAAGAATCCTTTTGGAGAAAACAGAATTTCCGGGGCGATTTTAGATAGAAATGGAAGTGTGGAGAAATTTAGTGATACGGAAAAGGAGAAAATTGCCGAGAAGGTGATTAGAAAGGTGGAAAAAATATGGAGCACTATGGAAGGGTAGCCCTCCATAGTTTATAGAAGACCCAATAGTCTATAGAAGACCCAAATGAACAAAGATAAGTTAGACAAAGATAGATTAGGAAAAAACAAAAAGCGTCCCGAAGTTTCGGGGCTTCGGCTCTCGCCTTTGGCGAGTAAGGAAAGGAGAGAACGCTATGAAGATTAATTACGATAGAGAAAAAGACATAATGTTGGTTGAGGTCTCCCGTCGGCAGATAGATTATGCCGG
>JAGGUG010000064.1 GCA_021158625.1 Candidatus Omnitrophota bacterium | reverse complement strand
AACCAGTGATAACGCCTTGCCCAGTGGTTGGACATCCCTTGCTGGACAACCGCCCACTTTCCGCTGCTCGTAAAGATAAATGAGTGGTGATAAAGCTCATAACCGTCCTGCAAGGCGCTACTGTCCACCTTTGCCGAGAGGCGGCTGGCATAGATAAGTCCCGCGGGATTTTCTACCAAACGCCTCTCGCCAATCTGGGCAATCTCCTGGGGGGTCTCGCGTGATGTCTTTCCCTTGCCGCCCGCTACAAAAATCCCTAATTCCTTACCCGTATTCTTTAAGCCAGATTTGATTGCCCCGCAAACCGTGGTGGTAAGTCCGGAAGAGTGCCAATCAAACCCCAGACAACAGCCAAAGGCTTGAAACCAAAAGGGGTCAGAAATTTTAAGCAAAAATTCTTCGGCTGAATACTCCTTGACAATCACCGTGATAATCTGGCTGGCTAATCGCTCCATCCGCGAAAAGAGCCACCGCGGGGTCCTCCCATAATGTAAAGGCAGGTCAGCAATCCCGGTTTTCATCTCGTTGTCTATGAGTGAGGTGAAACCTCTCTCAAAAAATTCATTTCTCTTTTTCCGGGCATATCCCCCGATAGGCGCAGAACTGACAGGCAAAATAACTCGGCTTTGCCGCAAAATCGCCCGCCCGAATCCCCTCGCTCGCCTGCTTAATCTTCTCGATTGTCCTTTCTAAATCACTCTCAGTGTGCGAATAACTACCCAATAGTCCTGTCTCTAAAAAATAGAGCCCAACCCTATCGGGAATTTTGCCAAATATATTTTTATAAGCCAAGGCATAAATAGAAAGCTGTAAACTCTCTTTTGTCCTTTTATCGGCTTGCTCCTGGTTAGCCACCTTTGAGGACTTAAAATCAATAATTGCCGCTCCATCTTTATCCATATCTATCCTATCCCAGCGCCCGCTAATCTTATCCCTGCCCAACAAAAAGGAAAATCTCTTCTCAATATAAGCCGGCAGTTTCTTTGCCTCTTCCTCTTTATCAAAGAACAAAGACAGGGCTTTCCTTCCCTGCTCGCGGACTAATTCCTCGTGCTGGCGGGTAAGAAACCCCTCGTTTACAAAAGCGGAATCAAAATGACGAAGCAGCTCTTCCTTGGTTATCCTCCTTCCCTGCATTTTCTTCTGGTAATAATAACCAACAGCAATATGCATTGCCCGCCCATAAACAACCGTATGGTGAGGCAGAATAGGAACCCGCAAGATGTGCACATACTTATATTTTAACGGACAGCTGAGATAATCGTCTATCTGAAAATAACTGAGATTCAGAATATCATCACTGGAAAAACGCCTTTTTGAAACCACCGCTGGCGGCGAGGGAAGATTGCGTTTAATCTTCTCCAGGGCAGAGGTTTTGGAGACTTCCTTTATTACCGGCATATCCAACGCCTCCAAAACAAACTGGCTAACCTTTCTTGGTCTCTTTCCGCCATAATCGCGGGCGCTCGTCAAAAAGAGATTTTCCTTTGCCCGGGTCATCCCCACATAAAAAAGCCTTCGCTCCTCCTGCAGATGAAAATCGTGCTCGGGCAGAATATCCTTTATTAACTCCTCGGGGAGTTCAAGTTCCTGACGGCGGTCAGGTAAGGGAAACTTATGCATCACTAAACTTACTAAAAAGACTACTCTAAATTCCAACCCCTTTGCTTTATGAATGGTCAGAATGTTTACTACGGGAATATCCGGGTCTACCTCGGCTGTAGGAGGGTCATCGCCTACTTCTATTAGAGCATCCAAATACCCAACAAAATTGAGAACTCTGTCCTTCTCTAAAAGAATTTCGCTATCCTTCACAATCTCAAAGAAGCGGGCAATATTCTCAATCTTTTGTTCATCAGCAGGACTCTCAGATTTACTTAAACGATTGATATAGCCAGTCTCCGTAAGAAAGAGATATATTAACCTACCGGTGGTCTGCTCACGGGAAAGTTTGATATAATGTTGGATGTCCTTCACTATCTTCTCAATGGTTGCCCTGCTTTCTGTGGTGATGCTCTGCAACTCCGGAATTTTATAGATAGAACAAAAAACTTCATAAAGCCCCTGTTTTCTGCGGCTGGCATAGTTCATAGCCCGGGTTAAATCGATAGTATCTAACTGATAAATCTCCGAACTTGCTAAATAATAAAGACTGATACTGTCGTTAAGATTGGTAATTACCTTGAGAAAAGCGATGATATTCCTTATCTCCTCCCGGGCATATAGCCCTTGATTCCCGCTAAAATTCCAGGGAATCCCTTTCGTATTTAATGCCTGAATAAAAGGGGTAGCGTCGTTATTGCTTCGGACCAAGATAGCAAAGTCCTGATAGGTATATCTCTTTGACTCTACTGCTTCTTTGATAATCTCGGCTACCTTATCGGCTTCGTCAGAAAGGGTCTCAAAATGCAGATGCTTTACCCCGTTAGAAGATAAAATAGGTTTTTCTTCTTTCTCAAAAAGCTCCTTCTGTTTTTTTGTTTTTTTCGCCTGAGGCGAACCCGCCAATCTTTGTGGCGCTGACTGGTGACTGGTGACTGGTGACTGGTGACTTATTAATCTTTTGCTAATCCCTTCCCTCGCCTCCAACCTTTTGGGGTTATTGTATTGAATCAAACGATAAGCTGCATCTAAAATCCTCTGGGTTGAACGGTAATTTTTGGTCAAGACTATCTCTCTGAGGTCGGGATATGCCTTTT
>JAGGUG010000102.1 GCA_021158625.1 Candidatus Omnitrophota bacterium | reverse complement strand
TTTCTACACCTCCCCTTTCTCGTACCTCACAAATCTTTTAATAGCTATGTTTTCTCCTACCTTGGCGGCTAATTCTCCCAGGTAGTGATTAACTTTGATATCTGGATTCTTAATAAATGCCTGTTCAAGCAAACAAACCTGCTCATAAAATTTCTTCAGTCGCCCTTCCAAAATTCTATTAATAATATCCTCGCCTTTGGACTTGTCGATCTGCGCCTTCAGAACCTCTTTCTCCTTATTAACCACCTCCTGGGGAACATCCTCCTTTTTGATATAGAGGGGATGAGAGGCGGCAATCTGCATAGCAATGTCTTTGCCAAACTTCTTGAATTCCTCGTTGCGGGCAACAAAATCGGTCTCGCAATTTATCTCCACTAAAACGCCAATCCTCCCCCGATGCACATAAGAAAAGATAGCTCCCTCGCGGGTCTCCCTCTGCATTCTTTTGGCAATAGCCGCTAATCCCTTTTTGCGCAGGACCTCCAATGCCTTCTTCAAATCACTGCCTGCCTCTAATAAAGCGCTCTTGCAGTCCATTATCCCCGCCCCACTAATCTTCCTTAATTTCTTAATTGTTTCTTTATTTATCGCCATCTTTTTTCCTCCTTTCCTTACTCGCGAAGCGAGAGCCGAAGCCCCGAAACTTCGGGGCTGAGGATAGTCCCGAAGTTTCGGGACGCTGTTATTTTATTTCCGCTTTCTCTTCCTCAACAACCGCTTTCTCCTTCTCCTTCTTTAAAAGTTCCTGCTTCCCTTCTAAAACTTTATCGGCCATTAATGAAGTAATCAGGCGAATTGACTTCATAGCATCATCATTGCCCGGAATGAGATAATCAATCCCCTCCGGCTCACAATTTGTGTCCACAATTGCTACTACTGGAATCTTCAGAATATTTGCTTCGTGCACAGCGATGTCTGATTTCTTGACATCTACAACAAAGAGGGCCCCCGGGAGTTTATCCATTCCTTCTATGCCATCTAAATTTTTATGCAGTCTCTCTCTCTCTTTGTCCAAAATTGTCTTTTCTTTCTTGGTCAAGGACTGAAATGATTCCTGTCTTTCCAACCCTTCAATTTCCTCCAGTCGCCTGACACTCTTGCGGATGGTCTCAAAATTGGTTAAAGTTCCTCCTAACCAACGTTGATTTACATAAAACGCCCCGCAACGCTCAGCCTCTTCTTTAATTATCTCCTGAGCCTGTCTCTTTGTTCCCACAAACAAAATATATTCTCCCTTTGCTGATAACTCCTTTAAAAAATTGCCGCTTTCCTCCAAGGCTCTCAGTGTGTGACGCAAATCAATAATATGAATCCCCTTCCGCTTTCCAAAGATATAATCCTTCATCTTGGGATTCCAGTGGCGGGCTAAATGCCCAAAATGCACCCCGGCTTCCAAGAGTTGTTTTAACAGTTCTTTATCATTCTCCATCTCCTCTCCTTCAATAAACAAATAACTTACAGAGCTGCCCTCTAATAATTTAGTCCCCCCCGAGGTCACATCGGGAGCTAAATCGTATTTTCGTTAATTATAACACAAATTTCTTCCTTTGTAAATTATACTCAAACCTCACCCTAAATCCCCCGAGGCTGCATCAGGGGAATCTGCCAAGGGCGAATATTTGACAGGGTTCACCCCGTTAATGTGCTCTCGGGCAAATTCACTCGGGCGAATTATTTAACCGGGTGAAACTGCATTTCATAAAGCCGTTTATATAAAGAATCGCGGGATAAAAGTTCACTATGCCTGCCTATATCTACTATCTTACCTCCATCTAAAATAACAATCTTGTCGGCATTCTTAACCGTAGATAGACGATGGGCGATTACAAAAACTGTCTTTCCCTGCATCAGGCGTCCGAGTGCCTCCTGAATTAGTTTCTCACTTCTACTATCCAATTGCGAAGTTGCCTCATCAAGGATAAGAATAGGGGCACCTTTCAGAAAGGCACGGGCAATAGCCAGACGCTGACGCTCGCCGCCAGAAAGACTAAGCCCCTGTTCGCCGATTATAGTCTGATACTCCTCGGGTAAGTTAACAATAAATTGATGAGCATTGGCGGCTTTGGCCGCCTCTATTATCTCCTCCAAGCGAGCTTCTTGTCTCCCATAAGCAATATTTGCCCGCACTGTATCGTTGAACAACACTGTCTCCTGGGTTACAATTCCAATCTGGTCCCTTAATGATTTGAGAGTAAGTTCTCTCAAGTCATATCCATCAATAGTAACCCTTCCCTTATAGGGGTCATAAAAACGGGGGATTAAATTCACCAATGTCGTCTTTCCTACTCCGCTATGCCCGACAAAGGCAACAACCTCCCCCTTCTGAACCTCCAAATTTATATCTTTCAATACCTCCTTCTCACCATAGTTAAAGTACACCCGCTCAAAAATAATACTCTTATTGAAGCAAGATAAAACAACTGCATCCTCTTTTTCCTTAATCGTTGCTTGGGTATCCAATATCTTAAATATCCGCTTAGCCGCGGCTAACGCCTGCTGGGTGAGCCCATAGATGTTGGTTACTTTCTTAAATGGTTTCATCAGTGAAAGCAAAGCTCCTAAAAATAGGGTAAATACGCCTGCAGACATCGTTCCCCTTAATACCTCTCTTCCTCCAAAGAAAAGGATAAATGCCGCACTCAATGCCCCTACAAACTCATTTAAGGGGCTCAAAACAATCGTCCTTTTTATGCTCTTAATAATCAAACGACAAAATCTATTGTTCTCCTGGGCAAACCTCTTTACCTCATAATCCTCCATTGAAAAAGCCTTTACAATTCGGATGCCGGCAATCGTCTCGTAGAGGATATTATTAATCCTGCCCATTTTTTCCTGGGACCTGCTGCTAATCTTGCGTAATTTCTTTCCTATTTTAATAACCGGCAAAACCACGAGGGGCAGGAGAATCAAGGAAATTATTGCCAATCGCCAGTGAATAAAAAAGACAATTCCTAAAAAAAGGATTATCTGCAAGGATTGATAAACAAACTCCATCAACCCTTCAGTAATAGAGTTTTGCACGAGCCCCACATCATAGGTAATCTGGGAAATCAACTCTCCCGTGCGTGCTTTACTGAAGAAATTAAGCGAGAGACCCTGTAATTTACAATATAATTTATCCCGAATGTCCCGGATAACCTTCTGGCTAATGCCGCTCATCAAAAAGGATTGGGCAAAGATAAAGAGTCCCTTCAAGATAAAAAGAAGTGGAATTAACCAGGCGATTATTAGCAATAATTCTGAGGGAGATAAAATATTGAGCTTTGTAATGAAATTTTTTAAAAATAAGGGCAGAGAACGGCTAATAACTATCTCTTGATGAGAGAAAATCTTGTCCATTAGGGGAACAATCATCCCCAGAGAGACACCACTGAAGGCAGCGGAAAAAAACATACAGACAATGGCAACAGAGAATGCAGCCAGATAAGGCTTAAGGAATTTTAATAAACGAATATAGTATTTCATACCAAAAGAGTTTCCAGTCTCCAGTATTTATTTACTGGTGACTGGTGACTAGTGACCTGCTTTATTATCTTAGAAATTCTTTCTATCTCCTCTTTTTTTAACTCCGCATACATTGGCAGGGAAAGTACCTCTTCTTGCGCCTGCTCAGCCAGCGGGAAATCACCCTGTTTATAACCCAAGTCCCTATAGACCTCCTGCAGATGGAGAGAGAGAGGATAATAGATAGCCGTAGCAATCCCTTCCTCTCTCAGTGCCTTTTGCAACCTATCCCGCTGATTATTTTTTGCCCTCTTAAATAGCGACTTTGCCGCTCCCCCGACGGAAGTGGCAGGGGATTTAACAGGTTGAACCCTAATTGTATAATAATTAAATACCGAGGTCTTATCAATCGTTGGCAAAATCAAGTCTGAATCTTCCAGTAGCTGATTATAGTAAGCGGCATTAGCCCGACGGCGTTTCACCCACTCGTCTAAATGCCTTAACTTCACCCGCAGGATTGCCGCTTGCAGATTATCCAGACGGCTATTAAATCCGCTTACTGAGTAGTGGTATTTGTTAAGCGAACCGTGGTTTCTCAGCGCCTTTGCCCTCCTGGCAACCTCCGAACTCTCGGTAATAATTGCTCCCCCATCGCCATAAGCCCCTAAGTTCTTGGTCGGAAAGAAACTCAGGCAACGGGCATCGCCAATTGCTCCTGCCTTTGCCCCCATCGCTTGAGCGGCGTCTTCAACAACTTTCAAATTATATCTCTGAGCAATCTCTATTATCCTGGGCATATCAGCCATTTGCCCATAGAGATGGACAGGGAGAACTGCTTTAATATTCTGCCGAGCCCTTTTCAAACATCCTTCAATCTTCAGCGGGTCAATATTTAAGGTCTGGGGATGAACATCCACAAAAATTGGCTCTGCACCCACGCGCACAATTGCCTCAGCAGTAGCAATAAAGGTAAAGGGTGTAGTAATTATGGCATCACCTTTGCCGATTCCTAAACTAGCGAGAGCAATTACAAGGGCATCTGTTCCCGAGGCAACGCCTACGGCGTATTTTACCCCACAATAATCGGCCAGCTCTTTCTCAAACTTCTCTAATTCTTCACCGAGAATAAATTCCGCGCCCGTTAACACCCTCTGGATAGCCGCATCAATCTCCTCTTTTATACCTTGATACTGCAGTTTTAGATTGGTAAGTTCTATACTCATCTCGTAACCAAATCCCTTGCTACCTCGGCAGATTTGGCCAATATCTCTTCCTCCCCTTCTACCTTGCCCTCACGCATCAACACCTTCCCGTCGCAAATCAAATCCGAGACACAACTTCCCTGTGCCGAGTAGACAATATCCGAGATAAAATTATGCCCCGGGACAAACGAAGGTCTCTCGAGGTCGATTAAAATCAGGTCGGCCAATTTCCCCTCTTCTACTACTCCTATATCCAACTCCAAAAACCTTGCAGAATTCTGAGTTGTCATTTCCAGACACTCAGCCGCGGGTAAATTTTCCGGGTTATCTAATTTCTGGACTAAAGCGGCGATTTTCATCTCCTCAAACATATCCAGATTATTATTGCTGGCACACCCGTCAGTCCCTAAGGTTATATTTATCCCCACCTTTTTTAGCGCCGCATAGTTAAAAATCCCACTGCTCAATTTCATATTGGAGGATGGATTATAAACCACACTAACTTTTTTCTTGCTCAAGATGTCTATTTCATTATCGCTCAACCAAACAGAATGGGCGGCCAAAACATCTTTATCTAAAAAATTTAGAGAATCTAAAAATTCTGCTGGTCTCTTATTATATTTTTTTTGGCAATCCTCTACTTCTTTCTTTGTCTCAGAAAGATGAATCTGGATAAATAGGTGGTGGGCAGAGGCAAAGTCTCTCAGCCAACACAATCCCTCTTCGGAGACACTGTAGATAGAATGTGGTCCTAAACTAAAGGTAATCCGAGGATTAAAACCCCGGCTCTCTTGAAATACCTCTTCGGTCCTCCTGATTGCCTCTTTTCTTTTTTGAGCATTAAAAAGGTCAAAAAAGGGTGGAGCAAGCACTGCCCGCAAGCCCATCTCCTCTACTGCCTTTGCTCCTGCCTGAACAAACCAATAGTTATCTACAAAGGTAGTGGTGCCTGTCTTGAGCATTTCCAAACAGGCAAGTTTCATTCCCCAATAGACATCCTGGGGGGTGAGCCTTGCCTCAGCCGGCCAGATTTTCCCCTCCAGCCATCTCTCTAAAGGCATATCATCAGCATAACCACGAAAGAGGGTCATTGCTGAATGGGTATGCATATTTATTAAGCCGGGCAAAACCGCTTTCCCTTTGCCTTCTATCTCTTCGTCTGGCTGAACATTTAGATGCTCACCAATCTTTTTTATTCTATTTTCTGCAATAAAGATATCTACGCTCTTATTATTTAACAAAACATCTTTTATCAAAATACTCATAATCTCTTTAAAAGATTTTGCATCATTTCTTTTGGCGAGCAATCTCTTTTATTATCCTTTCCCAAACCTCCAGATTCCTCTTAACATTTTCCCTGATTAGTTTATAACTCAAGGGTTTGTTTATCACACCGTTGGCATAGTTATCTACAGAGCAGATGCTCGCGTATCTCAGTCCTAACTCCCGGGCAATGGTCGCCTCTTTTGAGAGGGTCATTCCTACAATATCGGCATAGTCTTTTAAAAGATTAATCTCTGCTTTTGTCTCCAGACGCGGCCCTCTTGTTTGAGCATAGATGCCCTCGTCCCTAAAATTTAGATTCAATTCCTTTAATATCCGAATGCAAAACCTCCTCAACGCTTTATCAAAGCCGGGGGTAATGTGTTTTATTTTATTATCAAAAATCGTTGCCATATCAAAGTTGAGATAATCATCAGGGACAATAAATGTGCCCGGTTTTATCTCCTCATCCAAGCTTCCGCAGGAATTTAAGGCAATAACCTCCTTTATGCCCAGGGATTTTATTGCCGTCAGGTTTGCCGGATGGTTTATCCGATGAGGAGGGATGTCCTTATTTATCCCGTGACGGTTGAGTATAATATAGCGAGCAAAGGGATAAACAAAGACTTCTCCGTATTTAGTAGAAACCCGCTTGGGCCCCTTCTCTTTCAAAAGAGGAAGAGAAAAAATGCTTGTTCCCCCGAGTATGGCAATCATATCACTGAATTTTGGCAGATTTCTGCCAAAATTCAGAAAATCTCAAATCACAAATTCCAAATCACAAACAAATCCCAAATTCCAATGACCTAATGACCAAAACTGACAAGCGAAGCTTGTCATCCTGAAGGAGCAAAGCGACTGAAGGAACTTATAGAAATTAATGAGACCCTTCGGTAAAGCCTCAGGGTGACGCCTCTGGCGTCAATTTGGTGCTTATTTGTAATTTGGTGCTTCTCAACTTTGACAATGTCAAAGTTGAGTTATTATACACCTTTTTCCCTTTCTTGACAATAAAGAAAAATCCGAGTATCATAAATGAAACTCATCCCGACATATCGTCGGGATGTTAGTTGAATTTCCCAGCACTAATTTTCATAGAAATCAGCGATTGCTTTGTCTGAAGCTATAATGTTGCTCAATCCATAGATTAAGCCTGGGTCTCAAAAATTAGTGCTGGGTTCAATTCGCCTAATTTATCTTTGTCCCGAAACTTCGGGACTCGCTAAATTACAGGCTTACTGAATGAGTAAACTAAATGTAGCGGTTATTGGCGTGGGGAGATTGGGGCGCGAGCATACCCGTATCTACGCCAACCTCCCCCAAGTGAATTTAGTAGGTATATGCGATACTCAACCAACGACTAAAAAGATTGCTCTTAGATACCACATTCCCTTTTACAAAGATTGCTCTTCCCTCCTTTCTGCTTCCAAAATAGACGCCCTGAGTATTGCTGTCCCTACCTATTTGCATTATTCTATTGCCAAAGAGGTTTTAAAAAGAGGCATTAACATCCTCTTAGAGAAACCGATTACCCCTGCCTTGAAAGAAGCAAATGAATTACTGAATCTTGCTCACCAAAGAAATCTTATTTTGCAAGTCGGACACATTGAAAGATTTAACCCCGTAATAAAAAAGGTGAAATCAATGATTAGTAAACCCTTATTTATTGAATGCCAGCGTCTCGGTCCCTATGCCTCTCGCATAGACGATGTGGGAGTAACCTTAGATTTAATGATCCACGACCTGGACATCATCCTCCATCTAATAAATTCAGAAATAGAGGCTGTTGAAGCTACTGGGGCTAAAATTCTTTCTGACTATGAAGATATTGTCTTTGCTTATTTAAAATTTAAAAACGGGACGCTGGCTAATCTTTCTGCCAGCCGAGTTAGTCGCAAAAAAGTAAGAAAAATCAGAATATTCCAGCCCGATGTTTACCTCTCCTTAGATTATTTGAACTCGACAGTCAAAAGGGTGCAAAGAATAAAGGGGAAGATTATCCGCGATAAGATTAAGCTAAAAAATAAACAGGAGCAACTCAAGTCAGAAATCGTTTCCTTTGTTAATAATGTGCGAAATAGGCATATCTTTCAGGATTATGAAGCCGCTGAAGCCCTGAAATTGGCTCTAATGATTACAAAAAAAATAAATGACACTCAAATTTGCGAAGCACGAAGTGCTTCGCAAATTTGTTAGTGGAATTTCCCAGCACTTATTTTACCAAGAACAGTTGAGAATAAAACATAAGCATAGCTTTAAAAATTGTTTTATTTAAAAATTACCTTGATGGTAAAATAAGTGCTGGGTCAATACGCACAGCGATTTAGTCTCCTTGCCCCGATACCACCCCGACGAACGTCGGAGGCTACGGGGCAGGCAGTCGCCTAAATCACGTGCTTACTGAATGAAAAATAAAAAACTCTTCCTGATTGCTGGCGAGCCCTCGGGAGACCTGCACGGAGCTAATTTAGCCCGCTCTTTAAAAGAGCTCTCTCCAAACATAGAACTCCTGGGAATGGGGGGAGAGAAAATGCATGCTGCCGGAGTTCGGCTCATCGAAAAAATCACTCCCTTAGCCGTAGTTGGTTTTACAGAGGTACTCAAAAACCTTGCGCGGTTTCGCAGAATATTTAACGGGCTAACAAGAGAATTAGCGAGACAAAAACCCGATGCTGTTGTCTTGATTGATTATCCCGGGTTTAATCTAAGATTTGCCAAAGAAGTCAAAAAAAGAAATATCACTCTTATTTATTACATCAGCCCCCAGGTTTGGGCATGGGGAAAAGGCAGAATAAGAACAATTAAGAGGTTGGTGGATAAGATGATTGTTCTGTTTAAATTTGAAGAGGAACTCTATAAAAAGGCGGGGATACCTGTTGTCTTTGTTGGGCATCCCCTGGTGGACCTCGTGAGAATTAGTTCTTCCGACATATCAAGGCAGCCCGCCGGCTCTCCGGAAATAAACTCAGAAGGCTCTTTAAAGGACAAACCCTTTGATGGTTTAACCATCTCCCTCCTTCCCGGTTCAAGAAAAACAGAGGTGCAAAAAATTCTGCCGATAATGCTAAAGACAGCAAAGATAATCTCTTCTCGTTTGAACCCCGTTAGAAGTAAGTCCCGATTTGTCGGGACTGCCCCGCCTCCCCATACCATCGCCTACGGCGAGCTACGGGGCAAGCTGGCGGGGGCTTCTAACGGGGTAAAAAATGTGCGTTTTTTGCTTTCCAAATCACCTAATGTTAAAGAGAAGAAATTTCACGAAACAGTAAAAAAGTTCTCTCTGCCAATAACCCTTGCTGAAAATAATAGATGCCTCGCGGAGGCGGATTTGATATTGGTTTGTTCAGGAACAGCCACGCTGGAAACCGCTCTCTATCAGAAACCGATGCTCATCATCTACAAAACTTCTTTCTTAACCGCCCTTCTGGCTAAGTTTTTACTCAAGATCCCTTATATCGGCTTAATAAACATCATTGCTGGGAAAAAGATTGTTCCCGAGTTTATTCAATATAAAGCAAAGCCGCAAAGGATTGCCCAAGAGGCATTAGAACTAATCAAAAACAGACAAAAAATAGAGGAGACTAAACAGGAATTGAGAAAGGCAACCCTTAATCTGGGCCAAGGGGGAGCAAGCAGACGCGCGGCAGAGGCTGTTTTAACCGCGCTTCATTCTGCGCACTAAAGAAAATCTCTTTATAAAATTGACATAATCAATAATCAAGGTCCCTCTTAGATGGTCTACCTCATGCTGAATTACTCTGGCCATCAAACCCCTCAGTCTCATCTCTACTCTCTTTCCTCTCCTATTTAAACCAGAAACAATAACCTCCTTGGGCCTTTTCACCACCACACTAATCCCCGGCAAACTCAGACACCCTTCTTCCATCTTATCCTTACCTTTGGGCGAGAAAACTTGGGGGTTGATGAGTTCTATCAGCCCTCTGCCAATATCAGCAATAATAATCTGCTTGTTAACCCCCACCTGCGGTGCGGCTAAGCCAATGCCTCTATTCCTATACATTGTCTCAGCCATATTCTTCAGCAAGTTTATCTCGTTCTCACCGACCTCTTCTACGGGTAGGCATCTCTTTCTTAATATCGCCGCAGGGTAAACCTCAATCTTTAATTCTATTCTGCTCATTTAGATAAATAATCCTGGGTTTAAAATTGGTCAGTTCTCTTTCCTCAAACAATCCATAAGAGATAATAATAATCTTATCCCCGATTTCTCCTAAGCGGGCGGCGGGACCATTCAGGCAAATCCCCGAATTCTCCTTGCCTAAGATTACATAGGTTTCAAATCTTGCTCCGTTGTTAAAATTAACCACCTGAACCCTTTCGTTGGGCAGAATATTAGCGGCTTTCAATAGTTCCTCAGCAATGGTAATACTCGCACCATAATCTAATTTCTTGTCCGTAATTATTGCCCCCTGAATCTTAGATTTACACATTGTAATCAACATTTTTCCTCCTTTCCTTACTCGCGAAGCGAGAGCCGAAGTTCCCCGAAGGGGAACTGAGGATAGGAAATCTGCGAAGCAGATTTCCGCTTTTTATTTTTCCTTTCCTTCCTCGCGAAGCGAGAGCCGAGGAATGCGCGAGCGAAGCGAGCAAGCGACGAGGATAGCCCCGAAACTTCGGGGCCGAGGATAGAGGTTTGTGAAGCAAATCTCGCTTTTATCTTCTACCTTACCTTGAGGTTCCTCAATATCTCTCTCAACAATGCTGGCCGGGAAAAACTCTTCCCGGTTTCTTGCTTAAGAGATGTGGCTCCCTCTATGAGTTGCTCTTTTCCGGCATTTATCCCCTGAGAAGTCGCCACCGGGCGCCCCGACATACCCTCGCAATTACCTCTAACCGCGTTTACATTAATCCCCATTCCTAGAATAACAAACTCTAATTTCTCTCCTTTTAGATGCGTCTCGGCAAGCACCCCGGCAACCTTTTTTCCGTTTATCAAGAGGTCATTAGGGTGCTTGAAATAGAGAGATAAATCTGTTTTCTTTTCAATCACCTTTTTTATTGCATAAGCCGCTGAGCGGGTGAGTAAAAAAACTTGCCCGGGGGAAATGTTGGGCCGGAGAATGACAGAACAAAGGATGTTCTTTCCCGGAGGAGCAAACCATTTTCTGCCTAACTTTCCTCTGCCGGCAGTCTGGTAATCGCTAACCACCACCGTTCCTTCTTTCTCTCCCTGCAAAGCCAATCTATAAGCTACATCCTGGGTAGAACTAACTCTATTAAAAAATAAAAACTTCACTCATCCCTAATGAGACATTTAAGTCTGACTTGTTTGTCTCATTATCTCACTTCCAGACTGAAATCTATACAATTACTCCTCGTGGTAAGTGCCCCGATAGAAATCTGCTCTATACCTGTTTGGGCAATCTCTCGAACATTCTCTAAATTTATTCCTCCGGAAACCTCCAGTGGCGGAGAA
>JAGGUG010000125.1 GCA_021158625.1 Candidatus Omnitrophota bacterium | reverse complement strand
TCAGTGGTTTGATTGACCCGGCGATATCTTCTATTAATCTCTCTTATTTTTTTATCCTTAACTAATGCTACACTCAGATAACCATCTTTGATTTCTTCTTGCTGACAAACAAAGGCAGCTAATTTTTTCAATCTGGCAATATCTACTTTGATTTTCTGACTGTTGGTTATGTCAATGATCATCTGTCTTCTGTCAACTGCCAACTCTTGGCTGTCTACCATCCTCTGTTAACTGTTACCTGTTTTCTGCCGTCGGATACTTCACCCGATTATGAAATATAGCGTTTAAGACATAAGTAAAACTCCGGGAGATCTTATTCAAATCAGTTAAAGCAAGATTGCACTCGTCAAGTTGGTGGTCAATAAATTTATCATTAATAACTTTCTCCACCAGGGCTTTTAGACGCGAAGGAGTGGGTTCATCTAAACTGCGAGAACTTGCCTCAAGGGAATCGGCTAACATTACAATAGCCGCCTCTTTGGTCTGCGGCTTAGGCCCTGGATAGCGAAAGTTCTCCTGGTGCACCTCTTCCTTTCCCAATTCTAAAGCCCGCTGATAGAAATAAGGCACTAAACTCGTCCCATGGTGTTGTTTAATAATATCAATGATCTGACGAGGTAAATTATACTTGCGAGCCATCTCCACACCATTCTTAATATGATTAATGATAATCAAACTGCTCATTGTCGGGGTAAGCTTATTATGCTTATTTTTGCCCCTCTGATTCTCACTGAAATATTCGCTTTTCTCTATTTTACCAATATCGTGATAATAGGAGGCTACGCGGGCAAGCAAAGAGTTTGCCCCGATTGCTTCACTCGCTGACTCTGCGAGATTACCCACAATAAGTGAATGGTGATATGTGCCGGGTGCTTCCATAATCAATTTCTTGAGTAGCGGGTGGTTTAAATCGGAAATCTCTAATAAACTGATGTTGGTGGTTAACTTAAACAAATGCTCAAACAAAGGCAGAAACCCCAATACCAAGAAAGCGGACACCAAACCGTTGCTCAACCCCCATAGTCCATCTCTCAGGAGATAGCTCAACTCCTGTGTGCCTCTTAAAATGGCAAAGGAAGGCGGTTTCCTCAGTAAAGCAAAACTTAGAATAAGAAGAACATTTACCAGCCCTATTAGAAATCCAGCCTTTACCAATTGCGCTCTCCTCTTTATGCCCTCTACTGCATAAATCCCAACAATCCCTCCAACAAAAGATAGCACTCCAATATCTAAACTATCGCTAACCAAACCACCAAAGAGAGCAAGGAGCATAGTCAAGAAGATAGCTATGGGGCCGTTTAACAGAATAGCCACCAACATCGAAGCAAAACTCAAAGGGATAAACAAAGCAGGAAGCGAGAAGATAACAATTCCCTTGGCTAACAAAAGAAAGAGCAAAGAGACAAAAGAAAGAAGAGAGAAGGTAGAAAAAGCCGAGATAGACAAAGAAAAACCCCTAATATATCTCCAGAATAAAATAATAAAAACAAGAACCAAGAGATTCAATCCAACAAATGTAGATAGAAACCGAGATGAACCCTTTTTCTTGGCGAGCTCGGCAAGCTGGCAAAGATGGGATGGAGTAATCCTCTGGCCGCGAGCAACGATAAGTTGATTCTTCTTGATCTCCCGCTTTACCTCAGGAACACTATTCCAGGCTTCTTCTTTTCTTTTCTCTGTCTCCTCCCTATTAAAAACGAGGTTAGGGCTTATGTTTTTTCTAATTATCTCCTCCGCCGCTATGCGCACTCTTCTATTCTCAGGGAAATAAAAAAGAACCTGCTCTTTAATCCTTGGGTCAATATCCTCTACTGTGGGCAGTTGCTCCACTAATCTTTTGCGAAAACTCTTAGTCTTTGGGTTATGGACATTAATCATAAAAGAGGACTTGCCCATAAGTTCTTCTTTAACTTCCGAATCAATTATCCCATCTTTCAATAGAAAGGAAAAGATTCGGGTAAGTTTATTTTTAATATCCTCTCGTTCCTCTTTCTCTACCCCAGAGAGAATTCTTACTGTTGATGGCGTGAGCGAAGTCGACAACACCCCCGCTGAAGATAGGTTTGTTTCACTCTCCTTCTCATTCTCACTTAGCGCCTGAAACAGGTTATCGAGCTTGGCTTTGAGAGCCTCTTCTACTCGTGGGTCTAAATCATAGATATCCCGAACCCGTTTTCTACTCTCTTCGCGATAATAACGTGTCTTTTCTTTATCAACATAAGAAAAACCAAAAGGGGCATAGACATCTGCAAGCGAGACTTCCCCTTCTTTAAAATTTATCTGCTGGTTTTCTTCTTTGCTAAAACCAATAATAACGGTGGCTAAAAGGGAAAACAATAGCACCAAAATCCCTTTTCCTATCAACCCGGTTATAAAGAAAATCCTTTTCTTATTTTGCATATACTTTGTTGCGAATTGTCCGAAGTTTCGCTTCGGACATCTGTCGTAAGGTCTAACTCCTATTTCTCATATTCTATCTTTTCTTCCTCTCCGCGGGGAATTATAAATACCTGGCCAGGGTAGATTAAATCGGGGTCTTTTATCTTATCCCGGTTTGCTTCATAGATCTTAGGCCAGAGCAGAGGATTGCCATAAATCTCAGGATAGCCAGCAATAAACCAAAGGCAGTCCCCTTTCTTTACCGTATAAGTGG
>JAGGUG010000041.1 GCA_021158625.1 Candidatus Omnitrophota bacterium | reverse complement strand
TTTCTTCTATCTCCTTCTGGGCAAAATCCTTCCACTCCAATACCTGTTTTTGTGTCTTTTTCAAATTCTCCTCTGCCTGTTTAAATTTCTCCTCTGCCTTAGTTCTTTCTCTCTCGGCTTTTTCAATTTCTTCACGGACATATTGCGCCCGCTGGTCCAAAAAATTAAGCAAAGGGCGATAAAACACCTTTGTCAGTATAAACATCAGAATGAGAAAACTAATAACCTGAAGAATAAGGGTAAGATTGAGGGACATAAAAAAGGCTACAAGCTACAAGTTACAAGCTAATAAGCCTCAAGTTCCAAGCTCCAAGTCAAAGACAAAAAAACCTGAAGCCTGGAGCCTGTAATTTGGAACCTGCGGCTGAAGCTTGAAACCTGCAGCTTGAAAGCCTGTAGCTTGGAGCTTGTAAGCTTGTTATGCTACCACAAATATCAACAGGAGAGCAATTACCAGGGCATAGATTCCGGTGGACTCGGCAATAGCGTCAGCAATCAGCATTGTTCTAATAATTGAACCCTGAAGTTCGGGTTGGCGGGCAATCCCCTCACAAGCCTTTCCTCCTACAAATCCCTCTCCTATGCCTGGGCCAATAGCCCCAAATCCCATAGCTATACCTGCCCCTAACAGAGCCGCCGCACGAATAATTGTCTTTGCATCAATGTCCATCCTATTCTCCTTTATCCCCTTAGAAGGCCTCGCCCCTCCGTGGGTGCTCCCAATCAGTTGACTATGGAGGGTAGCCCTCCATAGTTTAATTCTCCTTCTTAACTTCTATTTTCTTCACTTTTAATTTTGTCAATATCTGACGATGCCCCCTTTTTGTTTTGGAATCCTTTCGCCGCCTGTATTTAAAAGCAATTACCTTCTTTCCTTTGGTCTCTTCTAAAAATTCACAAACAACCTTTGCCCTTTTTATTAAGGGTTGGCCAACGATAACATCTTTGTCGTCGTTAATTAACAAAACCTCGTCTAAAATAACTTCCTTACCTTGCCCAGCATCTAATTTCTCTACCTCTAAGATATCCCCTTCTCTCACTTTATATTGCTTCCCACCGCTTCTAATTATCGCATACATCACGCCTCCTCACTCCGCTCGTCAGAAACCCCAAATTACAAGCACCAAATTACAATAACCAAAAACAACTACTTAAAGGCACTTTCTTGTTATTTTTGTTTGGGTCATTGAAATTTCGGTTCACCCTGTTAAATGCCACTTCGTGGCGATTTCGCCTCCGGCGAAATTATTTAACAGGGCCAATTATATTTTGCTTGTGATTTGGAATCTGTGATTTGTGGTTTCATTTATTCTAATCTTATGCCCAAATTTATTTTCTAAACCAAGAAGGATGGATTTCTTTTTGTTTAAAAGATGCAAGGCTACCTCGGGAGCAACACCTATCTCTACATCGCCTTTTTGGATATCCCTTCTTATCCTCGTCAACGCCTCAATAACCATTGTATCCAGCGTTTTTATCAACCCTTTTCCTTGGCAACAAGGACAAATTTGGTAAAGCAGATTCTCTAAACTCGGCGTCCTTCTTTCGCGGGTAAGTTCCACTACTCCAATTTCAGAAAAGGGAAGAACCTTAATCTTTGCCCGGTCTTTAGATAGAAATTTATTTAATGCGGATAAAATTTTCTCTCTGTTCTCTGCCAGTTTCATATCAATAAAATCGATAATTACTATTCCGCCGATATTTCTCAATCTAAGCTGGCGGGTAATCTCTCGGCAGGCCTCGTAATTAGTGCGGACACTAGTTTCTTCCATATTTTTTCCCTTAAATCTTCCGCTGTTCACATCAATCGAAACCAATGCTTCTGTCTGTTCAATAACGATGGAACCGCCGCCTCTCAAGGGAATCTCCCGATAGAAAATTTTTTCGATATCCTTCTCATATTTTTCCAATAAAGGTTCTTTAATATACTTGATTTTAGAAGTGAGAGCCGGAAGATGACGGCGGCTAAACCTAAGAATCCTCTTAGACTCTTCTTCATCATTAACTATTATCTCTTTGACATCATCACTACAATCCCTGATTACCTTCAAAGCCAGGTCCAATTCTTTATACAGCAAAGAGGGAGCACTTTTTCTAACTATATTTCGGCGCAGATAACGCCATAAATTCATAAGATAAGATAAATCGTTAAGAAACTCCCTTTTGCTTTTGCCCTCAGCGGCGGTGCGAGCAATAATGCTCATTCCTTTAGGAATCCTGAGCTCATTGATAATCTCTCTTATCCTCTCCCTTTCCACCGAATCTCTAATCTTGCGGGAAACCCCCTTCAAAACTCCTTCTGCTGAGAAAGAAGAACAAAGAGGCATCAGGATTAAATATCTTCCGGCTAAGGCGAGACGGGTAGTAAGACGAGGACCCTTCTTTCCTATCGGTTGTTTAACCACCTGCACTAAAATCTCCTGGTCATTTTTTAAGAGGACTGATTTATCGCTACCTTCAAAAAAGCCACCCACATCTCCGCTTAGTTCATCAAAGTAATTCTTATCTGAAGAGGGCGAAGAGGTATATAAAAATCCCTCTCTTTCCAGTCCTAAGTCTATAAAAGCGGCTTCAATCCCCTCTACTATGGATTTAACCTTGCCCTTGTAAATATTTCCGACAATGCTTTCTTCCTCGCTCCTCTCAATATAAAATTCCTGGAGTTTGGAATCTTCTATCAAGGCAATTCTCTTTTCTTCGGGAATAACATCTATCAATATTTGGGACATATCTCAATTTAGTAAGCAGTTGGCAATTGGCAGTAGGCAAAGAAATACCAAAGAAAGTTGCTTACTGCATACTGCCTACTGCTAACTGTCATTTCTCCATCTCTATCTTACTCTTTGATAGATAATGCACATTGGTATCTTCAGCGCTGGTAACAATATGCGGAGTGATAAAAATAAGCAGGTCTTTTTTCTCTACTGCCTCATCATTATGGGAAAAAAGATATTTTAACAAGGGAATATCACCCAAAATAGGAACCTTTTTCTTTGTCTTTACCTTCTTATCTTTTAGCAAACCACCAATAATCAGAGTCTCCCCATCCTTAATCATTACATTGGTCTCTGCTTCTTGGGTGGTAAGGATAGGAACCAGGGCGGTATCAAAAGTCACCGTGCCTGTCTTGTCGCTTATTTCAGGATGGACCTTCAAAGTTATATAGTTATCCTGGTTTATGGTGGGGGTAACAGTAAGCAAGATTCCGTATTCAATATATTCCCAACCCGAGATATGAAACTTGCCCTGCTCTTCGTTATAGGCATATTGAGCCACTGGCCACTTCGTGCCCACGGTTATCTTCGCCTCTTGATTATTTAAGGTGGTAATTTTCGGGCTGGAAAGAATATTTGTATCGGTGCGTGAACTCAGCAGTTGCAAAATTGCCTGAAACTGGTTGAAGTTCAATGTCCCATACTTAAATTCATCGGTGGAGGTAGTGGCGGGGAAATCGTCAGGGGCATATTTATTATCGGTATGCCTGGTAAAGGGCCAGAGAATTGGCCGTTGAGCTCCATAAGCAGTTATCTCGGCGCTCCAATTAATCCCCAACTTTTCTTCGTCTCCTAAACTAACTTCAACTATCTGAGATTCAATCATTACCTGGGGCGTGGTTCTGTCTAAACTCTCAATCACTTCCTCAATCTTGCTCAGATTTGCCGGAATATCGGTAACAATCAAGAGATTTGTCCGGGTGTCAAATTCTATCTTGCCTCTCTCGGAAAGCATCTTTTCCAAAGATTTGGACACCTCTTGTGCTTTGGCATAACCCAAAGAAAACACCCTGGTCTGTAGATTTTCCTTTTCCAGTTTACTTAAGTCGCAAACGCGAATAACATTCCCTTCTTTTTCATAACCAAAACCATATGTCCTTAAAATTACCTCAAGTGCCTTTTCCCAGGGAACATCAACCAGGTGAATAGTAACCGTTCCCTTAACATCCTCTCCGGAAACAATGTTCATCCCGCTTTTGTAGGAGATAATTCTGAGCACATCTTTGATATCGGCCTCTTTAAAATCCATACTTATCCTTCCCGGTTTGGTTTCAATTATCTTTTCCCTCTCTAAACGCTGAACTTCGTCGGTCTTTTGAGCCCTCAAAACCGGAAGAATAAAGAGAATTAGAGCAGCAGCAATAATAATATAAATCCTGGGTTTAACCTTAAATCTATTCATTTTCTCCTCCCAGTCTTATTACAAAACTCTCTTTTCCCTTTCTTAATAAAATCTCTTCTCCCCTTATCGCTTTTAGCATAAATTCTCCTAATTGTTCGCCCTCGTGGACAACATAACCATTTATTACTGCTAAGGGGCCCTCTTTGTCGTAGACTATTCCCTGAAGATGAATATCACCGAGAGAACGAATATTTTGAAAAAACGGCGATACCTTTGTTGTCTTGAGAGAAAAAGGATTGTTTTCAGATATTGGGGGAATATCCTTCAGACAGGAAATCTTCGGGGTAGGCCTCTGGCGAGAGGCAATTTTTTGAGTAGTAATAAGCGACTTCAGAACAAATCTTGCTTTCTGCTTCCCGCTATCCGAAGAAACAATCTCAAATTTTTCTGTATCAATAAATTTGCTGCAATTTTCGAGATAAAAAAGAAAACTAACCAATTGATAAAATTTTCCCTCTAAATTTATTTTTATAAACAGAGGCAGATAATCTCCTTCTTTTTCTTCTCCTTGCACTGGTTCAATTCCTATAATTCTAACATTGCTTTTCTGGGCCGAGTGAGATAGATATCCTAATAGGGATGTGCTCTCTTCTTTGCTGAGAACACTATTTTTATAGAGGTCTATCTGGTTCTCTAAAACAGCTCCTTTCTTTAGTAAAATATCCGAATCTATTCCTCTCGACTTTATCTCTCCCACTCTTTGTTTTAATACCCTTAACTCTGTGCGGGCTTTTGCTATTGTGCTTAATTGAGGAAAGAGAAATAAAAATAACCAGCAAAAAAGAATGATTAAAAACCCGGAGGAGAACCCCAGAAGAATTTTGTTCTGCGCAAAAAAATCTTTTATGTTTGTTAAATCCTTTATCTGCTTCATATTTAGACTTTGCCTTTCAAACCTCAGGTTAGATACCTTTTATTCTTGACTTGCAACTTGCAGCTCCCGCTTGCCAGATGGCGGGCAGATGTAGCCTGCATCTTATTTTATCACCAACTTAAATCCCATCGTCCCTTCACTCTCTTTCCGGGTAATTAGGTCTATTTTTTTAAAATCAACAAAAAAAGCAGGGTTATTTTTTAGATTATCCATAAATTTGATTACGCTCTCTACTGCCCCTCCTTTTAGAGCGAGGGACTGCCCTTCAATAATAAAAACCTTTTCTTCTTCTTTCTCCTTTCCCCAATAAAGCTTGGTAAGCCAGACCCCGGGGGGAATAAGCTGATTAATTAAATCAAATTTCTCGGCCCAGAGAATCTTTCTTTTTAAGTACTTTTCTAAATTTCCCTTTTCTATCTCTAATCGTCTGTTTTTGTCTTCTAACTGAAAAAATCCCCGCCACTTCTCCTCTATCCTTCGGCAAGATATCCCTTTCTGCCATCTAATTCCAGCAGTGATCAGACTTATAACTATCAAGAGAATTAGAAAAAGCCCTCCGAGCCGAAAAAGAAAACTCGGAGGAAAGAGCTCCTTCCTTCTGCGCATCTGTAAAGGTAAAAGATTTATTTCTAACATGGTCAGGCTGCAAGCTGCAAGCTTCAGGCTCCAGGCTTTTTGTTTTGTGGCTTGTGGTTTGTGGCTTGTAGCTTGTAGCTTGTTACCTTAACGCTAACCCCACGGCAATAGCAAACTCTATTTTTCTCTTCTCCAGCTCCTTAAAACTTTTTGTTCCTCCCAGGACAGGTCCTTCCGGGAGAGATCCTATAGATCCTAAAGGATTCCAAAAATCTACTTCAATATTCAATCCTTGCTCAATATTCAATCCTTGCTCTAAGAATTGCCCAGCCGCCCCACCGCTTAAATAAATCTTCTCTACTCCTTCTCCATATTGACTTTCATAAAAATCAAAACAGCGTCCAATTTCATTGACCAATCTCTCGGGAGTAGAAGTAGTTGCTTCAATATCGCGGGCAAGGCAGGATCTGCCCTTTCTGACAATGCTCAAATTGGTCATCTTTGCTCCTGTGTTTAAAAGGCAGATGGTTTTTTCCTCTGAAGGATTGTTAAAACAAAACGCATTTGTTAGACATAGCGTATCAATATCAATAAGCTGGACTCTCAATCCGGCCTTCTCTACAATCTTAATCTTCTCCTCTGCAAAGTCCTTTTTAGCTGCGCATAAGAGGACCTTCATCTTTTCTCTTCCCTGCTCAAGAACCTGCCAATCAAAAAACATCTCATTTGCCTTAAAGGGAAGATATTTCTCCGCTTCAAACTCCAGAGATTTAGTCAATTCTTCCCTGGTCATCTTGGGCAGGTCAATATAGCGAACAACTACATTCGGCCCGGAAAGAGAGATGTTTACCCCCACACCAAAATTTTTGGTGTGGGGGCGAGTCCCTTTCATTACATCCTTAACTGCTTGCGAAACATCTCCTTCAACTTTACTCACTCCCCAGTTAAGTATATAAAACCTTCTTTCCTTCTTCTGTAGTTCAATCATCTTTACATAAGAACTCCCAATGTCTAAACCTATAGAAGAAGATGAAGGAAGAAGAAACAAATCCTTTAACTTTTTAAGAGTAAGGTTCATCTTCATCAAATTTTAATCGTTGCAATCAATTTTTAGTCTTCGCAATCAAGGGCATAAGGTATTTTTGGTGACCTCTTAATAAATGATTATCCCTTTTCTACCCATCTCTTCTAATTCCTTTTTTGTAGGCATTTTTTCTTTTGGGCTAATTCTTTTTTCTTCCGCAGAAACTTCAGGAAGGACATCGGGAATAGTCGGTTCTTGAGAAATGTCTTTTAACCTTATCTCTCTTATTTTTCCCTCCCTAACCTTCTCCTCCTGAAGCATCTCTCGGGGAGGCAGAGTCTTCTCCTCTAAAAATTCAATCTCTTCACTGGGTTTAGGTTTCTCCATTATTCTCTTAATCTCCCCGGGCTTAATTAGCGGAATTGTCTCTTTCCCGCTTCTTGCCTTAAAAAGTAGAATAAGAAAGATTACTACCAGAACCAAGGTTATAACTCCCAGAATCTTTTTCATAGCTCCCTCCATGAATCTTGCGCCTGGACATAATCACCGGTAGTGGGATAATAGGGAGGAGGATTATCCTTTAATCGCGAATCATATTGATAATCTTTACTATAACCACTCACCTTTTGATTAGTGGCTGGATTAAATGTCCCTACCGGTCCTCGATTCTTCTGGATAATCCCTCCATAGACTGTTAGCGTGCCTTTGGCTGGACCTACCCACCAGTTCTCTACTTGAAAGGAATCCCCTAAAGCCATCAAGGAGGCGTCAATCTCTACATCGTAAGGAGCATTTTTATCCACAATTATATCTCTCTCGGCAATCAGCCCTAAACTATCCTGAGAATCGGGGTTAACGCGGGGGTCATCGTGATAAACAATGTTATCGGCAATAACAATATCTCTGTTTGTCCCCATCGTCAAAGAGCCATTGAGCGTTCCGGAGACTGTGAGGTCGCCACCGGTAACAAATAAGGCCTTATTTGCCGGCAGAGGCATATTCTGACTAACCCAACCCTTTTGACTATTGGTTACATCCATTGTGCCATCGTCTTTCAAAACAATAGTTGTGGCTCCATTAAGATGAAGCCCACCCTGAACAGCAGCAGTTCTTAAATCCAATGCCTTGGAGGGCATCGGAACGGGATCTGCTCCTAACTCTATCCCCTGCTGGAAATCAGGGTTATCATTGGGCGGCCCACCGTGCATATAGTTGATGTAATCATCTGCTGTCTTTACCACTCCTCCAAACACAGGGTCACCAGAAATATTCAGATGACCGTTTGTCTGTAAAGGACCACCTAAAAAATCTCCGGTCACAAACCAGACTGGAATCCGCCACCACCACCAGCGGAAATACTCGCTGTTGGTAAAATAAAGATAGCGGGCATAGGTATCCGGAA
>JAGGUG010000039.1 GCA_021158625.1 Candidatus Omnitrophota bacterium | reverse complement strand
TATTTACCACCCCTCTAATTCACACCTTAAAAGAGAATTTTCCTCAAAGTTTCATTACCTATCTCTGCAATTACCGCACTGAGCCAATCTTGGAAGGAAATCCCTATATTGATGAAGTTATTTCTTTCTCGCGCGGCGATATTAAAAAACTCTTTCGCAAATCCAAGACAGAGGCTCTTAAAAGAATTCTTTCTTTGATAAAACAAATAAGAAAATTAAAATTTGATTTACTCATTGATTTTTCTCTGGACTACCGCTACAACATAGTAGCAAAATTTTTGGGCATTCCTAAAAGGATAGGATTTAATTATAAAAATCGGGGCAGATTTTTAACCGATAAGATTGATATTGAAGGATATAGCGATAAACATATTGTAGAGTACTATCTTGATTTGCTGAAATTTTTAGGGGTAAAGCCAAGCGTGAACCGTTTAGAATTATTTTTATCCGAAAAAGACGAGGAATGGGCTTACTTCCACACCGGGTGTGGAAGTAAAGGTGGAAGTAAAGGTCAAAATGATTTTGTAGTTGGAGTTGTTCCCGGGGGCGGAGAAAGTTGGGGGAAAACAGCGTTTTATAAGCACTGGCCAAAGGAGAAATTTGCTTATGTCTCTGATGAGTTAATCAAGAAATATAATGCTAAAGTGATAATTTTAGGTAGTGTAGAAGAAAAAGAAATCTGCAAGGATGTTGTTAATCTAATGCACGAGAAAGCTATAAATACCTGCGGAGAGACAACCATCAGCCAATTCGCCGCTCTTTTAAAAAGATGCAAATTGGTGATTACTAATGACGGCGGACCTTTGCATATAGCCGTTAGCCAGGATGTGAAGACCATATCAATATTCGGACCCGTAGATGAAAAGGTCTATGGACCTTACCCCCCAAGCGAGAAACATATTGTGATAAAAAAAGACCTACCTTGCCGTCCTTGCTATAAAAAATTCCGTGTGCCGAAATGTAATTATAATCATCGCTGCCTTACGGAGATAAGTGTGCAGGAAGTTTTAGCGCAGGCAGAAAAGCTTATATAAAATTTCTCTTGACAAGTTATCAATTATATTGTATATCTTTATACAGATAATTGTATAAAGATATACAAAGATTTGTATGAATTACCGTATTGATAAATCGCAACTTTTGGAGAGATTGAATCTCTGGAATACCTTTTTGAAAAAGAAAGTATCACTTATTGCTTGTGGTGGAACGGCTCTTACGCTTTTGGGTGTTAAATCCTCAACTAAAGATATTGATTTAATTGTGCCAAATGAGAATGAGCATAGTTATCTTATAAAAACCCTGCAAGATTTAGGTTATAAATCAGTAAGCGGATGGGGCTGGGCTAAAGATGAAAAATTTATATTTGATTTATTCAGGGGTAAACGTGTCCATACAACTGAACTGTTAGAGTCTCCTCTTAAACAAGGTAATCATATCTTGATAAAAGAATTTAGCTATCTTTACCTCGGAGTGCTGAATTATTACGACTTATTCATAAGTAAATTATTCCGAGCAACGAGTTTAGACATAGAAGATTGCATAGCGCTTTTCCGGGCAAAAAAGGGAGAGTTAAATGTTCAGTATTTAAAAGAACGCTTTAAGAAAACTGCATCTTTTGATGTTTCAGAGAAAAAAGTAGATAAGAACCTGGAGTATTTTTTGAAGGTTCTTAAGAATGAAGGAGAATTATGAAAAAAGGTGAGCTTTTAAGCCGGGTGAGTAAATTAGGTTATCCCTTATTTGAAAACGAGGGAATATTCGATGCGAACACTACCCTTGCCGAGGTAATTAAAAGCAAAGAAACAAGATTATGGGAAGGTTTTCCTCTTTTGCTGGCTAACAGTTGCCAAGAAGGTCTATTTGACTATGAAAAGGTAAAGATGGCTTGTGATAAATCAGCGTTAGATTCTTTGTTGCTTGTTTCATTCGCTCTTTATAAATTATTAGGTATGAAATTTGTCTGGATGAGTAATTTACAAAAGATTGTAGAGTTTAAAGATGAAGATTTGAATAGGATATATCAAAATTTAAAGAAGGGAGAAGAAATTGAAGTTTCATCTAAACTATTATCTCCGCAAAGATTAAAAAATACATTTAGTCGCTATTTTAAAGAAAGAGGATCCGAGCGCAAAGAATTTGCTGTATCGCAAGAAGAATATAATTTAGAGTATGCGCTTTCCCAATTATTTTCTCCAAAACAAAAAGAGTTATTTTTAAAGAAATGGAAGGGTGAAAAGATGACCAAGACAGAAAAAGAGTATTATTCTCGCCGTGTAAAGAAAAAGGTAATGGCTTTAGCAAATATAGAACTGCATAAATTAGCCCAAAGAATTCAAGGGTTGTGAAAAGGATTTATCCTATTATCCATGTTTGACAATATATTACTTGGATTTAATATAAAGACAAAAATATAAGAGGTGCATTAAGAAATTTAAAATGCCCGAATGTGAAAATAGGAAATGTTTGGAGTTGATAACTGTTGAAGATGTTTTGGAGGCGGCGGAAAACTTGTTGGAGAGTTAAAAAATGTCCTGCGATATTATTATTCCGGCCTGGAATCAATTAGAATATACAAAAAACTGCTTGGAAAGCATTTTTAAAAATACCCATTATCCCTATCGGCTGGTTATCATTGACAATGCTTCTGAGCAGCCAACTCGTAATTATCTTCAAAAATTGTCTGAGCAGAAGAAGATATTTCTTTTGTGTAATGAACAGAATTTGGGTTGGATAAAGGCGATAAATCAGGGGATTAAAATATCAAGCGCTCCTTATATTTGTCTTATGAATAATGATACTTTAACCACTGATGGTTGGTTGACAGAGATGGTCTTTGTTGCTGAGAACAATCCGCAGGTTGGAATAGTTAACCCATCAAGCAATAATTTTGGGCAGAAGCCAGAAGGTTTAACCATTGATGATTATGCTTTAACTCTAAAGAGATATCACGGTCAATGGCAGGAATTGAGTGCTACGGGTTTTTGTATGTTGATAAAGAGAGAGGTTATTGATAAGGTTGGTTTTTTTGATGAAAGATATAATTTGGGGTATTTTGAAGAAACAGATTTCTATCTCCGAGCAATTAAGAAAGGTTTTTTAGCAGCAAGGGCAAAGGCGGCTTATGTTTATCATTATGAAAAGGTTTCTTTTAGAAAATTTGATATTGAGAAATTAAAGGAAACAAACCGCAATTTATTTTACAGTAGATGGGAAAGACCAACGCGGATTGCCTGGTTCATCAGTAAAAACTCCTCCTTTAGTTTAGAGGAGCATAGTAAAATGCTTTTAAATTTAGCCCGGCGAGGACATCTAATCTATGTTTTTTTAACCAAAGGAGAGTTAAGTGTTAATGAGCATCCTCATATCCGTATTTTTAAACAACCAGTTTTGTTTTCTATCTTAAAGATTTTAAGACGAAAAAGGAGAAAGAGATTTGATAATATCTTCAGCGACGATTTAAGGATAGCCGACCTTTTAGAAAGATTAAAGTCTATTCATCAAGCAAAGGTATTTAGGGATTTTTCTAAATATAGAGAGAAACTTTGGAGACCGGGCTGTAATTTCCAGCCGCTATAAAAATGTCCTGTAATGCCTGCGATATTATTATTCCGGTCTGGAACCAATTAGAATGTACAAAAAAATGCATAGAAAGCATTTTGAAAAATACTTATCATTCTTATCGTTTAATTATTGTTGATAATGGTTCGCAAGATAGAACAAGTGAATATTTTTCTAACTTATCGAAGAAATGTGCTGTGAAATATATAAGGAATCAAACTAATTTAGGAACAATAGTAGCAATCAACCAGGGAATTAAGGAATCTGCAGCAGATTATTTATGCATAATGCATAATGATGTAATAATTTACGAAGAAGGGTGGCTATGGAGAATAATAAAAATGATGGAAGAAGATTCTTTTATTGGTATTGCTGGTTTGGCAGGAAGGCAAATAATAGATAAAAATGGGGAATATAAAGAGGGAACATTAATTCACAATCTTTCCAATCAAGGTTTATTAACCCCTCCCATAGAAATAAATAGAGCTGAAGTGGCAGTAATAGATGGATTGTGTTTTGTGATAAGAAGAAAATTGCTTGATGAGATTGGCGGTTTAGATGAGAGATATGGACTTATGCATTTTTATGATTTAGACCTCTCTTTAGAGTCTATAAATGCGGGATACAAAAATATAGTGATACCTATTTCTGCTTTACATATTAATAACGGGGGAAATGCAAGAAAAACTGCTGCATATGTAGAACAAGTTAAAAGTGATAATCTCCTTTGGGAAAGAAATAAAAAAATATTTTTAAAAAAATGGAAAAATCTATTACCTGTGGATAAAAGAAATAAAAGTAATAAATGGCGTTCATTAATGATTGCCTGGGTGATTTCTAATTTAGTGGATAGTAAAGATTATAATTACTTATTAAATATAGCAAAAGAGGGGCATATTGTATATGTTTTTAAAAAAACTTCTATAAAAATAAGCATTCCAAAAAATCAACATTTTAAAGTCATTAATTGTCCCAATGTTTTTTTTATTCCTATTGTTTTATGGAAAGTAATAAGGCCATATAAAAGAAAAATGAGAAGAAAAAAATTTGATTTTGTATTTAGCAATTATCTACTTTTTAATAATATTTTCAGAAAATTAAGTAATTTTTGCGATACAGAGCTTGTTTACGATTATGACAAACAAAGAAAACTATGGAAGGAAAAATTTAAGTATAGGGTTGTTTAAAATAAAATGCACAAAATCCTCCTAATCCGCACGGATAGATTTGGGGAGTTTATTTTGAACCTGCCGGCTTTTCGGGCGGTGCGGAAAGAATTTCCTAATTCGCATATTGCGGTAATGGCGCAGCCATATATAAGGGAACTTATCGAAGATAATCCAGATATAAATGAGGTAATTGATTATGAGCTTGAAAATCAAAAGGGAATTTGGCCGGGCTTAAAACTAATCCGGTTTTTGAGAAAGAAAAAGTTTGATTTGGCAATTATTTTTAATCCCCAAAAGAAATTCAATATTATTACCTTTTTAGCCGGAATTCCGACAAGAGTCGGCTATGAGCGTAAATGGGGATTTCTGCTTACCCATAAGATAAAAGACAAGAAATATTTAGGCGAAAAGCACGAGATAGAGTATAATCTGGATTTAGTGCGGGTTGTTACACGCTCCACGCTACACGCTCCACGCTACACGCTGAAAGACAAAAATCCTTTCATTCCTGTAAAAAAAGAGGATGAGGAATTTATAGAGAAGAAGCTAAGAGACCTTTACTTCCACCCCGGGGGTGGAAGCGGTGAGGGAGAGATTTTGATTGCTATTCACCCTTGGACAAGCAATCCTCAGAAGCAATGGCCAATAGCAAACTTTGTTGAACTTGCCGACAAAATTAGCCAGTGGGAAAAAACGAGGGTTGTAATAATTGGCGGCAAAGACGAACGAAAACTCAGCCAGAAATATTTTGCAGACATTAATGCTATTGATTTTAGCGGTGAATTTAATTTAAGACAGACAGCGGCTTTGCTTAAAAGATGCAAACTACTTGTTTCTTGCGATAGTGGGCCAGCGCATTTAGCCGCGGCTGTAGGGACGTCGGTACTAGCCCTCTTTAGAAGCGGCATTCCCGGAGTAGGTGCAAAAAGATGGGGTCCGTGGGGAAAGGGGCATATTGTGATAGAAAAAGAGAACCTTGAGCAAATTTCAGTGGAGGAAGTGCTAAAAGCAGTAAGACAAAATCTAAAATCGTCTTGACATTTGATAATGATTATGGTAATATATTTGAGGAGGTGAAGAGAAATGACTGTTACTGTTTCTTCGCGAGGGCAGATGGTTATTCCATCTGAGATAAGGAAAAAATATAGAATTTCTCCTTACACCAAGATAGAACTTGTGGATTTAGGAAATGAGATTGTTATTGTTCCCATACCCAAGAAATCCTTTTCTTCGGCAAGAGGAGTTTTGAAAGGTGTTTCTACCCAGGATTTAATTAAAGAACGCAGAAAGGAGCGTCGTGCAAAAAATTAAATATCTTTTAGATACTTCGGCAATTATTGCTTATTTAACTAATGAGAAAGAGGCGGAGAAGGTTTTTAAATTAGCGCCAAAATCGGCAATACCCTTTGTAGCTCTTTCTGAGTTTTATTATATTGTCTGGAAAAAGAAAGGCAGGGCAGAGGCAGATAATGCTTATGGCTTAGTAAAAAGTTGGAAATTTCCCTTTTTGCAACCTACGGAAAGCATTATTTTAACTGCGAGCAGATTTAAGGTCATTTATAAATTAGGATTCGCCGATAGCTACATCGCTTCTTTTGCCTTCAATAAAGATTTAATTTTAGTAACCAAAGACAAAGATTATAAATCTTTAAAAAATGAAATAAAAATTTTATTTTTGGAGGGAGGCTCAAGAAGATGAGGAGTATTCTCTTTTTGCTCTTTTTTATTTTTATAAACATCAATTTTGCTGAAGCGCAGGAGCGGGAAAGGTTCACCGTGTTAAATAATTCGCCTATGGCGAATTCCCCGCCTTGGCGGGGATTTAACAGGGTAAAGGGCATAAAAGATATTAACCTGAAGGCGATTGCTGTTAATAAAGAAAATCCCGATATTATCTATGTTGGCTCAAAATTTATCTACAGGAGCGAAGATGGGGGCGAAAGTTGGCAGAAGGTCTTTACTCTGCCGGCGATGGCAGAGGTAAATTTTTTATTGGTGGATGGAAATGCTATCTACGCCGCTACTGAAAATGGGTTGTTTAAAAGCGATGATGCCGGCAAAAACTGGCAGAGGATATTTAAAGGAAGAGATGAGGAAAACAATGTTTTTTGTTTGGACTTGGACAAGCAGAATAATCTGCTCTACATTGGCACACAAAAAGGGTTATTTAGAAGCAAAGACGGCAAGAGTTGGCAGAGAAGCAAGGGAAAATTAGGTGACGCCGAGATTTACAGGGTAAAGGTGGACGCCGAAGACTCCAATACAATCTACACTGTCAGCGATGAGGGATTTTTCAGGACCGATAATCAGGGGAGAAATTGGAAAAAGACCTTTGTTATCTCTAAGATTGCCGAAGAAGAAGCAGAAGAGGAAGAAGAACCGACAGACAAATTAAACGATTTAGCAATTGCTCAAAATGTGCTTTATTTAGTCGGCAAGGATATTTTCCTGAGAAGTAAAGATAAAGGGGAAACCTGGCAGGAGATGAACAAAGGGGTCTTAAGGGGCGCAGATATCCGCTCAATTATTGTCGCTGATGGTAAAATCTTTTTAGGAACAGACAGGGGGATATTCAGGTTACAGGCTGCAAGCCACACGCTACAGGCTACAGGTATAAAAAATGAAAAGCAGGAAAGTAAAGGAGAGATTGAAGAAGGTTGGGAGGAAATTTATGCTGGTTTACCCTCTCTTGATGTCCGAAAGATTGCTCTGGCCGGCGATGATTTATGGGCAATTACGGAGAAGGGGGTGTTTAAAAGACAGAAGACAGAGGACAGAAGACAGAGGACAGATAAAGAAATACAAAAGGCAGAAGAAATTGAGGAGAAGAAAAGTTTGAAGGAGAAGATTTTTGAGTTGTTTGCCCACGAGCCGAGTATTCGCGAGGTGCAGGAAAAGGCGATTGAATACGCCGAGGTTCATCCCGATAAGATAAAGAGGTGGCGGCGGCTTTCGGCAAAGAGAGCCATATTGCCTAAATTTAGTGTAGGGGTGGATGGTGCTAAAAACAGGACGCTTTCTGATAGTATGTGGGGGACTGCCGGTGGTGCTAGTTACGGAGGAAAACATTATATTGGTCCCGATGACAAAACAGTAGATGATAACTTGGGCTGGGATGTTTCGCTTACCTGGGATTTAGGGGATTTAATCTGGAGCGACGCCCAGACCAGTATTGATGTCCGTTCCCGCTTGATGGTCCAATTGCGCGAGGATATCCTGGATGAAGTAACCCGCACCTATTTTGAGAGAAAACGGCTGAAGATTGAACTCTTTTTGTCACCACCAAAAGACGAACAGAGAAAAATAGAAAAGGAATTAAGATTGGAGGAACTTACTGCCAACTTAGATGCCTTGAC
>JAGGUG010000038.1 GCA_021158625.1 Candidatus Omnitrophota bacterium | reverse complement strand
TTTGCTCAGTCTTATGCTCGCGAATCAAGTTCCCTACGGCCGGTGTATTAATCAAAATCTCTGTAGCCACTACCCGACCTTCACCATTAAGCCGCGGTAATAACTGCTGGGAAATTATTCCCTTTAAACTTCCGGCTAATTGTACCTTTATGGTTTGCTGCTGGTAAGGAGGAAAAACATCAATTATTCGGTCGATAGTCTGCGCTGCATCCGGGGTATGCAAGGTTGCTAGAACCAGATGTCCGGTCTCAGCGGCGGTGAGAGCTAAGGAAATTGTCTCCAAATCGCGCATTTCGCCAACAACAATTACATCCGGGTCTTGGCGCAGTGCCCTTTTTAACGCTTCGGCAAAGGACTTTGTATCCGAATAGACCTCTCTTTGCTTAACAATGCTTTTATTATGCTTATGCACATACTCTACCGGATCTTCAATACAAATAATCATACATCTTCTTTCCTGATTAATTAAATCAATCATTGCCGCAAGAGTAGTTGTTTTGCCCACGCCAGTGGGCCCGGTAACTAAAACTAATCCATTGTTTTTGCGGGAAAAGCTCGCCACTATCTCTGGCAGTCTCAATTCCTCAAGCGAGGGAACGCGATAATGAATAATCCGAAAGGCCGCCTCGATGCTGCCTCTCTGTTGATGCACATTCACCCGAAAGCGACTTGTTCCGGGGACAGATAAAGAAAAATCAAGTTCTAAATTTTCTTCAAACTTTCTTTTTTGTTCGTCAGTTAAAAGAGAATATACCAATCTTTTGCTCTCCTGAGGAGTAAGTTTGGGAAAATTTGTTTTTATCAGTTCACCATCAACGCGCAGAATAGGTGATGTCCCTACAGCCAAATGCAAATCTGAGGCCTCTTTCTCTATTGCCAACTTGAACAAATCTTTTATCTCCATAGCATCCCCCTTTCCTTGCCCCCGAAACTTCGGGGGAGCCGAAGCCCCGAAACTTCGGGGCTGAGGATAGAAATTTGCGAAGCAAATTTCGCTTTCTTAAACTCTCTCCCAATCAACCCTATAAATATTTCCTCGGGTCAGTAATCTTGCCAGTCAATGCTGATGCAGCCACAGTAGCCGGAGAGGCTAAAAAGATATAAGCGTTGGGGTTTCCCATTCTCCCTTTAAAGTTACGATTAGCTGTGGAAATAACTATCTCTCCGTCTGCTGGAATTCCCTGATGTGTTCCCACACAACAGCCACATCCCGGCGGGAGAAGCACTCCGCCGGCCTCTATTAAATCCTCTAAAATTCCCTCTTTTACTGCCGATAGAAGAATTTGCCGCGAAGCCGGAGCGATAATAAATTTAATACCATTCTTTATTCTTTTTCCTTTCAATATGCGGGCCGCAACCCTCAGGTCCTCTAATCTACCATTGGTGCAGGTTCCTAAAAAAGCCTGATTTATAGAAATATTTTTTAACTCCGAAACTGGACAAACATTATCTACGCTATGCGGCTGGGCTACTTGCGGCTCTAACTCAGAAAGTTCATACTCTTTTATATCAAAATAAACAGCATCTTTATCAGGAGAAACAAAAGAGAAATTCTCTATCCCTCTTTGTCTCAGCCACAACTCTGTTTTTTTATCACCTAACATTATACCACATTTTGCCCCGCTTTCTACACTCATATTGGCAAGCGTAAATCTTCCTTCCATACTCAAATTCTCAATAACTTCACCAGTGAACTCTATTGATTGATAGGTGCAACCATCAGCGGTTAATTCTTTGATTAAATAAAGAGCAACATCTTTGGCATAGACTCCATCTGGTAGTCTTCCTTTACAAATTACCTTTATTGTTTGGGGAACCTTAAACCAATTCCTGCCACTGGCAAAGGCAATACCTACATCTGTGGAACCCATTCCGGTAGCCAGGGCATTCAAAGCCCCATAGGTGCAGGTATGCGAGTCTGCTCCTACTACTAAAAATCCCGGTTTGATAAAACCGCTCTCCGGGATTACCTGATGGCAAACTCCTTCACCAACATCAAAAATTTTGAGCCTCTCCTTTTCAGCAAATCTGCGCATCCTTTGATGCACATTAGAAATCTTCAGATTGGGAGAAGGAGAATTGTGGTCGATAACCAAACAAACTTTTTTTCTGTCAAAGACCTTTCTTCCGCTGAGGCTCTCGATAATTAAAGCAGAGGTGCCGTCCTGGCCAAAACAGAAGTCAACATCAGCAATTACAATATCGCCGGCTTGGGCATCTTTACCACTATGAGTGCTTAAGATTTTCTCAGCGATTGTCTTTCCCATAATAAATGTCTCACTGCGTTTGGTATAATGATTACAGCAATTAAGAATAATTCAACGATAAATAAAATACATCGCCGTAATCGCTATTTCTTATCGCCGTAATCACTTCTTTATAAATCTTCCCAGTCTCTTCATCCCTTCTTCTATCTCTTCCAAAGAGGTAGCAAAACTAATCCTTACCCAGCCCTCTTTTCCAAAAGCAATCCCCGGCACTACTGCTACCCCTTCCTCTTCTAAGAGCGCAAGTGCAAAGCTTCTTGAATCTCCACCTATTTTGCAAAATATATAAAATGTTCCATCGGGCTTTACATAAGAAATTTTGATTTCATCCAATTTCTTCATTATATAATCCCGTCTTATTTTGAACTCCGAGAGAATTCTCTGGGGATAATCCTGATTTTTTAAAGCTGCTACTGCGGCGTATTGAGCAATTGAATTCGCACAGGAGGTAGAATGACTCTGGATAATGGTCATCTTAGAGATTATCTCTTGGCGGCCAGCGGCATAACCTATCCGCCAACCGGTCATTGCATAAGACTTAGAGACCCCATTGATTACCACTGTTAGTTTGTAAACATCTAAATCCAAAGAGGCAATGGAGATGTGCTCCTTTTCGTAAATGAGCCTTTCGTAAATCTCATCGCTAACAATATAGATATTATTGCGGACGGCAATCTCGCCAATCTGAGCTAATTCGGAAGGAGAATAAACAACTCCGGTAGGATTGGCTGGACTGTTAAGAATAATAGCTTTTGTCTTTGGACTAAGAAAGGTTTTAAGGAGGGTCGGACTTAATTTAAAGTCATTATCTGGCTCTGTAGGAACAATTACAGGAATAGCCGAGCAAAGCCGAACTATTTCTGGATAGCTCACCCAATAAGGGGAAGGAATGATTACCTCATCCTCTTCCTCACAGACTGCCTGGAAAAAATTATAGAGGGCTTGCTTTGCTCCTGCAGAGACTAATATTTGAGAGCGATTATAATTTAGATTATTTTCTTGTTTAAATTTATAGATAATAGCGTCTTTAAGCTCATCAACCCCGGAAACAGGAGTATATTTTGTCCAGCCCTGTTTTAGGGCTTTAATTGCTTTCTGTTTTATGAAATCCGGGGTATCAAAATCCGGTTCACCGGCAGCAAAATTTATTATTTTCTTCCCTTTTTTCTTTATCTCTTTTGCTCGCGAGGTAATCGCAAGAGTTGCCGAAGGACTGACATCCTTTACCCTCTCAGCAAACCCCCTTAGAGAACTCTCCTCAGCAGTATCAGTCTTTATAGCATTAATTTCACTATTGGTTTTCTCTAACGGGGTGAAGTTCATAATTCTAACACCGCCATTTTTGCCCCATCACCGCGGCGCCAAGAAAGATGAATAAGCCGGGTAGCGCCCCCTTCAGGAAACTTAGGAGCTATCTGTCTAAACAGATTATAAACCAATTTTCTATCACCAAGAATCCTGAAAGCAGAACGCTGAGCGGCTAAACTATCCTTCTTGGCCAGACTAAGTAATCTATCCATTATTCTTTTGGTCTGCTTTGCCTGAGACAGAGTAACTTCAATCTTACCGGAAATAATTAAACCCCGCAATAGGCTCCTTAATAATGCCTTTCTTCGGTCAGTAGGCCGACTTAATTTTCCTTTTATCTTTTGATGCCGCATCTCTCCTCGCTCCCCCGAAGTTTCGGGCTCACTCGTCGTCAGAAATCACAAATTACAATACCGAAATTACAATAAACAAATCAGAATTTTTTGTTTGTAATTTTGATTTTGGAATTTGTCCATTGCTTGTAATTTGGGATTTGTATATTGTAATTTTCATTCTTGCTACTTCTTCAGACTCAGTCCCATTTTCCCGAGAACCTCTTTAATCTCTAAGAGTGACTTCTTGCCAAAATTTTTATACCCCAACATCTCTTCCTCTGTCTTTTTTACTAAATCACCAATTGTCTTAATGTGAGCGGCTTGAAGACAACGTGAACTTCGAACTGAAAGTTCAAGGTCGCTGATGGGTCTATCAAATTCTTCCTGAAGTTCTAATTGCTCTTTTTTTGCCTCCTCTTCCACTTCTTGTCCATAATTGACAAATATATCCAAATGCTTCTTGAGAATTTTCGCTCCTTCTATAAGCGCCTCTTCTGGCGAAATGGCTCTATTTGTCCAAATCTCTAAAATTAATCTGTCATAGTTAGTCATCTGCTGGACCCTAGCGTTTTCTACTTGATAGTTCACTTTCCGCACGGGAGTAAATATAGAATCAATCTCAATAACCCCTATGGATTTATCTTCGCTTCTCTTCATCTCGGCGGGTAAATATCCTCTTCCTGAACAAACCTCCATTTCCATAAACAGCTTGCCCTTAGAAGAAAGAGTGGCAATGTAAAGTTCAGGATTCAGAATCTCTACAGCCTCATCAGTAATAATATCCTTTGCAGTTACCTCTCCCTTTTTCTTCGCCTCTATTCTGATTGTCTTTGGCTCGGAAGAGTGCAATCTCAGAACAAGCT
The DNA here is from genome assembly GCA_021158625.1 of Candidatus Omnitrophota bacterium. GTDB lineage: Bacteria > Omnitrophota > 4484-213 > 4484-213 > 4484-213 > 4484-213. The sequence goes on along the minus strand of JAGGUG010000038.1, from coordinate 8,187 downwards.
TTTTTATATTTAAAATAATCTGGGGGACATCCTCCAAGACACCAGGAATAGTGGAGAATTCATGAAGCACTCCCTCTATCTTTATTCTGTTCACTGCTGCCCCCGTTAAAGAAGAAATCAGGACCCTCCTTAAGGAATTACCCAATGTTACTCCATACCCTCTCTCGAGAGGCTGAACAATAAATTTACCATAACTCTCACTAAGGGTTTCCTTTTCGCATTCTACTTTCCCTGGCATTACAAAATTCTTCTCCATTCTCTCCCTCCTGCTATAACTTCGTTATAGCTGATTACAGAGATTAGAAAAGATTACAGCGTTTGCAACGAGAACTTAACCCCGCTAGAAATTCCTAAAGTCGTAGAAATTTATTCGCTACATTTGTAAATTGCTATATCTGCAATATTTCTAACGCGGGGTTAATCTGTGTAATCTACTTTTAATCTGTGTAATCATTATGCCGAACGAAGTGAGGCATAATTTATTTAGAATACAATTCTACGATTAACTGCTCTTGAATAGGAACCTGAATGTCTTCCCTTTTGGGCAGGTGAACTATGCTTATGCAAAGATTTTTTTCGTCTCTTTTAATCCACTCTGGGATATCTCTCTCTTTGGTAACCTCTAAAGCCCTCTTTACCAGGTCTCTGCTTTTTTCCTTCTTGAATTCAATCTTATCTCCAGGGTTTACTAAATAAGAAGGGATGTTTACCCTCTTTCCGTTTACATAAATAAAATTATGACGGACTAACTGCCGGGCGGCTGAATGGGAAACTGCAAAAGAAGAGCGAAAAATAACATTGTCTAATCTCCGTTCTAAAAGCACAAGAAGATTTTCGCCCGTTGCTCCTTTCATCTGCTCGGCTTTTCTAAAATAAAAACGAAATTGCCTCTCTAAAATTCCATACATTCTCTTCACCTTTTGTTTCTCTCGCAGTTGCAAGCCATAATCAGAGAGTTTCCCTCCTGACTTTCCCTGCTGACCCGGAGAATAGGCGCGCCGCGAAAAAGGACACTTATCTCCCTGGCACCTTGCTCCCTTTAGAAATAGCTTCATTCCTTCTCGTCGGCAAAGCCGACATTTTGGCCCTATGTACTTAGCCATTTATACTCTCCTTTTCTTCTTCGGGCGACAGCCATTATGGGGAATAGGGGTAACATCCTTTATAGCAGTAACGGTTAAATTGGCATGTTTTAATGCCCTTATCGCTGACTCTCGACCCGCCCCTGCTCCTTTCACATAGATTTCAACCTCCTTCATCCCTTGGGCTATTGCCCTTTTAATAGCATCTTCTGAGGCTAATTGACCAGCAAAAGGAGTTGATTTCTTAGAACCCCGGAAACCAACTCTACCAGTATTTGACCAACAGATAACATTACCCTGTTTGTCAGTAACGGTTATGATAGTATTATTAAAAGTAGCATTAATATGAACTATCCCTTTAGGGATATTTTTTTTAACCTTTTTTGCCACAACCTCCTCCTCGCTTCGCTCGGAAGTAGCGAGTAGAGAGATATCTACGAATATACCCCGTTAGAAATCCCTTTGCAATATTAAGGAGAACTTTCGTAAATTTAGATAGAACTACTTGGCAATATTTCTAACGGGGTTTACTAATCACTACGAATATACTAATGTTTTTATTCGTATATTCGTAACAGATTCGTAATTAGTTGATAGTTTTCTTGCTACTCGCTACTTTCCCTTCCCTGTAGGTGCTTTTTTTGCCTTTGCCTTTACCCCAATCGTCTTGCGTGGCCCTTTTCTTGTGCGGGCGTTGGTAGAGGTCCTCTGCCCCCTTACTGGTAAACCCTTGCGGTGGCGTAGGCCTCGATAAGTACCAATATTTATAAGGTGTTTAATATTCTGGGAAACCTCTCTCCTCAGTTCCCCTTCTATCTTATATCCCTTCTGAATAACTGCCGCTAAGCGCGAAATCTCCTCTTCACTAAGGTCCTTTGCCCTTTTATCCGGGTCTATACCGGCTGCCTTTAAGATTCTGCCGGATAAAGTTTTTCCAATACCATAAATATAAGTAAGGGCAATCTCTATTCTTTTTTCCTTGGGGATATCTATACCGCTAATTCTCGGCACCCTCCACCTCCTTGCTCACTGCGTTCGCTCGTCAGAAATTCCAAATCTCAATGACCAAAACAATACCTTATTGTATTGTTTGGAATTTGGTGCTTGTGATTTGTTTGTTATTTGGTGCTTGGAATTTGGTGCTTTCATACTATCCCTGTCTCTGTTTATGTTTAGGATTGGGGCAAATTACCCGCACAACTCCTTTTCGCTTAACAATCTTGCATCTTTCACAGATTTTCTTTACTGATGCTCTTACTTTCATTCAATAAGCAGATAATTTACGGAGCGTAAGCGACGTAAATTATAGGACGAAGTCCGTCTGCGCATTGAACCCCCACACCAACTTCACTGTCGAGGCTGAAATTCAAACAAGACAGTTTTGTTTAAATCAAACCTGTGTTTTACACTTAATAGTTCTTGGTGAAGTTGGTGTGGGGGTAAATTCAACTAACAGATTTGCGAAGCACTTCATACTTCGCAAATCTGAGTTTCATTTACTTTCATTATCCCTTCTCCCGATAAACAATTCTTCCCCGTGTTAGATCATAAGGAGAAAGTTCAACCTTAACTTTATCTCCTACCAAAATGCGAATATAATGCATTCTTATCTTCCCAGAAATATGAGCCAGGACTTTATGCCCATTTTTTAACTCTACCCGAAACATTGCATTGGGCAAGGCCTCCACAACCCTTCCCTCTGCTTGAATTAAATCCTCTTTGGACATAATTTCTTGGTCACCAGTTCCCAGGTCACCAAGTCACCCGTCGCCAGAAAGAAACTACCGGAAACTGGGGACTGGAGACTGGAAACTGGTGTCCTGGTGACTTTTTAAATTGCTGTCAGTATCTCCACTCCCTTATCTCTAATCGCTATCATATGCTCAAAATGAGCGCTTAGACTCTTATCCTTCGTAGCTGCTGTCCAGCCATCAGGGCCTATTTCTACCTCGTATCTGCCGGCAGATACCATCGGCTCAATACAAAAAACCATCCCTTTTTCTAAAACCACCCCCTGATGCGGCTTACCAAAATTAGGAATCCGAGGGTCTTCGTGAATCTCTTTGCCAATCCCATGCCCAACAAATTTACGGATAACCGAGAATCCCTGTTCCTCCACAAAACTCTGCACCGCCCAGGAGATATCCGAAAGACGGTTCCCTGGCTTTGCTTGCTTAATTGCCTTGAAAAGTGCTTTGCGAGTTACCTCAATTAACCTCTTTGCCTCAGGCGAAACCCTGCCTACAGGTAAGGTTATTGCTCCGTCACCGCAATACCCCTTATATCTCACCCCTACATCCAAACTTACAATATCGCCTTCCTTTAGTTTCTTTTTTGAGGGAACTCCGTGAACGACAACTTCATTTGTGGAAACACAAATTGCCGCCGGAAACCCTTGATGCCCTTTAAATACCGGGATTGCTCCTTTCTTTAAGATCAACTCCTCGGCATAGTTATTTAACTCCTCTCCGCTAATGCCCGGTCGAACTTTCTCTCTTAACTTCTCCCAGACATAGGCCACAATGTGGCCGGCCTGGCGCATCAACTCAATCTCTTTGTCGGTTTTGATAATAATCATTTAACTCTGCAGAATTCCTTTAATTACCTCAAACAATACCTGAACCTCCAAATCGCCATTAACATCCACAAGAATACCTTTCTTTCTATAGTATTCAATCAGCGGCTGAGAAAGTTGAGTGTAGACCTTCAATCTCTCTCTTATAGTTTCTTCTTTATCGTCATCTCTTTGCAGAAGCGAACTTCCGCATTTGTCGCAAATGCCCTCTTTTAAAGGCGGCATATTTTTAATATGATAAATCGCCTGGCATTTTGGGCAAATCCTTCTTCCGGAGAGCCGCTCAATAATCTTCTCGGGAGAAGTAACAAAATTTAATACTCTATCTAAACAGATATTTAGGGAAGATAGAGAATTGTTTAAAAACTCTGCTTGAGCCAAATTGCGGGGAAACCCATCCAGAACAAAACCTTTTCTATTCTTTTTAATCTCCTCACTAACAATCTGGACGACAATCTCATCGGGCACAAGTAGTCCTTTATCCATAAACTCTTTTACCTTTTCCCCCATTAAAGACTTATTTTTAACTACTTCCCTTAACAAATCACCTGTGGATATATGTTTTAGGTCAAAATGTTTACAAACTACCTCTGCCTGTGTCCCTTTTCCTGCCCCTGGTGGTCCTAAAAACACTAAATTCATCGGCGTCCCCTTATCCTTCCTTTGCTCACAAACCCCTCATAATGACGCATTAAGAGATGAGATTCAATCTGGCGCATTGTATCCAATAAAACACCGACTACAATCAACAAAGCAGTGCCGCCAAAAAAAGAGGCCACTAAATAAGGAATCTTAAAACCTTTATAGATTATCTGAGGCATTATAGCGATAATCGCCAAAAATATTGCCCCGGGCAGGGTAATCCTATTCATTATATAATCAAAGTATTCGGCAGTATTTCTTCCCGGTCTAATTCCAGGAACAAAACCGCCGTATCTCTTCATATTATCGGCGATATCCTTAGGGTTAAAAGAAATTGCCGTATAAAAATAGGTAAAAAAGATAATCATAAGGCTGTAAAATAAGCTATAAAAAAGCCTTCCCGGGGTTAAGGCCCGGGCGATAGATTGGATAAAAGGATTAGCGGTTAAACCAGCAATAGTAGCCGGAAAAAGGATTATTGACTGGGCAAAGATAATCGGCATTACCCCGGCTTGGTTCACTCTTAAGGGGATATAGGTCGCTTGACCACCGTAAATCTTTCTCCCCACAACCCTGCGCGCATACTGCACGGGAATCTTCCTCTGCCCTTGGGTAATCAAGACTACTGCCCCCACTACTACAACCGCGACGGAGAGTATCAGGAGTAAACTAAGAGCAGAAATCTGCCTTTGATAAAGCAGGGAGGAAAGTTGATAAACAGCAGCAGGCAAGCGGGAAATAATTCCGGCGGTGATAATCAGAGAGATTCCGTTACCAATCCCTCTCTCGGTAATCTGCTCTCCCAACCACATTATAAAGGTTGTGCCCGTAGTAAGAGTGAGCATCGTGAGCAAACGAAACCTCCAGCCTGGAAATTGAACAATTTGTAAACTTCCGAAATGAGCCGGGTTTTCCAACCATATACTCACGAACAAAGCCTGGATTAAACAGAGAATAACTGTACCTTGGCGGGTATACTGAACTAATCTCTTATGCCCCTCGGGGTCTTTGGTCAATTTCTCTAAATTGGGGAAAACAGCAGTAAGAAGTTGAAGAATGATAGAGGCAGTGATGTAAGGCATAATCCCCAAGGCAAAAATAGTAAGCCGACGCATCGCCCCACCACTGAACATATTCATAATTCCAAACAATGTCCCACCCTGTGTGCGGGCAATATTATCAAAGAACTTTGCCAAATTTGCACTATCAATCCCCGGCGTAGGAATATACGCACCTATTCTATAAACCACAATAAGACCCAAGGTAAATAACACCTTCTTTCTCAGGTCAGCAATCTTAAAGATGTTAAATAAGGCTTGGAACATAAATTCAGGCTGCAGGCTACAGGCTACAGGCTACAGGCTTTTTGTTTTTTGACTTGGAACTTGTGGTTTATAGCTTGTGGCTTGTAACGCTTTTCCCCCTGCCTTTTCTATCTTCTCGCGGGCAGATTTAGAAAAATAATCTGCCTCAACGCTTAAGGGCCTCTCAATCTCTCCTTTGCCCAATATCTTAATCCAACCCTTTCTCTTTACAATCCCCTTTTCTCTTAATAACTTGGGGGTAACCTTGTCTGAAGAGATTTTTGCCAGTGAAGAAAGATTTACAATATTAATCCTCTCCGCAAACCTCTTGTTGCTAAAACCTCGCTTGGGAACCCTGCGGATGAGAGGCATCTGCCCACCTTCAAATCCCGGTTTTATTTTTTTACCCGAACGGCTCTTTTGCCCTTTATTGCCCCGGCCCGAGGTTCCACCGTGTCCTGAACCAGGTCCCCGTCCAACTCTCTTTTTCTTTAACATATGATTATGGCGATTAACAACGATTACAGATATAATATATCAGCAACTTCTCTATCGCTGTAATCTTCCTTCATCGCTCGCATCGTTGTTCTTAAAGCTGGCAAATCCATTCGCCACTGCTTTCATCACATTTAGGGGATTAGTTGTCCCTAAACACTTGGTTAAAATATCCCTTATGCCCGCGCATTCACACATTGCCTTTACTACTTTGCTGGCAATCACCCCGGTGCCCCTCCTGGCAGGTTTTAATAACACCTTTGCGGCTCCATAATTTCCAATTACCTCATGAGGAATGGTGCTTCCTTTTAAAGGCACCGAGAAAAGATTCTTCTTGGCAAGCTGAGTTGCTTTACTCACTGCCGCAGGGATCTCCCCTGCTTTTCCAATACCATAACCCACTCTCCCTTTTCCATCTCCAACAACGACGCTAACCCGAAAGGCAAAGTGTCTTCCTCCTTTAATAACCTTGGCTACGCGGGTAATATCTACCAACTTCTCCACAAATTCTTCTGCTTTCTTTTCCTCTTCCTTATCAGTTTTCATAAAATATAACGATTACGACGATACATTCATCGCTGTTATCACATTTTTATCGCTGTAATCGCTGTTTATTTATAAAAATGATTACGGCGATTAAGGAATGATTACGGCGATATAATAAGGCATAACGATGTCAATTCCAGCTTTATCGCTGTAATCGTGGTTTTTTATCGTTGTAATCGCTGTTTTCTGTAATCGCTGTTTTTAAAATATCAATCCGCCTCTACGAGCCCCCTCAGCAAAGGCTTTTACCCTACCGTGATAAAGATAACCTCCTCGGTCAAAAACAACTTTTCGCAGATTCCTCTTCTGAGCCTCATGGGCAAAGATTTCTCCTAATAAAGAAGCCGCTTTTATATTGCCGCGATGAGTTAATTTCTGCCTTAATTCCTTGCTGTTTGTAGAAAGAGAAAAAATGGTTCTTTCATTTATATCATCAATTAATTGTGCCTCTATATTTCTTAGACTCCGATGAACACATAAACGAGGAACCTCTGCTGTCCCAAAGACCTTCTTTCTCACTCGTCTGTGTCTTTTTATTCGCCCTGCTTCTTTCTTATTTTTCATGTTTTATGACGCCACAATTTAGGCGACCCCGAAACTTCGGGGGAGACTAAATTGTATGGCGGAATTGAACCCCCACACCAATTTCTGTTTTAGTTAAGCATCTTAGAAAATTGGTGTGGGGGTAAATTCAACTAACAAATTTGCGAAGCACTTTGTACTCCGCAAATTTGAGTTTCATTTACGCTACCTTTTTCCCCTGTTTCTGTCTCACATATTCGCCTATGTAACGGATACCCTTTCCTTTGTAAGATTCGGGTGGACGCAAATTGCGAATTTGAGCAGCAACTTCCCCTACAGCCTTCTTATCGATCCCCTTCACCACAATTTGCGTAGGCGAAGGAACCTCAATAGTTATACCTTCAGGGATAGAAAAATTAACAGGATGAGAAAATCCTAAATTCAAAGTCAGTTCTCTTCCTTTAACCTGTGCCCGATAGCCCACCCCCCGGATCTCCAGTCGTTTTTCATAACCTTTGGTTACCCCTTCAATCATATTGGCAATTAAACTACGGGTTAATCCATGTAATCCCCCCACCACTTTTCTGCTGTGGCCAAACTTCTCTGAAAAAGTGGTGGGGGATAATTTGGAGTTGCTCTCCCTTTTGACCAGAATCTGATTATTCTTTTCCTCAATCTTCAGGCAAGGAGAAAAAGAAAATTCTAATTTTCCTTTCTGCCCTTCTATTTCAATAGTATTTTCTGCAATTTTAACTCTCACTCCTTGAGGAATATCTATTGGTTTCTTGCCTATGCGGGACACAACCTCCTCCTTCACTACGCTCAGTCGTCAGAAATCCCAAATTCCAAGCACCAATTTACAAACAAATTCTAATAATCAATAACCAAAACAACTACTTAAAAGCATTTTCTTGTTTTTTTGTTTGGGTTCACCCTGTTAAATAATTCCGCCAGAGGCGAAATTGCCCCGAAGTGGCATTTAACAGGGTCAATTGTGATTTGTTTGGAGCTTGTTATTTGT
>JAGGUG010000007.1 GCA_021158625.1 Candidatus Omnitrophota bacterium | reverse complement strand
CGCATATTGTGATTAGTAGCAGAATTCGTCTGGCAAGGAATCTGAGGGATTTTTCCTTTCCCCAGTGGGCCGATAAAAAAGAGAGAAAAGAGGTTCTCTCTCTGATGAAAGATGCTATTTTCCAAATTAAATATTTAAAGAACGGCCTTTTTGCTGAGCTTGATAGGTTGGATGCCCTTGATAAACAATTTTTATTAGAGAGGCATTTGATTAGTCGGGAGCAGACGAGGGGCAGGGACTCCAAGGCGGTAGTTATTAGCGAGAAAGAGATTATCAGCGTAATGCTCAATGAGGAAGACCATCTGCGAATTCAGGTCTTCCAATCGGGCTTTAATCTGAGTGATGCCTGGCGACTGATTAATGAATTAGACGAGCAGTTAGAGCAGAAATTAAACTATGCCTTTAGCCCGCAGTGGGGTTATCTCACTGCCTGCCCGACAAATGTAGGCACGGGGATGCGCGCCTCTCTGATGCTCCATCTGCCGGCACTGGTGATGAGTAAGCAGATAGGAAGTATTTTGCAGACGCTTTCCAAATTAGGGATTGTTGCCCGCGGGCTTTATGGCGAGGGGACAGAGGCAAGTGGAAACTTTTTTCAATTCTCCAATCAGATTACTTTAGGCAGGAGTGAAGAGGATATTATTGATAACTTAGAAAGGGTGGTGCGTCAGATTATTAATTATGAAGAGGAAAGGAGAAAACTTCTCTTGAAACAAAATCGCGAGATTCTCTACAACCAAATCTGGCGGGCTTATGGGCTCTTAAAGAACTCCTATTTCATCAACAGCGGAGAGACAATGAATCTGCTCTCAATGGTGCGTTTAGGAGCAGATTTAGATATCTTAAAAGATGTTCAGTTAAAGAAAATAAACGAGCTCTTTTTGCTCACCCAGCCAGCCCATCTGCAAAAGATAGAGGGAAAGAAACTAAACGCCTATCAAAGGGATATCAAGAGGGCGGAACTTATTCGGCAGAAACTAAAAGAGGTAAGAGAGTAAAGAGTAGAAGGATGGAAATAATCACTTATAATAAAAACAATCGGGAAAAGATTTCCTCGCTTCTAAGTTATTCCCCAGACGAGAAGATAAGCAGAGTAGTGCGGAGGGTAATCAAGGATGTAGCCAGGAATGGGGATAAGGCATTATTGAGGTGGACAAAGGAATTTGATAAGGTTAAGCTTCCTCTTAAGAGAATAAGGGTTAGTGAGGGAGATATAAACAGGGCTTATCAGCGGATAGATTGTGATTTTGTTCCTTTATTGCGCTCAGCGATAGATAATGTGAGTGAGTTTTATAAAAAAGAAAAGAAGAGGTCTTTTAAAACAAGAAAAGACGGTGTTGTTTTGGGTCGGATTGTGCATCCAATAAATCGGGTAGGGATTTATATTCCCGGCGGCAGCGCCCCTTTAATCTCTACGGTGTATATGTCCGTAATCCCGGCAAAGCTCGCCGGGGTAAAGGAAATTGCCCTTGCCTCTCCCCCAGATGAGCACAAAGAGATTGATGCCCATATCTTGGTGGTGGCGAATTTATTAGAGATAAAAGAAATTTATCGGGTGGGTGGAGCGCAGGCAATTGCTGGTTTAGCCATTGGCACCCAGACAATTAGAAAAGTAGATAAGATTGTTGGTCCGGGGAATGCCTATGTCCAGGAGGCAAAAAGGCAGGTTTTTGGATTCGTTGATATTGATATGCTTGCCGGACCCAGTGAAGTGGTGATTATAGCCGATGAGAGTGCCCCCACCTCTTTTGTAGTCGCTGACCTCCTTGCCCAACAGGAGCATAAAGAAGGTAAGGGGATATTGGTAACTACTTCCCAGAGACTTGCTGAGAAAGTGAAGAGAGAGTTGCAGAAAGGGTGGATAGTCTTGGTAGAAAATATTAACGAGGCTGCTGAGGTGGTTAATCTACTTGCCCCTGAGCATCTTGAGGTTATGCTTACTAAGGCAAAGGAATTTCTTCCCTTGATAAAGAATGCCGGGGCGATATTTGTGGGCAGATATTCACCGGTAACCGTAGGGGATTATTTTGCCGGACCAAGTCATATCCTGCCTACCCAGGGAAGGGCCCATTTTCATTCTTGTTTAAGTATTGATAGCTTTATGAAGAGTTCGCATTATATCTCTTATTCCCGAAAGGGGTTGGAGAGAGCAAGGGAAGCCATCGGTAAATTAGCCGAGATAGAAGGGATGCCAAGGCATAAAGAATCAGTAGAAGTAAGGTTCATTCAAGGTGAGAAAACAAAGAGCAGAGGGAGAAATGGTGAAAACAAGAATAGCGAAGAAAATCCGCAAAACCAAAGAAACCAGCATTAAATTGACACTAAACATAGATGGGGAAGGAAAAGCAGATATAGATACCAAAATTCCCTTTTTAAACCATATGCTGGAATTATTTACTTACTGGGGTTTGTTTGACTTAGAGATTAAAGCAGAGGGCGACCTTGAGGTTGGTATTCACCACACAAACGAGGATATCGGAATTTGTTTAGGTGAGGCATTTAAAGAGGCGTTGGGAGATAAAAAGGGAATAAGGAGAATCGGTTTTGCGGCAGTGCCGATGGATGAGGCTTTGGCGCAGGTAACTCTGGATATAAGCGGGCGATCCTCTTTAAATTTTGAAACTTTTATGCCTTCTCGTTTAAGTTGGAATGATTTAACAGGTGTGGAACAATTTATTGAGAATTTAAAATCGGAAGAGAAATATACCTTTGAGGATGCTAAGCATTTTTTGCAATCTTTTGCAAATAACTGCGGGATAAATATCCATATCACTCTTAAACCAACTTCGGATTTGCACCACACATTAGAGGCAATTTTTAAAGCCTTAGGGATTGCTTTGGATAAGGCAACGCAAATTGATCCTCGACGCAAAGGTGTTCCTTCTACAAAAGGGAAGATATAGATAGGACGATTAGCTCAGTTGGTTAGAGCGCGTCGCTCACATCGACGAGGTCGCAGGTTCAAATCCTGCATCGTCCACCAACCCTTGCTCGCCGAATCCTTGTATAGAGGCAATAGAGAAGTTGCCTCTAATTATACCTGAAGGCGCGAGCCGAGGAGTGCGCGAGCGGGCAAGCGAGGAGGATAGAAAGGTTTGCGGGAGCGAACTTTCGCTGTTGTTAGCTTTCGACGAATGGTAAATCCCAGTTTTTAAGGAGTTAATAATTAAATTATGTCAGGTCGAGAAATTGCAGGGATTATTTTAATAGTTGGAGGCATTGTATTGGTTCGTTTTTCTCTTTGGGCTTCTTTTCCTACCTTATTTCGTATCATAACAGGAGTGATTTGCCTCTTTACTGGTATTTATTTTTGCTGGGACATCATTAAAGGAGTAAATTGGACCTAAAACAGCAAATTAAAATTTTAGTTAAACTGCAAGCACTGGATAGCCAGATTTATGAGTTGAATGCTGAAAGAAAAAAGGTTCCCGAGGAGTTAAATTTACTGAAGCAGGAATATAAAGAAAGAGAGGAAAAAGTTAAGCAAACCGAGCAGAAACTAAAGAATAGACAGTTAGAAATTAAGAAAATGGAAGGGGATTTGAAGAGTAAAGAAGAGACAATCAAAAAACACAATGTGCAATTATATCAGGTGAAGACGAATAAGGAGTATAGTTCTTTAGAGGCAGAGATTAAAAATCTAAAGGCCGATGTTTCTCTATTGGAAGAAAAAATAATCGGTTTGTTGGATGAGGTTGAAGAGATAAACAAGACCTTTTTGCAGCAGAAAGAAGATTTAAACAAAGAAAGGGAGAAACTCAGGCAAGAGGAAGAGCTGGCAGAGAGACGCTGTCAGGAGATCGACGAGAAGATAAAGGAGTTGAATAAAAAGAAAGAACCGTTTGTTGCCCGTATCGAACCTTCACTTCTTTCTCAGTATGAAAGGATTTTGGTTAAAAAAGGTGGAAAGGCAATGTCAGCAGTGAAAGATGGCGCCTGCGGAGAGTGTCGTTTTATGCTTACTCCTCAGGTTATTGAAGAAATAAAGATGGGTGAAGAATTGATATTTTGCAACAGTTGCTCGCGGATACTCTATGAGACATCCGTCGAAACGGATGTCTAATTAGCTATAACGAAGTTATAGCAGGAGGAATCATGGGAATGTGGATTGGACAGGGCAGAAAAGCCCGCAGGTGTTATGGTTTTGATGAGGTGTCTTTAGTGCCGGGGACAGTTACTATCAATCCCGAGGAAGTAGATATCTCTTGGGAAATTGATGGAAAGAGATATCCTGTTCCGATAATCGCAGCGGCAATGGATGGTGTGGTTGATGTTAGGTTTGCTATTGAGATGGGCAAATTAGGGGGACTTGCGGTTTTGAATTTAGAGGGAATTCAGACCAGATATGAGGAGCCCGAAGAAGTCTTAGAGAAGATTGCCAGAGCCTCTTCAGAGCAGGCTACTGAATTGGTTCAGAGTATTTATTTAGAGCCAATCAAAGAGAAACTAATTAGCCAGAGAATTGAAGAGATAAAAAAAGCCGGCGTGCCGGCAGTGGTAAGTTCTATTCCTCAACGGGCAGAGCGATTTGGCAAACTCGCTGAGGAAGCCGGCGCAGATATATTTGTGGTTCAGGCGACGGTTACCACGCTGCGTCATATTTCTTCCCAATACAAAAGCCTTGATTTCTCCAGATTCTGTAAGCAGATGAAAATTCCGGTGATTATTGGAAATTGTGTTACTTATAAGACTGCTTTAGAGTTATTAGGGACAGGCACAAGCGGGCTCCTAATCGGGATTGGACCGGGAGCAGCCTGCACAACCCGCGGTGTTTTGGGGATTGGTGTGCCGCAGGTCACGGCTATCTGCGATTGCGCCGCAGCACGTGATTTTTATTATAAGCAGAAAGGAGAGTATATCCCAATTATTGCCGATGGCGGGATGGTGCGTGGTGGTGATATCTGTAAAGCCTTTGCCTGTGGAGCAGATGCAGTGATGGTTGGTTCGGCTTTTGCCCGGGCAAAGGAGGCGCCGGGCAGAGGTTATCATTGGGGAATGGCAACTCCTCATGCTAATCTTCCGCGGGGGACGCGTATTCGTGTGGGGACAACCGGGACGCTTAAAGAGATTCTTTTTGGCCCGGCAAGATTAGACGATGGTTCACAGAACCTTGTTGGGGCATTAAAGACCTCAATGGGGAATGTGGGAGCAAGAAATATCCGCGAGATGCAGCTTACCGAGATTATCATTGCTCCTTCTATCCAGACCGAAGGTAAGGTTTTTCAAATTCAGCAAAAGTTTATGAAGTAAATTTTTGATTTTGAGGAGTCGCGACGAAAGTCGAGACGACGAAGGAACTGAACTGAAATAACTAGGTCCTTCACTCCGACATTGCGTCGGGGTTCAGGATCAAATTTTGCGAAGCGAGAGAAATAAAAACTATCCTCAGCCCCGAAGTTTCGGGGCTTCGGCTCTCGCCTTCAAGTATAATTAGAGACAATTTCTCTATCGCCTCTATAAGGATTCGGCGAGTAAGGAAAGACGGAGTAGCTCAGTCTGGTAGAGCAAGCGGCTCATACCCGCTATGTCGCTGGTTCAAATCCAGCCTTCGTCACCATAGTTTCTAACGGGGCTCATACCCGTTATGTCATTGGCTCGATTCCAATCACCGCCACCACTCTACTTCGCCAAATACTTATGTATTTGGCTTCGTAGAAGTAAAGTGAGGTGTAAGGAGAATGCCAAGAGGTTTTTGTAAATGAAAGTTAAAGGAATTTTAGGGGTTATAAGCGAAATAAACAGCCTTAAAAAGAAAAAAGTAATTAAAGATTATGCTATAGGCGGTGGCATAGCGAAAAACTACTATCTTGAACCGCAAGCTACATATGACCTTGATATCTTCATTTTAATCGATGCTATGGAGAATTTTCACAATATCTATAGTTACTTTCGCCAAAGGAAATGCAAGATAGAAAATGTTTTTATAGTTATAAAAGATGTGCCTGTGCAGTTTTTACCCACTTTTATTCATCCTTTATTTGAAGAAGCGGTAAAAAAAAGTAAAAAGATAAAGGTTAATGGAGTAAGGACAAAAATACTTACTGCGGAATATCTTATCGCTACTTTACTTATATCAGTCAGAGAAAAAGATAAGTTTGCGATAAAAGAACTTCTGTCTTTTGCCGATATGGATTTGCTAAAAAGATTGCTTAGAAAATTTGACGATAAACAGTATCCGATTTATGCAAGATTTAAGAAAATTGCCGAGAAAAGATGAAGAAACTTCTTAATTCAAAAACGCCCAAAGAATTCTGGAAGGTTTTTTCTCAAGAGCGAGCCAAGATTATTCAAAAACAAAGAAAACTTCCATTTCTTAAAAAACTTAAAATTTTGGAGAAGATGGATGAATTGATTATTAAATGATGAATGAGGAACGAAAGATTTAAAAAGACAAATCCATAAATGTTAAATTTTATTGACAAAATAAAAGCAACAATCAAAAAATACAATCTCTTCTCTGAAAACGATAAGGTAATTGTTGCAGTTTCCGGCGGAGCAGATTCGGTTGCTCTTTTATTTCTTCTATCTTCTCTCAAAGAAGAATATAATTTGGAATTATTTGTTGCCCATTTTAATCATCAAATTCGCGGACAAGAAGCCGAAACAGATGTTTTATTTGTCCAAAGAATTGCTCAGCAATTAAATTTGCCTTTTATTGCAAAAAAAAGAGATGTTCCGGCTTACGCTAAGAGAAGAAAACTCTCTTTGGAAGAAGCGGCAAGGGACTTAAGATATAAATTTCTGGAAGAGACGGCAAAGAAGAAGGGAGCGACTAAAATTGCCTTAGGGCATAACAAGGACGACCAGATAGAGACGGTCTTGATGCGCCTTTTGCGCGGCGGCGGTAGCCAGGGTTTGGGCGGGATGTCTCCCAAAAGAATGATTGCTAAGGGAGCAAGTATTGTGCGTCCACTGATTGAGACCTCTCGAAAAGAAATTTTGGATTTTTTAAAGCAGAAAAAAATAAAGTTTAGAGAGGATAGCAGCAATAGAGAAACGGTTTATTTAAGAAATAGAGTTCGCCATCGCCTGCTTCCCTATTTAGAAAGATACAATCCGCGCATCGGACAGATTTTATTTAACACCGCCGAGAATCTAAGAGAGGAGAATGAGTATTTACAGGAGATAAGCAGAGAGGCTTTCTCTCGGGTTAGCCAATGTGCGAAGAAAAAAGTTATTCTTTCTTTAGACAAGCTGGACAATTTTCATCCTGCCCTACAAAAAAGGATTTTGCGTTTGGCGATTAAGAAGGCAAAGGGGGATACAAGACAAATTACCTATCAGCATTGGCAATCGTTGGATGGCTTGATAAATAAAAACAAAAAGAATTTATTTTTGGATTTACCGCAGCTCAGGATTCAAAAGGAATATGATAGAATTGTCTTTGTCAAGGCAAGCAAAGGTAAACGCCGTTAGAAAGGGGTGGGGCTTTCTAACGGGAAACGAGCAGAAAAATGATAAGATAGAAGTGTTAAGCAAAGAAGGGAGTTAGAAAGATGCCTAACCCAATTAAACCTAAACTTGATGGCCTTGGTCCTACTGACATTGATTCTGAAAAGGAGAACAAGCAGGAGTATAGAAAACCCGACTGGCGAGGTTTGATTATCTGGTTGATTATTGGACTCTTTTTTATCTATCTTTATAAGTTTTCACCGTTAGCAGATAGACTCAGCCCCCAACCTCTTTCTTATCCTGAATTTTATGCCATGGTTTTGCAGAATAGAGAAAGAGGGGAAATTAAATCTTGTTATAAGATAGGCGAACTTATCCAGGGCGAACTTGCTAATGGGAAGTTCTATCGGGTTTATGTTCCAGAAAGCGATACAGAATTGATAAAGGCGATTAGAGAGAATGTTCCTGATTTTGAGATTGGTCCGCAGAGGACATTCTTCTCTTCCCTTTTCTTCTCTCTATTGCCAATAGGTTTATTTATTATGTTTATCTGGTTTATGGCGCATAAGGGGATACAGCAAGGAGCAGGACGGCTCTTTTCTTTTGGCAAAAGCAGAGCAAAGCTTTCTCAGGATATAGTAAAGACCACCTTTGAGGATGTAGCCGGGGTAGATGAGGCTAAAGAAGAACTTCAGGAAATCGTCGAGTTTTTGAAAAACCCTAAAAAATTCCAGAAGTTAGGAGGAAAGATCCCCAAGGGTGTTTTGCTGATGGGGCCTCCAGGCTGTGGAAAAACGATTTTAGCCCGAGCAGTGGCTGGGGAAGCCGGGGTTCCCTTCTTCTCTATCAGTGGCTCGGATTTTGTAGAGATGTTTGTAGGAGTGGGGGCATCACGGGTGCGTGACCTTTTTGACCAGGCAAGAAAGGCGGCTAAAGCCGAAAATAAGGGTTGCATAATCTTCATTGATGAGATTGATGCCGTAGGCAGGCAGAGATTTGCCGGGATTGGGGCGGTTCACGATGAAAGGGAACAAACCCTGAATGCCTTGTTGGTGGAGATGGACGGTTTTGATACCCGCGAAGGGGTTATTCTTATTGGGGCAACCAACCGACCCGATGTTCTTGATATTGCTTTGCTAAGGCCAGGGAGATTTGACCGTCAGATTGTCATTGATAAACCGGACATAAAAGGGAGAGAAGGGATTTTAAAGGTACATACCCGCAAGATTAAGTTGGCTGAGGATGTAGATTTGAACTCTATCGCCTGTCAGACACCGGGATTTTCCGGGGCAGATCTGGCCAATTTAGCCAACGAAGCCGCCTTATTGGCCGTGCGTCATAATAAAGAGGTAGTAGGAATGGAAGAATTAGAGGCATCTATTGAGCGGGTAATGGCTGGTCCGGAAAGAAAAAGCAGAGTAATCAGCGAAAAGGAAAAGAAAGTTATCAGCGCTCACGAATCTGGACACGCCTTGCTATCTCTGCTTATTTTAGATGAAGAGCAGTTGCATAAGGTTTCTATTCTCCCGAGAGGAACATCTGCTCTCGGATACACGATGCAGATGCCTCTTAAAGACCGTTATTTGATCAGCAGGAAAGAACTCTTGGATAAGCTCACAGTTTTATTAGGAGGACGGGCATCTGAAGAGTTGATGAACGAAGAGATTACTAGTGGTGCCCAGAATGATTTAGAGGTAGCTACTGAAATAGCCCGTCAGATGGTCTGTGAGTTTGGGATGAGCAGATTGGGTAATCTAACCTTTGGTAAAAGGAAAAAGCAGTTATTTTTAGGGCGGGATATTTTAGATGAAAGAAATTATAGTGAAAAGACGGCTCAGATTATCGATGAAGAGGTGCGTCGGATTATTGATGAGTGTTATCAGCGGGCAAAGAAACTCCTGAGCAAATATCGGGAAAGGTTAGAATTACTTGCTTCTACCCTATTAAAAAAAGAGGTTCTCAGCGGCAAAGAGGTGAGGGAGATTGTGGGGATTGGCCAGGAAGAGAAAGATGATAGGGCTGCACGCCACACGCCAGACGCTAAAGATAAGGATTCTAAAAGCGTGAAGCGTGAAGCGTGAAGCCGTGAAGCGTGAGAATATCCATTCTCTTTTTAAACAATCTGAAAGAGGTTAGGCAGGAGTTGAAAAAGATTGGTGTAGATAAAAGAGGAATTGAGATTATGGCAACTAAGGCTTTGTTCAGGATAATTAAATTAGAAGGAATTAAAAGAGAAGCGGCAAATATCTTAAAACAGGAAGCACTTTCTTTAGGGGCAGAGGCAGCCGTGCACCGAGAGGTAATCAGCGGAAAGATTAAAGAAACAGATTGTCTCCTGATGGGGACTTTAGAGCAACTAAAGCAACTCTGTATTAAGCTAAAAAAACAGCCGTTTGGCTTGGATGAGATAGGGAAGGAAGTAAGAAAGGTGATATGAAAATTATTTAACGGGGAACTTCGGCTCTCGCCCTGCACCAGAACGGTACAGGGCTCGCTTCGCGAGGAAGGAAAGGTAATATGGGGACAACTTCTCTATAAGTATTGTTAGAGGCAACTTCTCTATCGCCTCTATAAGGAAGGCGTCCCTATAAAGAAAGAGGGGGTGAAAAAATGGAAGCATATTGCGTAAAATGTAAGGCAAAGAAGGAGATGAAAGACGCTCAGGAGGTTACCTTAAAGAATGGTAGAAAGGCAATGAAGGGGAAATGCCCTGATTGCGGGACTTCGCTTTTTAGAATTTTAGGGAATAAATAATTGATTGCAGCGATAAAAAATGCGATTACACCCATAAAGGTAGGATTACAACGAAGTACATCGCCGTAATCGTCATTTCGCCCCGTTAGATAATAACTCTCTCTTGAAAGAATTATTTAGTAAGATTTCTTTCTTATAAGGGTTCTTTTATGTTCTTATATCTATCTAACGGGGCGAATCGTTGTAATCATTTAGCTAATAATGAATTTTCAAGAGAAATTGGATAAAGGAAAGTTTGTAATTACTGCCGAGGTCACTCCGCCCAAAGGAACAAATGTTCAGTCAACATTATCTGCTGTTGATTCTTTAAAGGATAAAATAGACGCAATTAATGTTACGGATATGGCTGGAGGGGTGATGCGGTTGGGGTCGCTCTGTCTATCTTATTTGATTAAACAAAGAGGTGGCGAGCCGATTTTTCAAATAACCGGCAGCCACCGCAATCGCTTAGCCTTGCAGTCAGATATTCTGAGTGCTTCTGTTTTAGGGATTAGAAATATCCTTGTCCTAAGCGGTGATCCTCCAAGTTACGGTGATCAGAAAGAGGCAAAGCCGGTGTTTGATTTGGATTCCATAGGGATTTTAGAGATGATAAGAAAGATGGCAGAAGGTTATGATTTAGCCGAAAGGGAATTGCAGGGTTCACCGCAATTCTTTTGCGGGGCGGCTGTTGACCCCAATGCTGAAAATCTTGATTTTCAAATCAGCAAGATGGAGAGAAAAATCAGAGCGGGGGTAAGGTTTTTTCAAACCCAGCCGATATTTAATGTTTCTAAATTTGCCGAATTTATGAAAAAAGTAGAAAAATTTAATGTTCCAATTTTGGCTGGAATTATCTTTTTAAAAAGCCCCAAAGCAGCCGATTACTTAAATAAAAATATACCTGGAATTTCCATTCCCCAGGAGATTATGAAGAGAATAGAGACAGCAATAGATAAAGAAAAGGAGACAGTAAGAATTGCCTTGGAGTTAATCAAGCAGATGCGCCCTCTTTGTCAGGGCGTGCATCTTATGCCTTTGGGTAAGAATAATTTAGTTGAAGAAGTGATGGAAAGAATATTTTAATCGCCGTAATCTTTCTTAATCGCTGTAATCAACTATAACGGAGTTATAGTAAAAGATGAAAATTGAATTTTATCCTGAAAGAAAATTAAAAAAGCAAATTTTGGAGATTATCGGCAGATACTTGGATTTGAATTCTTATAAGGTTTTCTTTTTTGGCTCAAGAGTAAAAAAAGATAATAGCAATCGTTCAGATATTGACATCGGAATAGAAGGACCAAAAAAGATGCCCATTCAAGCAAAATTAGAGATAGAAGAGGAATTGGATAATCTGCCCACACTTTATAAATTTGACCTTGTTGATTTTAAAGAGGTCCCAGAAAAGTTTAAAAAGGAGGCATTGAAATATGCAGAGTATATCAGATAATCCTTTGTTAGAAGATTTTGGAAAAGCAATTTTAAAATTACAGGAAGTTTTAAAATTGGAGAAGACAGAAGTTGTGCGCGATTCTGCAATAAAGAGATTTGAGCTTTGCTTTGATTTAAGCTAGAAGTGTATTAAAGTATATGCGAAAGAAGAGGGCGTAGAATGTTTTTCCCCCAGAGCTTGTTTTAAAGCCGCTTTTCAGATTAAATTAATTGATTACGATGAAACTTGGCTGAAGATGTTAGACGACCGCAATCTTACGGCACATGTTTATAAAGAAAAATATGCAGAAGAGGTCTATTCTCGGCTTTTTGATTATGTGGAGTATTTTAAGAAATTGTTGAGTAGATTGAGGAAGGAAGAGGAATGAAAGTAATTTTTGTTAACTATGCTTTTATCCTTCGCTTCGCTTACCCTTAGGGGCACAGGCAGGCTCTCACCTTCAAGTATAATTAGAGGCAAGTTCTCTATCGCCTCTATAAGGATTCGGCGAGGAAGGAAAGGAGGTGTCACATGAACATTAAGTGCAGAAGGAGTTTGTTGAGAGAGGGGATTCAGAAGGTAAGTAATGTAATCAACCCGCGAGCAACTTTGCCTATTCTATCTAATATCTTGCTTGAAGCCGAAGAAGGAAGGCTCAAATTCAGCGGGACTGATTTGGAGATGGGAATTTCTGCCTCAATAGAGGGAGCGACGGTTGAGGAGGGGGGTTCAGTTACTATTCCGGCTAAGAAAATTAGCGATATTGCTCGCGAGTTGCCCGATGAGGAGATAACTATTTCTGTTAAGAAAAATAACATTATTCAACTTGAAGCCGGGAGGGTATTCTATCGGATAATGGGGCTACCTGCGGATGATTTTCCTCAGCTTCCTTCTTTTTCTACCGAGAATAAGGAAAGGCTTCTTCTCTCTCAGAATGAACTCAAGGCTTTACTTACGATGACTGCCTTTGCAGTTTCTAATGAAGAAAGCCGTTATGTTCTTAATGGAATTTTATTTGTTGTTAAAGATGGAAAATTAAAATTAGTGGCTACCGATGGCCGCCGGCTCGCTTTAGTCGAAAAAGAGACAGAGGAAGCAGAAGGGAATTTATGGAGGAAGGGAGTAATTCTGCCTATAAAAGCAGTGCGAGAGTTAAACAGATTGTTGGGCGAAGAAGGGGAAGTGCAGATTTATCTCATTGAGAATCAAATTGCTTTTGTTGTTGGTAGGACAACAATAATTTCCCGTCTGATTGAAGGGGACTTTCCCGATTATGAGCAGGTTATTCCTTCGGAGAGTAATAAACTCGTTGAGTTAAGCAAAGAAGAGATTTTTGCGGCTACCCGCCGGGTGAGTTTGTTGAGTTCTCCTACATCTTCTTTAATAAAGATTAATCTATCTAAAAATAAGATGCTCATCAGTAGCGAGACTCCGGATTTAGGAGAGGCAAAGGAAGAAATTGGCGTGGAATATCAAGGAGAAGAGATTACCATTGGTTTTAATCCACATTATCTATTGGATATGTTTCGCAGTATTCCCTTTGAGAAATTGACATTAAGTTTAGAGGAGAGCGAGAAACCTGGGGTATTTAGGGCAGAGAGTTTCACTTATGTGTTGATGCCGATGCAGATAGAGTAAGCCCCAAGCTGTAGGCTCAGATTCTATTGCTCCACCCTAAAGTAAATCCTGTTAGAAAGCGCGGGGTTTTCTACCGGGGTAAAGTAATTTCAAGAGGAATAAATCTTGAAGATTTTATCAAAATTCGCAGGGTTTGATTGGGACGAGGGAAATAAGAATAAAAATTGGATTAAACACAGGGTCCTTGATGCAGAGTGCGAAGAGATTTTCTTTAATATTCCCTTGGTAGTATTCCCAGATAAAGCCCATTCAAAGGGTGAAGAACGACATTATGTTTTAGGAAAAACGAACAGGGGGCGTCTGTTATTTTTGGTTTTTACTCCTCGTGGCGATAAAATTCGTATTATCTCTGCAAGGGATATGTCAAAGAAAGAACGGAGGTGCTATTATGAGAGCCAAAAAAGTCATTCCTAAATTCAAGAGTGAAAATGATGAGCGGAGGTTTTGGGCAGAACACGATTCTACAGATTTCGTTGATTACAGCAAAGGAGAAAGAATTTTGTTTTCAGATTTAAAGCCTTCTTTAAAAACTGTTTCTATTAGATTGCCTAGCTCGCTAATTGAGTCTTTAAAGACGCTTGCTCATAAAAATGATATTCCTTATCAATCTTTTGTGAAGATGGTTCTTTCGGAGAGGGTTAAGGAAGAATTGCAGATAGGGTAATACCAATGGCAGCGTTTCGCAAACACAGAGGGTGTTATATTCAATATAGCTTTGGTATCCAGAAGGTAATTTTATACAATAGTTTGTTATACTTTGTTATATGAAAAAATTTAAGGTTTCATTAGATACAGGCTTAATAAATAGAAAGCCATTTCCGGAAGTTGATAAAATTAATTCTTGGTTCCAAAAGGGACTTCTGGAAATAGAATATGCTGATGCTTTTGATGCGGATGTCGTGAAGGGATCCAGGAACGCAATAGAAGGTTTACCTGAAAAGGAGAAAGAAGCAGCATTGGAGAGGACTGTTAAAGCAGAAGAATATCAGAAAAATTCCGGTCCAATGATTTTAGGTAGTCCCACTTTAGGTAAATTAGGAGTAAATCATTTAGGAGCTGAACCAAGAGAAGATCTTGTTAAGCAAATCTTGTTTGGTAAGAATTATAAGAAAGAGAAGCACTATTTAGATGTTAGACATCTATCTATTCATGATTCACGCAATAATGATTTTTTTATAACTTTAGATAATGATTTTTTATTAAAAAAGAAAGAATTAGCTAAAATAGGAATTTTTGTGATCTCTCCATCCGGATTTGTTTTCTTATTTAAAGATTTTTTTAATTAATCTCCAAAAATGCAGCCGCAACTTTTAAAGGATGTAGTTGATGAGGTTATTGAGCAAATAAAAGGTGAGAAGAGAGAGGATATTCAGCGTATCTGGGAAGAGGTTGTTCCGTTAATAGCCCAGAAGCACAGCAAATTAAAAGAGATAAGAAGAGGTAAAAAGAAGATTGATTTAATAGTTGCGGTAGATAGTTCACCATGGCTGTCCAATCTAAATTTTAATAAAGAAGAATGGAAAAATAAGATAGAAGAAGCGTTAGGGAATGAGTTTTTGGTGGAGATAAGGTTTAGGATAGGAAACATCCTTTAAAGAAAGGATGTTTGATTACACAGATTAAAAACCTTTTTCTAATCGCGTAATCTATTTCTAATCGCTGTAATCAATTATAATGAAATTATAATGGAAAAATACGACGCTACAAACATTCAGGTTTTAGAAGGCATTGAGGCGGTTCGGAAACGGCCAGCAATGTATATTGGTGATACCTCTGTTAGTGGTTTGCATCACCTGATTCAGGAAGTAGTAGATAACAGCATTGACGAGGCAATGGCTGGCTTTTGCAGTGAGATTAATGTTACGCTTAATGCCGATGGTAGTGTCAGCATCGCTGATAATGGGCGGGGGATTCCTGTAGACCTGCATAAGACACAAAAGAAGCCGGCTGTAGAAGTAGTGATGACTACCTTGCACGCCGGAGGTAAATTTGACCACCGCACTTATAAGGTCAGCGGGGGATTGCACGGCGTAGGGGTTTCGGTGGTGAATGCTTTAAGTGAGTGGTTAGAAGTGGAGGTGAAGAGAGAAGGGAAACTCTTTAAGCAGCGTTACGAAAGAGGAGCGGTAGTTACGCCGTTGAAGGTTATTGGCAAATCCAGAAGCACCGGCACAATAGTAACCTTTAAGCCCGATGCCAAAATTTTTGAAGAGATTAATTTCTCCTTTGATACTCTTTCGCAAAGGCTGAGAGAATTGGCATTTCTAAACAAGGGTCTAAAGATTACCGTTAAGGAAGAAAAGAGTGGTAAGGAGCATATATTCAGATACAAGGGAGGGATTGTTTCTTTTGTTGAGTATCTGAATGAGAATAAGAATCCCCTGCATAAAAAGGTTATCTATTTCCAAAAGGAGCAGGGGGAAATAAATGTAGAAGTGGCGATGCAGTTTAATGATAGTTATGTAGAAAATATATTTAGTTTTGCTAATAATATCAGCACAACTGAAGGAGGAACGCATCTGGCTGGTTTTCGTTCTGCTCTTACCCGCACAATTAATCAATATTGTAAGGATAGGAACCTGCTGAAAAAGATTAACAGTCTTTCAGGTGAGGATGTGCGTGAGGGTCTCACTGCCGTAATCAGCGTGAAGTTACCCAGTCCCCAATTTGAAGGGCAAACAAAGACAAAATTAGGAAACAGCGAGATTCAGGGGATTATGGAGTCAATAGTGAGCAGCTGTTTGAAGACCTTTTTGGAAGAAAATCCTTCTGTTGCCCGCAAGATTGTTGAGAAGGGGATCGTAGCTGCCCGCGCCCGCGAAGCCGCCCGTCAGGCCAGGGACCTTACCCGCCGTAAAGGGGTGTTGGAAGGAGGGCTTCTGCCGGGTAAATTAGCCGATTGTTCAGAGCAAAACCCTCAAGTTTCCGAACTCTATCTTGTAGAAGGAGACAGTGCCGGAGGGAGTGCCAAACAGGGGCGTGACCGTCGTTTTCAGGCAATCCTGCCTTTAAGAGGGAAGGTGCTTAATGTAGAGAAGGCAAGAATAGATAAAATCTTGAGTAACGAGGAGATTAAAACAATGACAATGGCTATTGGCACCGGCGTGAGAGAGGACTTTGATATTTCTAAGTTAAGATATCATAAGATAATTATTATGACCGATTCTGATGTTGATGGGGCGCATATTCGCACTTTATTGCTGACCTTTTTTTATCGCGAGATGCGCCAGTTGATTGAAAAGGGACATATTTATATTGCTCAACCGCCTTTGTATAAAATTACGAAGAACAAGAAGGAAGAGTATATTCAGAATGAAGAAGAAAAAGAGAGATTCTTTTTAAACATTGGTATTTCGGCAGATATCACTCTGTTGCGTCTCTCAGACGGTTATAAGTATAATCCTCAGGAGATTAGAAAGATAATAGAGATTACCCGTCGCATTGAAGAGTTTTCACTTTATTTAAAAAAAAGAGGAGTAGATTTTGAAAAATATGCCCGGTGTTTTTTAGAGAAAAAGAAACTGCCCCTTTATTGGGCAAAGATAGAAGGAGAAGATAAGTTCTTCTTTTCCGAAGAGGGGCTTAGCGAAGAGGCAATAGAATTGAGAGAAGAAAAGGAGCTGACAAAGGATTTTAAGCAGTTGGAGGGTTTAGGATTGAGCATAAAGGATTATTTCTCGCACCAGCCCATTTTGAAGATTCTTACTTCAAAGAGAGAATCTGCCCGTCGACCTGTCCGCCAAAGCCCACAGGGCGAAGGGGGAAGCCTTGGCGAAGGTGGAAAAGAAATTTTGAATTTAAAAGAATTGAGGGATTTTATTCAGGAATATGCCCAGCAGGGAATTACCGTGCAGAGGTATAAAGGTTTAGGAGAGATGAATCCAGAGCAACTCTGGGAAACAACAATGAATCCGGACAAACGCACAATCTTAAAGGTAGTGTTGGAGGATGCTGTAGAGGCCGATGAAATATTTACAATGCTGATGGGCGATGTTGTCGAACCTCGCCGCAGATTTATTGAACAAAATGCTTTGGAAGTGAGGAATCTGGATGTATAACTCAACTTTTGTAATCTGCCAAGGTTGAGAAATTCCAAATCAGAAATCTCAAATCACAAATAAATTCCAATAACCAATGACCGAATGACCAGAACAATTATCTAAAGCATTTCTTTCTCTGTTTTGGTCATTGTAATTTGGTACTTGTGATTTGTTTGTAATTTGGTGCTTGGAATTTGTAATTTTCCGACGAGTGAGTGAAACGAGCGAGGAGGAGATGTACACCCAAAAAGAAAAGATAGTTCCAGTTTGCATAGAAGACGAGATGAAAAGCTCTTACCTTGATTACTCAATGAGTGTAATCGTGGGGAGAGCACTTCCCGATGTGCGTGATGGCTTGAAACCGGTGCACCGCAGGATTCTTTATGCAATGCAGGGCTTAGGACTTGAACACAATAAGCCCTATAAAAAATGCGCCCGCATAGTTGGAGAGACACTGGGGAAATTCCATCCTCACGGTGATGTCGCTGTGTATGATTCTCTGGTGCGAATGGTTCAGGATTTTTCTCTAAGATACCCCTTAATTGACGGGCAAGGTAATTTTGGGTCAATCGACGGGGATGCCCCGGCGGCGATGAGATATACTGAGGCGCGAATGCAAAGGATTACCGACCAGCTTCTTTTGGATATCGATAAAAACACGGTTGATTTTGTCCCCAATTTTGACAATAGTTTAACTGAGCCTTCGGTTCTACCAGCCAGAATTCCCAATTTGCTGATTAACGGCTCTTCGGGGATTGCTGTAGGGATGGCTACGAATATCCCCTCGCATAATCTGAGCGAGGTTATCCAAGGGCTTAATCTGCTTTTAGATGAACCTGAGGTTTCTATAGATAAGCTGATGACCAGAATAGAGGGTCCTGATTTTCCCACCGGCGGGATTATCTGTGGTAGAGAGGGAATTAAGCAAGCATATACTACAGGCAGGGGAGTGATAAAGATTCAGGGGCGAGCAGGGATCGAGAAAGAAAAAGGCAGGGAGACGATTATTATTAGTGAGATTCCTTATCAGGTGAATAAGGCCGAACTTATTAAAAGTATCGCTGCTCTTGTGCAGGCTAAGAGGGTTGAGGGAGTTAGTGATGTGCGCGATGAGTCCGACCGGGAGGGGATGCGCATTGTTATTCAATTAAAGAAAGATGCGAATAGCCAGGTTGTTCTAAATCAGCTCTATAAACAAACGCAGCTGCGCTCCACATTCGGTATAATTATGCTTGCTCTGGTGAAAGGCAAGCCTCTGGTTTTGAATCTGAAGCAAATGCTCAATTGTTTTATTGAGCACCGCGAGGATGTTATTACGCGGCGCACCCGATTTGAATTAGAGAAAGCCGAGAAACGCGCCCATATTTTAGAAGGGTTAACCGTTGCTCTGAATAATTTAGATGAGGTTATTCAAACAATCAAGAATTCCAAGACAGTAGAGGAAGCAAAGATAAATTTAATCAAAAAATTTTCTTTGAGCGAGCCCCAGGCAAAGGCAATCTTAGAGATGCAACTTCAACGCTTGACTGCTCTGGAAAAGAAAAAAATAAAGGAGGAATATCTGGAGCTGCTTAAAAAGATAGAAGAATATAAATTGATCTTAAAGAGTAAACAAAAAGTCAGGGAACTCATAAAACAGGAATTAAGCGAGATAGAAGAGAAATTTGGCGATGAAAGAAGGACAGAGATTTTAGCCGAGGAGGAAGATTTAGAAATTGAGGATCTCATTGCCAAGCAGAATGTTCTGGTTACTATTAGTCACTTAGGATATATCAAGAGATTCCCGGTGAGCCACTACCGTCGGCAGAGACGGGGTGGCAAGGGGGTTACGGCGGCTGAGATAAGGGATAAGGACTTTTTAGAGAATATATTTGTTGCTTCCACTCACGATTACATTTTATTTTTTACCAATAAAGGAAGGGTTTACTGGCTGAAGGTATTTGAGATTCCTGAGGCTGGGAGAATGGCTAAAGGAAGGGCAATTGTAAATCTTCTCCAGCTTTCGCCCGGAGAGTTGATTGCTTCGTGCATATGTGTAAAGGGTTTTGAGGAGGGCTACCTGCTTTTGGCTACCCGGAACGGTTTAGTGAAAAAAACAGAATTAAGAAGTTATAGCCACCCGCGTAAGGGAGGGATTGTGGCTATTGATTTGGATAAGGATGATGAATTGATAGGATGTAAAATTAGCCGGGGGGAAGATGAGATATTTTTGGCCAGCCAAAAAGGAAAGGCAATTAGATTTAGCGAAAAAGAGGTGAGGGCGACTGGCAGAGCGTCCAAAGGGGTCCGAGGTATTAGGTTAAGCAAGGATGATAAGTTGATTTCTTTGGAGCTCGTAGAAAAAAACGCTACTATTCTTACTGTTACTGAAGAGGGTTTTGGCAAACGCACAGAGTTTTCTGCCTATAGAAAGCAATCTCGCGGCGGCAAGGGAATAATAAATATCAAGACCACCAAAAGGAATGGAAATGTGGTGAGCGTAAAGACGGTGAATGATAGGGACGAGTTGATTTTGATTACTGCGCAGGGGATGGTGGTGCGCACAGCCACCAGCGAGATTAGAACGATTAGCAGGAATACGCAAGGGGTAAGGTTGGTTTCTTTAAAACCCGGCGACAAAGTGGTGGCGGTAGCAAAGGTGATTGAAGAGGAGTAGCGCCTCACGCTGCACGCCACACGCTTCACGCGACAAGCCGAACCTCTTAAGATATTTAGATGCAAAATCTATTTTGCAAAAATCCTGTTGCGAACTTTTGTTCGTATAAATAAGAGTTATCGGAAATCTAAGTTACTTTTTATGAGTATAATATTATTTTTACTGACAGTTTCGGCGTTGGCAATCATATTAATACCTCTCCTAAAAAAGAAAAATATGTTTGGTGGACAGGCGGAGCTATATTAGTAGGAAGTATAATAGTAACCTCCATAGGAACTTACGCTACTTGGCAAAATGGTTGGGTATCAAGGAGTATAGGTAAACAAGGAGCATCTTCTCATCACGGAGGTGTTGTAGCTAAACTAAACGAATTTGGTTGGATAGCGTTAATAATTACCCTAATAATAACAATAGGATTTATTGTTTATGTTTTGTATAAAGATGGAAAAAAGTAAGTTAGACATCATATAAGAAAGAGAATAGAGTATGCGGTTCTGGGATTTTTTATCTAACGGCGAAAATCAAAAGGCATCTTATGTCAAATGAAAATAATCTCTGCTAACTATGCTTTTATCCTCAGCTCCCCGACATCTTGTCGGGGGACTTTGGCTCTCGCCTTCAGGTATAATTAGAGGCAACTTCTCTATCGCCTCTATAAGGATTCGGCGAGTGAGGAAAGGAGCAGGAAAATGAAAACGCGAAAAGAGATAGAAGAGACGCTAAAAAGATATAAACCTTTCCTGAAAGAGAAGTTCAAGGTGAAAGAAATAGGGATTTTTGGTTCTTACCTCAGAGGAGAGGAATCCGAAAAGAGCGATGTGGATGTTTTAGTGGAGTTCTATACTCCAATTGGTTGGGAATTTATTGATCTGAAGGAATTTCTTGAGCAAATTTTGGGCAAAGAAGTAGATTTAGTTACAAGGAGAGCCTTGAAATCTCAGCTAAAGCATAAGATCTTGGAGGAGGTGGTTTATGCATAAAAAAAGGTCATACAAGATGTTCGCCGAGGACATAGTGGAGGCTATAAATAAGATTGGACGCTACATCAAGGGTTTAACTTCTGAGACATTTGCGGAAAATGAGATGGTTGTGGACGCAGTTATAAGAAATCTTGAAATTATTGGTGAGGCGTCAAGCAATATTCCAGAAGATGTAAGAGAAAAATGTCCTGATATCCCCTGGAGAAGGATGATTGGGCTAAGGAATATCACAATTCATGAATACTTTGGAGTTGATTTGGGTATTATTTGGGAAATTATAAATAGGAATCTGCCAGAAACAAAACCAAAGATTGAAGCAATACTGAGGAGTTTTAATGAGGAGAGAGACTGAGAAAGTCAGGGAAAGATACGAGGTCATTGAGCATACCGCGGATATAGGTATAAGAGCATTTGGGGGAGATTTAAAAGAGTTGTTTGTTAATTCTGCCCAGGGGATGTTTGCTATTATTGCCGATTTAGACAAGGTGGAAGTTAAAAAATCGCTAAAAATAGAATGCAAGGCAGAGAGTGCAGAAGAACTTCTGGTTAGTTGGCTGGGAGAACTGCTTTATCATTTTAATGTAGATGAGATTTTAGGGAAGGAATTCACTATTGTTAAATTAGATAATAATTATTTAGAAGGAGAGATTGGGGGAGATAAATTTGATTCTACAAAGCACTCCCTGAAAAATGAAATAAAGGGGGTTACCTATCATAATCTTAAGATAGAGAAGAAAGATGACCTTTGGCAGGTAGAGGTGATTTTTGATGTATAGCTCAACTTTGGCTTCGCCAAAGTTGAGAAATTCCAAGCACCAAGCACCAAATAACAAATAAATTTCAAGCACCAAATTTCAAACAGTTCGTTATTGGCTTTATTTTGTTTCGGTCATTGAGTATTGAAATTTGAGATTTATTTGTGATTTGGAATTTGTGATTTGGTGCTTTACTGTTTTGGTGCTCGGTTTTAAACCTATGAAAGAACCTTGGAGCGGGCCAATACAAAAAGTCAATGACTACTGTTATGAGATTCCCCAAAGCTATAAATCCGGGATGCGTGTGCCGGGGAGGATTTACGCTAACGAAATATTATTAAAAGATATCTTCCGCGACTATGCGCCCGAGCAGGTAGCCAATGCCGCCTTTCTGCCGGGTATAGTTAAACATTCTCTGGCAATGCCGGACATCCACTGGGGCTATGGTTTTTGCATTGGCGGGGTAGCCGCAACCGACCCTGAAGATGGAGGGGTAATTACGCCTGGCGGTGTGGGATTCGACATAAACTGCGGAGTTCGACTCATCCGCACTAATCTTAAGCAGGGTGAGATAAGAGACAAAATTGAGGGATTGATAAATACTTTGGCTCAAGAAGTTCCTGCTGGCCTGGGTTCAAAAAGTGAAATGAAGATTTCCCACGAGGAGTTAAGAAAAGTAATAGTAGAGGGCTCTGGTTGGGCAGTGCGGCGGGGCTATGGCGTAGAAAGAGATTTAGAGTTCACTGAAGAGAGAGGAGCAATAAGAGGAGCGAACCCGGATAAAATTTCCCAGCGGGCATATGAACGCGGGAGGGCCCAAGTAGGCACATTGGGCAGTGGAAATCACTTTTGCGAGGTTCAGGTTATCGATGAGGTTTATGAGCCAAAGATAGCCGAGGTTTTCAATTTATTTAAGGGGCAAATCACGGTAATGATTCATACCGGCTCGCGAGGTTTTGGCTATCAGGTTTGCGATGATTATCTAAAGATGATGCTTCCTTATTTTGATAAAGAAAAACTTCCCGACCGCCAGCTTGTTTGCGCTCCCTTAAATTCCAAGGAAGGAAAGAATTATTTTGCGGCGATGTGCTGTGCAGCAAACTACGCCTGGGCAAACCGCCAGAGTTTGATGCACTTGGTCCGAAAGGGCTTTGAAAAATTCTTTGGTAAGAAGTGGCAGGATTTAGGGATGGATTTAATCTACGATGTTGCCCATAACATTGCCAAGTTTGAAAAGCATATCGTTGATGGAGAAGAAAAAACCCTCTGTGTGCACAGAAAAGGGGCAACGCGTGCCTTTCCACCAGGGCATCCCGATGTCCCCTTAAGATATAAAAGAGTCGGTCAGCCGGTGATTATCCCCGGCGATATGGGGAGATGTTCGTTTTTGTTGGTGGGTACAGAGAAAGCCGCAGAGACTTTTTATTCCACTTGTCACGGAGCAGGCAGGGTGATGTCTCGGACAGCGGCAATAAAATCAATAAACGCAAAAGCGCTGTCTCAAGAATTAAGAAGTAAAGGGATAATTGTCCGCACAGCCGGCAGAGAGACATTAGCCGAAGAAGCCCCGCAGGCATATAAGGATGTGGCTGATGTAGTGGATGTTGTTGCCGGTGCGGGCATCTCCAAAAAGGTTTGTCGGATGAAGCCGTTGGGAGTGGTAAAGGGGTGAGTTTCAAGCTACATGTTCACCCCGTTAAATCCCCCGACGTAGCGTCGGGGGAGCAGCGAAGCCGCTATTTAACGGGGCAAGCGCTTCACGCCTCTGTTGATATATTAGTGGTGGTGAGAAAAACCTTTTCTCTTAAACAAAAGAGTTTATTGAGGAAATGAAAAAGGCAATTGAAAATGTTGAGCATTAAATTTATTCGCCAAAATTTAGAATTGGTTAAGAAAGGATTGGTGGCAAAAAAGGAAAAAGTGGGCCTTGATGCTTTATTGAACTTAGACTCGCAGGCGAGAGAGTTAAAGAGCAGGGTTGAGGAATTACGGGCAAAGAGGAATAAACAAAGTGACGAGATTGCAGGGTTAAAAAGAAAAAATATTGATGTTCAGGAGAAGATTGCTGAGGTGCGCGAGTGGGCAAGAGAGATAAAAGAGAAGGAAGGGAATCTACGCCAGATTGAGCAGAGGATAGAGGCTTTGTTATCAGGTATCCCCAATCTTCCGCACCCCTCTGTGCCTCTGGGAGAAGGTTCAGAGGATAATAAAGTTCTGCGTCAGTGGGGAGAGTTAAGAAAATTTTCTTTTTCTCCCAGGACCCATCTACAATTAGGAGAGGATTTAGATATTTTAGATTTCAAGCGCGCGGCAAAGATGAGCGGCTCTAATTTTCCTTTGTTTAAAGGAAAGGGCGCACTTTTAGAAAGGGCACTCATAAACTTCTTTTTGGATGTGCATAGGGCAAAGGGCTATCAGGAGATTTGGCCGCCTTTGTTGGTAAATCGGAGTTCAATGTTTAATACCGGGCAGTTGCCTAAATTGGAAGAAGATATGTATTGTCTTGAAAAAGACGATTTATTTTTGATTCCCACGGCCGAGGTGCCTCTCACCAATCTGCATCGCAATGAAGTCTTGGAGGCCCAGAATTTGCCTCTGAAATATGTTGCCTATACACCTTGTTTTCGGCGGGAGGCCGGGAGTTATGGCAGGGAAACAAAGGGGTTAATTCGCGTGCATCAATTTGATAAAGTAGAGTTAGTAAAGTTTGTTAAGTCAGAGGATTCTTATGATGAGTTAGAATCTCTCGTGGGCGATGCCGAGGAGGTTTTGCAGAGATTAGGGCTTCCTTACCGCCTGGTTTTGCTCTGCAGTTCCGAACTCAGTTTTGCCTCCAGCAAATGTTACGATTTGGAGGTTTTTGCCCCCGGTAGTAATGCCTGGCTGGAAGTAAGCAGTTGTGCCAACTTTGAAGATTTTCAGGCTCGGCGGGCGAATATAAAATACCGCACAAAAGAGGGCCTGAAATATGTACATACCTTAAATGGTTCAGGGATTGCTCTTGCCCGCACCGTTGTTGCTTTATTAGAGAACTATCAGGAGGAGAATGGGAGCGTAAAAATTCCCCCTGCTTTGCAGAAATACATTAATGAAAAAGAATTTAAAAAATAGATTTCAGCGTTTTTCTATCTCTTTTTTTAAAATCATTCTGGGAGTCCTTTTAGGCTTTATTGGTGTTGTTTTTACTGTTGCCTTTTTAAGAGAGATATCCTCTTTTACAATCAGAACCAAAGAAAGTTATTTTCTATTAGGAATAGCTGGCTACGCCCTAATCCATTTTTTATTTAAGAAACCGATTCTTTTTTATATCTTTGGGCACGAATTGACCCATGCTATTTCTGTTTTTCTTTGTCGGGGGAGGGTAAGGGCATTTCATATCTCCTCAAGAGGAGGAAGAGTAAGAAGCACGAAATCAAATTTTTTCATTTCTCTCTCGCCTTATCTATTTCCTATTTATACCATTTTTGTGGTGACTTTTTATTTTATTCTTGCTCTGTTTTTAGATGTCACGAGATACCTTGCTTTTTTTCTCTTTTTTGTCGGATTTACCTGGGCGTTTCATATTTTTTTGACTTTTTATTTTTTAGGTCAGGGGCAGAAGGATATTGTCCGCAGCGGACGGATTTTTTCCCTCCCCCTAATTTATATCGTTAATCTACTTATTCTGGTAGTGATTCTTTCTTGTTTGTCAAAGCAGATTACATTTAGTGATTTTATAGAGAGGACGTCTCAAATTGTGCGTTCTATGATATAGACTTTCAGCAGGTTTGTCTTTGGGGCAAAATGCTCAAAGCGCCCCGACGTTACCTCGGGGCTATCCTCAACCTCAAAGTTTCAAACCTTCGGCTCTCCGAGTTTCGTCGGGGCAATGAAAGGTAAGATGAGGACAATTTCTCTATAAGTATTGTTAGAGGCAACTTCTCTATCGTCTCTATAAGGAAGGCGTCCCTATAAGGAAAGGGAGGTTGCCAGAGTGGTTGATCCGAGCGGTCTTGAACCCAGCACTTTTTTGAGGAGAGGTGTCTGAGTGGTTGAAAGAGGCAGTCTTGAAAACTGCTGTGGGTTTTATATCCACCGGGGGTTCGAATCCCTCCCTCTCCGCCAGTCAAAAAAGTGCTGGGTGAATCCTACTCCCTCCGCCAAAATTCTTACTTTGTAAAAATTTTTGCTCCTGAGCGGAGCGAAGGGTCTATTACAAGGAAAGGTAATATGGGGACAGCTTCCCTATAAGTATTGTTAGAGGCAACTTCTCTATCGTCTCTATAAGGAAGGCGTCCCTATAAGGAAGAGGAGGTGGTGAAGATATAGAAAAATTTAGTGTTATTGAACAAAACAAGGAGAAGTTTACCCTGTTAAATCCCCCACACTTCCGCGGGGGAGCGGCAAAGCCGCTATTTAACGGGATGAACCCTGTTAAATCCCCCGAGGTATGTCGGGGATTTCGCCCAGGCGAATTATTAACAGAGTAAAGGAAGGAGAAAATTAGAATGAATATTTATGTAAGTAATTTGGCATACGACCTCACTGATGAGGATTTGCGTAAGGCCTTTGAAAGTTTTGGCCAGATTGAATCTGCTGTTATTATCAAAGACAGATATACCGGCAAATCCAGAGGGTTTGGATTTGTAGAGATGCCCGCTGAGGAGGAAGCCAAGGCGGCAATCAGCGCTATGAACGGCAAGGAGCTGGGAGGACGAACGCTTAATGTTAATGAGGCTCGCCCTCGCGCTGAAGGCGGTCGCGGCGGACGGCGTTCCTGGTAAGACAGCTACGGTAGGTGCAATTACGGTGTATGTCTGGGTCTGCAGGCATACACCGATACCGTTAGATGGCGCCCGGAGTAAATTTCTATCCTCAGCCCCGAAACTTCGGGGCTTCGGCTTCCGCTTATGGCGAGGAAGGAAAGGTAATATAGGGGCAACTTCTCTATAGATATCATTAGAGGCAGCATCTTTATCGCCTCTATAAGGAAACTGCCCTTATAAGGAACAGGGAGGTGAGAAGAGAATGAAAAAAGCCGGATTGTTGTTAATGCTTATTTTAGTAAGTACATTATTATTGACTGGGTGTGCCACTTTCCTGCCAATGGGACAATTGTATACTGAGGTAAAGGCTCCTGTTTCCGCAGCAGGTAATATTTCTTATTCTAAGGTTGGGACGGCTACAGCTACCTCAATATTAGGACTTATCGCAACAGGTGATGCAAGTATAGAGGCAGCCACAAGAAATGGCGGTATCACAAAGGTTAAATATGTTGATTATAGTGTAAAGAATATTTTAGGTTTGTTCGGAGAATATACAACCACTGTTTACGGGGATTAAAAACATTAACTTTGGGCGCCATCAGTTTTGATTTTTGAATATGAAACTTCCTAAAATAAAATTTACCCCGTTAGAAAAATTTGACAAATCTATTGACAAAAATATAGATGCAAAATATGTTACTGCTGATGTATAAATAAGTTAAGTATGAGGAAAATGTGGGCAATAGAGTAGAAAAAAAGTTAAAGATATGATTCAGAAATATGTTAAAGGCAGGATTTATGTTTTTATAGATGCGGCTAACCTTGAAAATTCAGTAAAATCTTTGGATTGGTGGATAGATTATAGGAAGTTATATAAATTTTTTAAAACTAAAACAAAGTTAGCAGGTGTCCGTCATTATTGTGTTCGCCACAATGATGAACGGCAAGATAAATTTTTTACAGTGCTGAAACGGCAAGGTTTTAAGCTCATAACCAAGCCGCTAAAAATCATTACTGAAACTGATAAATCCAAGGGAGATTTGCGCAAAGCAAATTTTGATGTTGAAATTGCTTTGGATGCATATTTATTAAAAGATAGTTATGATACAATGGTATTATTCTCAGGCGATAGCGATTTTGATTATCTAATCAAAAGGCTACGAATGGAAGGTAAAAGGGTTGTTGTTATTTCTGCGAAATATCATATTTCCAGAGAACTTATTGATAGCTGTAATAAGTATTTAGATTTAAAGAAATTGAAACCTTATATTGAACGTTTAAAATAAAAAAAGCCCGTCTTTTTCAACGGGCAGTTGATGACCCTGATTTCTCAGGGCATTATAAATATACCATATTTATTTTGTCTTGTCAAGGGCTTTTCATTTGGCGCCAGGGCAAAGTAGAAATGTCCGCTTTTTACACAAATAGAAATGAAACTTCCCAAAATAAAATTTAAATCCTCGGATAGCAAGGATAGTTATTCTATGAGAGAGAAACGGAGGGGTTTTTTAACGGGATTTACCTCTGTTCATTTTCTGCTTAGCGGGTTTGTTCTGCTTATTTTGCTCGGGGTAGTCCTGCTGAGTTTACCAATTTCCCTGAGCAAGGGCAGTTCGCAGACCTTTACAAACGCCCTGTTCACGGCTACCTCAGCGGTTACTACCACCGGTCTGACAGTTGTGGACACCGGGACTTTTTACTCACTTTTTGGACAATTAGTTATTCTTGTTCTTTTGCAGATTGGTGGTTTGGGCTATATGGTTTTTGTTGTCTCTGTTGTTCTGGGGATGAGGAAGAGGTTGTCCCTGAAGCATAGGATGCTTTTTCATACTTCAATGGGGCATCTTTCCGAAGACATAATAAAATTTGTTAGGTCGGTAATTTTATTCACTCTCTTTTTTGAGGGCATAGGAGCGGTTATCCTGACATTAAATTTTATGCAGGATTTTTCCCTGGGGCGGGCAATTTATCTGGGGATTTTCCACGCTATCTCCGGCTTTTGCACCGCTGGTTTTTCACCTTTTTCAAACAGTTTTGTTTCTTATCAGGGCAATGTTCTGCTTAATCTGACTCTATTCATCATTTGTATTGCCGGGGGCATTGGATTTTTTGTCCTCTATGATCTGCGCACTCTTTTTACTAAGATAACTAATCGTCTTCGGCCGCGGCGTCTCTCAATTCACAGCAAGTTTGTTATGGTATTATCAACGCTAATTATGCTCAGCGGGGCAGTGACTGTTTTTTCTTCTGCTCGAGGTCTATTTAAGCACCCCCTTTTGGCTTCGCTTTTTCAAACTATCTCGGCCTCTACGGGCACTGGCTTCAGTACAGTCAATATTGGGGGGTTGCCTTCTTTTACTCTTCTTACTATAATTATTCTGATGTTTATTGGCGCTTCCCCGGGAAGCACAGGAGGGGGAATTAAGACAACTACTTTTGGAATAATGTTCCTTTCTCTTTTTGCTTTATTAAGAGGTAGGGAGGATGTAAATCTATTTAATCGCCATATCTCTCAGAAGACGATTAATAAAGCCTTTGGTATCGGGCTTATTGCTCTTCTCGTAGTAATTTTGGGAACATTGATATTGCTGGTTTCTGAAAGAACGAATTTTTTAAAGATTTTTTTTGAGGTTGTTTCCGCTTTTGGTACGGTGGGATTATCTACCGGGATAACCTCTTCTTTAAGCACTGTCAGCAAGCTTACCCTTTCCATCATTATGCTCATTGGACGGGTAGGACCCTTAGCTGTCGGTTTCTCTCTGATTAGTAAGGCGAAACCGCTGACTTATAAGTACGCTGAAGGAGAGGTGCTAGTCGGATAGGCTGCAAGCCTCAGGCTGCAGGTTTCAGGCTTCAAGGATTAAAGAAAATCATTTTCTGATTTTTAACCTGTAGCTTGGAGCTTGAAGCCTGTGGCTTATTAGCGCCTGTAGCTCAGTTGGATAGAGCGTTGGGTTGCGGACCCAAAGGTCGGAGGTTCAAATCCTCTCAGGCGTACCAAAAATTTTTACTTGTAAAAATTTTTGATCCTGAGTAGTTCATTTACACTCAGCATAAACTCCACGAAGGACCTTAGGTCCTTCGGGCACTCCCATAGATCGTGCCCTCAGGATTAATTCGCCAGAGGCGAATTGGAGAGGTCGCGTAGTGGCCGAGCGCGCGTGTCTGGAGAACACGTGTACCGAAAGGTACCGAGAGTTCGAATCTCTCCCTCTCCGCCAAAAATTTTTACTTGTAAAAATTTTTGATCCTGAGGAGTGAGCATAAGCGAACGACGAAGAACCTTAGGTCCTTCGGGCACTCCCATAGGCTAAATTCAACTCTGCTGAATTTAATCCTGAAAAGGATCTGTGCCCTCAGGATCAAATTTCACTTTGGTGAAATTTGGAGGTGAAAGATGAAAAAAGGGTTATTTTTGATTTCTCTGTTCTCTGTCATCTGTTTTCTCGCTTCTATTATTAGCGGTTGCGCCACCTTTCAGGACAGGGTTACCCCGATAAGACCGCCGAGTGATTACTATACCCGTACCGATGTAGGCGGAGTGGTTATTGCGGCTGAAGTTTTGAGCACACCGGAACAGTCAAGGGCGCAGTTTAATGTTGATTTAGGAAAGATAGGCATTCTGCCGATAAAGTTGATTGTCAAAAATAACAGCGAGCAGACTGTCCAAATAGACCGAAGCCAAATTTTTGGCGTGCGTAACGATGGCTCGATGTACAATGCTTATGCTTTGCATCAGTCTGTTGAGAGGATTAGGGCTTCTGAGACGACCAAAGGAGCAGTGAAAGGAGCAGGAACAGGAGCGGTAGTGGGGGCAGTTGCCGGAGCAACTCTGGGAGCAGTCAGTGGAGGCGATAGTCGAGAGGTAGGAAGGATGGCTGGAGTAGGAGCTGCAATGGGCACCTTTATGGGTGCTGCTCTCGGCGGGGATTCCATCGCTTCTTATATTCCCGAAAAGATGCATTATTTGGATTGGGGAAGAAGAACCATTCGCCCTGGCTATCTTATAAGTGGTTTCATATTTCTGCCCCGGGCTGATTATGTTGAATTGAGGCTTGCAATTCTAAATACTGCCGAAGATAAGGTTTCTGAAGCAGTGATAAGATTAAGGTAAAAATCCTCTGGAGTTGATCCCTGTTAAATAATCCCGAATAAGTCGGGGTTTTGCCCTTGGCGGAATTAACAGGGTTGACAATATCAGGCCTAAATTGCTATAATTTACTCTGTTAAATGCCGCTCTGGAAGAATTCCCTTCGGCGAAATTATTTACAGGGTTGACCCTGTTAATCCCCCAAAGGGGGAATTCGCCAAGGCGAATTATTTAACAGGGTGAACAATGAAAGTAAGCCTAAATTGGCTAAAAGATTATGTAGATGTTGCTCTACCAGTAGAAGAATTAGCCGAGAAATTGACAATGGCTGGTTTGGAGGTTAAATCAATCTCTGAGGGTGAAGATAGAGATAAGATTCTGGATATTGAGGTTACCCCTAATCGCCCGGACTGTTTGAGTGTGCAGGGTATTGCCCGCGAGGTGGCGGCAGTGACAGGCTGCAGGCTGCAAGCTGCAGGTTTCAGGTCAATGGGGAACGGGAAGCGGGTTGCGGGAAGCGGGTTGCGGCCGAAAACCGAAAACCGCCAGGGGACTTACCCGCAGGGTAAGTATAAACCGAAAACCGTATCTATAGAGATTCAGGATAAACAGGGATGTTTGAGATATACCGGTAGAGTAATAACTAATATAAAGGTTCAACCATCGCCACAATGGATGCAAAGACGATTGCTCAACTTAGGGTTAAGACCGATAAATAATGTGGTGGATATTACCAATTATGTGATGTTG
Organism: Candidatus Omnitrophota bacterium; assembly: GCA_021158625.1. GTDB lineage: Bacteria > Omnitrophota > 4484-213 > 4484-213 > 4484-213 > 4484-213. Next base: position 3,252 of record JAGGUG010000007.1, on the reverse strand, counting down.
GAGATGGGGCAGCCGTTGCACGCCTTTGACTTTGAGAAAATCAAAGGCGTAAATCCGAAATCCGAAATCCGAAATCCAAAACAGGTCTCAGATTCCAAATCCCCAATGAAAAAAATAATAATTAGAAGAGCAAAGAAAGGAGAGAAGATTATCACTCTTGATGGGGAAGAAAAGGAATTGGATGAGGAGATTTTGGTTATCGCCGATTCTGAGAGCCCACTGGCAATCGCCGGGCTCATCGGCGGCGAGAACTCGGGGATAGATGAGGGGACAAATACTATTCTTTTGGAAAGTGCCCATTTCAAGCCCTCCCGGGTAAGAAAAGCAAGCAGAAAATTAGCTATCTCTACAGAATCTTCTTACCGCTTTGAGAGAGGAGTAAATTTAGAAGGAGTAGATTTAGCCTCAGAGCGAGCTTCCGAGTTATTAGAAGAATTAGCTCAAGGTAAATCAGAGGAAATTGCTCAGGCAGGGGAAGAGAAGAGAGGAGAAAGGGAAGTAGAGTTGCGTTATAAGCAAGTCAGGCGGATTTTAGGGATAGATATCTCTGAAGAGAGAATAAAAGAGATTTTGGGCAACCTTCAATTTGAGGTTACCTTTTCTGATAGAGAGAAATTGAGGGCAAAGGTTCCTTATTTCCGCTCTGATATTGAGGGGGAAAGCGATTTGCTTGAGGAGATTGCCCGCATATTTGGCTTTCAGAATATCCCCCGGACAATGCCAAAAGCAGAACTCTCTTCTTTTAAAGAGGCGAAAAGTAAGATTGTAGATAAGAAAGTAAAGGAGGTTTTGATTAGTTCCGGGTTTGAGGAGGTGATTAGTAATAGTTTAATTTCTAAGCAAGCTCTTGATAGAGGAAACCAGGAGAGAAGAATTATCTCTATTGCCAATCCTTTAAGCGCCGAGCAGGAGATAATGCGCCCGCTTCTTTTTTTTAACGCCCTGAATATCCTCGCTTGGAACCTTAACCATCAGGCCAAAAGAGCAAAGATCTTTGAACTGGGCAAGGTTTATTATTATGGAGAAAGAGAAGAGCCCTGCGAGGATGAGCATTTAGCGATAGCGCTATTTGGCAATGATGAGGATAGTTGGCGGGGGAAGAAGAGATTGGATTTTTATGAGTTGAAAGGAGCGGTAGAGAAGTTGCTTTTGGCTTTAGGAGTGAATAATTATTTATTTGTTGAGGAGGATGACCCCCTTTTTTCTCATCTTTGCGCCGCTCTGAAAGTAGGGGATAAAAAAATAGGAGTTTTAGGAAAGGTAAACGAGGATATTCTGGCTCATTACGACCTCCGAGAGGATGTATATCTCTCTGAACTGGGGTTTAAACAGTTAGTGGAGTTAGCAAGTTTTAAGAAGGAGTTTGAGCCTATTCTTAAGTATCCGAGTGTGCGTCGTGATATTGCCTTATTGGTAAGAGAGGAAGTTAAGTGTAAGGAAATAGTTTCCGTCATTCGGGAAAATGGTGGGGAATTGATAAACAATATTTACCTATTTGACATCTATCAAGGAGAACAGGTGCCCAAAGGATATAAGAGTTTGGCCTTTTCTATAGAGTATCAGGGAAAAGAGAGAACCTTGACCGATGCAGAGATAAATAGTATCGATGGCAAGATTCGCCACGAGTTATTTAAGAAGCTGGGAGCAACTGGCCGTTGACTTTTCTTTTGGGTAAAAATATGGTATAATTGTTTATAGATTCCCTACCTTGTTCGTGCCCACGAAGAGTAATTTTTGAGCCAACACCTGATTGAGGGAGCCTGCGTTTAGGTGCGATGTGTCGTATCTAACAGGGCACCCACCTTGGAAATCGGGTTCAAAAGTTTTCTTCGGACGACAGGGTGGGGATTTTTTTTAGCATTGAAATTACTTAAATTCCGATGCTTGATTACAGCGATTAAATTCAGACTACACAGATTTTCCAGCGGGAGTTTAATCTGTGAAAATCATATGCCGAGCGGAGCGAGGCATATGAAGATGAACAATTTATTTTCTAAAAAAGAAGATAAGGATTTGCCTCTGGCGTTGAGGATGCGGCCGCAGAGTTTAGCCGAGTTTGTTGGTCAGGAGCATATTTTAGGAAAAGGAAAGTTGTTAAGGCGACTAATTGAAGCCGACCGTATCTCTTCTCTGATTTTGTATGGTCCCCCGGGCACAGGTAAAACCGCCCTTGCCCATCTTATTGCCACTACTACCGCCGCTCATTTTGTAGCTATAAACGCCATATCTTCTAATGTGCAGGAGTTAAGGAAGATTATTCGGGAGGCACAGCAGAGAAGGCAAACCCAAACTAAAAAGACAATCTTATTCATCGACGAGATTCACCATTTTAATAAAAATCAGCAGTATGTTTTACTCTTTGATATTGAAGAACAGAATATAATTCTAATCGGGGCAACTATCCACAATCCCTTCTTCTCTTTGATTTCTCCCCTTCTTTCGCGTTCCTCTATCTTCGAGTTTAAGCCTTTGAGCAAAGATGAGATTAAGTTAATTTTAGATAGAGCAATCAAGGAGAAAGAAAGGGGCTTGGGAGATCTTCCTTTGGTTATTTCTCAAGAAGCAATTGGGTTTTTGGCAGAGGTTTGCGACGGGGATGCTCGTCGGGCGCTCAATGGTTTAGAGATTGGGGCACTCACTACTCCCCCAAAAGGGGATGGAAAGATTTATTATGACTTAAAAGTAGCTCAGGAGTCAATGCAAAAGAAAGCGGTTGTCTATGATAGGGCCGGCGACGGGCATTACGATACCATTTCTGCCTTTATCAAGAGTATGCGGGGCTCTGACCCTGATGCTACTCTTTATTGGCTGGCAAAGATGCTTCAGGCCGGAGAGGATATTCGGTTTATTGCCCGTCGGATTGTCATCTGCGCCGCTGAGGATGTCGGGAATGCCGACCCCAATGCCTTAGTAGTGGCTAATGCTGCTGCCTATGCCTCTGAATTTATTGGACTACCCGAGGCAAGAATTCCTTTAGCCCAGGCCGCTCTTTATATCGCTACCGCCCCCAAGAGCAATGCCGCTTATAAGGGCCTGGAGACCGCAATCAAAGATGTCCAGGAGGGCAGGACTTTAGAGGTTCCTACCCATCTCAAAGTAAGCAGTTATAAAGGAGCAGAGAGATTGGGGCGAGGGGGGTATAAATACGCCCATAACTATAAGGGGCATTTTGTAGAGCAGGAGTACCTGCCTTCGACAAAAAAGTATTATCATCCTACAGGATTGGGGTATGAGAAGGTGATAAAAGAGAGG
>JAGGUG010000094.1 GCA_021158625.1 Candidatus Omnitrophota bacterium | reverse complement strand
CAGATAATGCTTCAACTATTTAGGAAGAGGTTTATCTCTGATTTTAAATGGGATAAGGCAATAGCTGAGTGGCTTAAGGTTAAATTTAATTACCAGGGTGGTTATAAAATAGTTGATTTCAAAGATTATAGTGGAGGAAAAGGTTTATATAAAGTAACCATAGAGCTTGATGATGGAAGCAGGAAAGAATTTATTCCCAGGAAGAGATATCCCTCTTCATTATTCTTAGAGAATGAAACAGTCTATTTTGAATTACAAGAAAGATTGTTGGGTGTAAAGGTAAATGAAGGAGCCTATCTCTATAAGAATGAGGATGGTTATCCTGATGTGCTTATTGAAGCAGTTGTAGAGGGTGAGTCAGGTATTTTAGTGGTCTCTAAGCTCCTGGCAGATAATAATCAAGAGGCATTAGAAAAACTTTTGTTATATTTAACTGACCATATTGTACTTGAGTATGTATTAGGTTGTAATGACCACGGGTTTGGGAATAAGTATATAGTATTTGAGGAAGGAGAGATTAAGAATATAGCCAGTTTTGATATCGCCTACCTTTTGGAAGAGCCAAATTATGATTGGATATTTGAGGATATTTCTCAAGGGAGTAGTGAGTTAAATTTAGTTGTAGCTCTAGAAAAATTTAAGAATCCAGAGTCAAGAATAACCTTGTTTAAAGAGATTGAGGAAAGATACATCAAAAAGTGGAATGAGCTGGAAGAGAGATCTGAAGAAATAGAGGAAAGGATAAGAAAATATTATCCTGAGGAAGTTGCTCAAAAGAAGATAAATCTTCTTAGAGAAATATTCAAATTAGGGCCAGATGTAGTTTTAGATAGGCTCTACCAAGTCTTACTTTCCGATTATAGAAAGAGGGGTGTATATCGGCAATTTTTAAGATATGTTTTTGAGAAGGACGGCTCTGTCATTCCTGATGAGTTAGAAGTAAAGAGGGGATTAAAGATAACAAAGCATAAGTTGTATAGATATGCTTATGGCAGTGAAGAGCCCCAGAGACTGGCTATTGATACCCTTGAGCATTTCCGAGGCATCATTAGTAAGACAATAATCCAGAAGTACAGTATCAAAAACAGAGTTTCTATAGAAGAGATGTTTGGTTTGATTGAGAGGCTGGTTAGGGATGTCTTAGGTGAAGAAGAACTCAACAAGCTAAGAGAAGAGATTGTTTTAATTGATAGCCAAGCAGAGCATTTAATAAAAGAGATGAGAGAATCTCGGCAAAGGAAAAGTAATAATCTTAGGAGGAAGCTTATCAATGATATTCATCAGACGTCGGATGAAAGGAGAGATACTTGTATGGAGTTGATAGATAAGAACAGGCCTGATAAAGCCTGCATTTTAGATTATGTTAGAGAAGGGAATATTATCGAGTTAGGTTGTGGTGAAGGAGCAGTTATTGCTTTATTAGTAGAGAGATTTCCCAAAAGTAGAGTGGTTGGTGTTGATTACAATGGTTATATGATTTTAAAGGCGAAGAAAAAGATACCCCAAGCAGAGTATTTTATAAGGGATGTGCTCTACTGGGATGACTTCTATAAATTTGAAGGAAAGTTCGATACAGTAATATTAGCCCCTATCTTACATGAGGTATACTCTTTCCATGGGAGAGAGAAGGTCAGGGAGGTGATTAAGAAGGCTTTTGATTTACTTAAGCCCCAAGGGATATTAATCATTCGCGATGGAATAAAACCCAAGGATAGCCAGATAACTATAAAATTTAAGACAGATTTTGCTAAGGATCAATTTTACAGATTTGTAAAAGAGTTTGAGCCTTGGAAGATTTCCTATAAAGAAGAGAAAAAAGACTCTGATGTAGTAGTAACCCTTAATACCCAAGACTTATATGAATTCCTCATAAAATCCATCTATGGAAAAGATTACTCCTGGAAGGATAAGATGAAGGGGGCCTTTGGTTGTATAAGCAGAGAAGAGTATCACAGATTACTTAAAGATTACTTTATTGTTAAAGAGGAAATCGAGTATATCCTCCCTTACTTTAGAGGTGAAGGCGATGTTAAAGGTAGATGGGATGAAGATTTTGAGGTCCTAAAGGGTAGGTTTCCCAATACCCACATACTCTTAGTTGCTCAGAAGGCTTATCGGCCCACTGAAGAACCGAAGAAATTGGAGCCTGTATATTATACCGACGCGTTAATTATTGGGACAGGGATAGCCGGACTTTCTGCTGCTATTGAAGTCGCTCCTAAAGGAAAAGTTATCTTAGTTACTAAAGGAAAAGTTAGAGATGCTAATACTGAATATGCCCAGGGAGGAATAGCTGCAGCGGTAAGCAAAGATGACTCCCCTGATTTACATCTCCAGGATACCTTAAGAGCAGGTGCAGGATTGTGTAAAAAGGAAGCTGTAGAGATTTTAGTCAGAGAAGCGCCTCTGCGTGTTAAAGAGTTAATTGAGATAGGGGCGCAATTCGACCTTACCAAAGAAGGAAAACCTTCCTTGGGTAGAGAAGGAGCACACTCAAAAGCTCGAATACTGCGCACTAAAGATGCCACTGGTCGAGAGCTGGAGCGGGTATTATGGGAGAGAGTGCGCAAGTTTGATTCGGCAAGAATCTATGAGCATATATTTATTACCAAGCTTCTCATCAAGGATGGAAGATGTTATGGAGCGCAAGGCTTTGATATTAAAACAGGCAAGCCCGTAACCTTCTTTGCCAAAGCCACATTAATTGCTACTGGAGGTCTGGCTCAGGTCTATTTTAATAATACCAATCCTACTTTTGCTACCGGCGATGGGGTAGCCTTAGCCTATAAAGCAGGGGCAGAGATTGAGAATATGGAATTTGTCCAATTTCATCCCACCTCTCTTATGGCTAATGAAAAGCGCACCACAAGTATCATTCCTCATATGCCTCATAACTTCTTAATCAGTGAAACTGCAAGAGGAGAAGGAGCAATACTGCTTAATGTTAAGGGAGAGAGATTTATGGAGAAATACGATAAGCGTAAAGAGTTAGCTTCTCGAGATATAGTCTCTAGAGCGATATATAAAGAGATGGAAGAGACAAAATCTAATTATGTTTTCTTAGATTTACGGCCTATTAAAAATGCTAAGGAAAAATTTCCCAATATCTATCGAAGATGCCTGGAGCTAGGGCTTGATATTACCAAGGAACCAGTTCCTGTTATTCCTGCAGCTCACTATGCTATAGGAGGAGTCAAGACCGATATCGAGACAAAGACAAGTATTGAGGGGCTTTATGCTGCTGGAGAGGTAGCCTCTGTGGGTGTGCATGGAGCCAATCGCTTAGCAAGCAATTCTTTGCTGGAGGGATTAGTTTTTGGTCATCGCGCCGGTAAAAAGATTAAAGAAGAAATTGCTGAAATGGACTCTTCTAAATTTGAAGAAACTACCAGAGATATCCTTTCCCATATGCCTTCGGTTTCAGAAGAGGTGGTCTTAGAGTTAGAGTCAGCTCAGATTCTTCAGATAAAGCAGGCAATCCAAAAGATTATGTGGAAAGACGTAGGTATAATTCGCTCCCAGAAGGGTTTGAAGAAAGCAAAACAAAAGTTGGAAAGGCTTAAAATGGAATTAGAAGGAATCCCCTCTACCATAGGGAAGTACGAAGCAGAAAATATGTTAACTGTAGCTTTACTGATTACCAATGGTGCATTGATGAGAGAAGAAAGCCGTGGCGCCCATTATCGAGAGGACTATCCTAATTCTGATGATAACTGGCTGAAACCTACAGTGCAAAGATATTTGCTTAGAGAAAATGAAATTTTAGAGAAGAAATTAAGAGATGATGATAACTTAAAAGATGGAGGGGAGGTTGATAGAGTTATCGGTAGGATTAGAAAGATAGGAGGGGTAGAAGATCTTCGCTTCAGCATAATCAGTGATACTCTTTATATGATTTTTACTGCCCAAGATTGGAGTAAGCTCTGGCAAAGAGCAACAAGATTAAATAAGTTAGCCCAGGCAGACACTACTTTTGGAAGGATAGAGATATTAAAACATTTAGCTACCCGTGCTCCTCCCAAAAAACTTTTAAGTTTAAAATCTCTATCCTTCCAAGCCTTAATAAACTACCTTATAAGACATGAAGAATCCCACCTGAAAGGATTAAATGAAAT
>JAGGUG010000109.1 GCA_021158625.1 Candidatus Omnitrophota bacterium | reverse complement strand
TGGCGGAAGGAGCAGGATTCGAACCTGCGGGACCTTTCGGCCCAACGCTTTTCGAGAGCGCCGCAATCGTCCGCTCTGCCATCCTTCCAAATTTTGCTTCGCAAAATTTGATCCTGAGCGTAGCGAAAGCCTACATCCGCTTCAGGCGGATGTCTCAAACTCCTCTATCTGCTTCAATCTGCGGCTGTGCCGCTCATTTAAAAAATCAGAGTTCAGCCAAATCTTGCATATACGAGCGGCTAATCTCTTCTCAATGAGCATTCCGGGCAGAATCAAAACATTAGCGTTGTTATGCTCCCTGCTTAACCTTGCCCCTTCAGGAGAAAAACAAAGAGCGGCCCGAATACCCTTTGCCTTATTTGCGGCAATGGACATCCCGATTCCGGTAGCGCAGATCAAAATCCCTCTATCAAATTCCCCTCTTGCTACTGCTAAAGCCAAGGGAAAAGCAATCTGAGGATAATCGCAGGACTTTGAACTGTTGCTGCCAAAATCAACTACAGTATGCTTCTCCCTCCTCAGGAGCACTTTTAAATACTTTTTTAATTCATAACCACGATGGTCGGAACCAATGGCAAGTCTCACAGGATCTCCTTTATCCTTAACAGCACTTTTGGCATCTCTTTTTTTATAATATTAAAATAATCCTGATAGATATTCAGCGGCCTGCCAATAGGATCGGCTACTCCTAAAACAAAAACCCTTTGTTCTATCCAAGGCACTCTTCTTAAAATTACATCTTTATGATACTCCTGCATTGCAAAAATTAGGTCAGCGCTCTTGAGCATCTCCGCTGTTAACTCCTTTGCTCGGTAATCAGAAACATCTATCCCTTCTTCCTGAAGAACCTGTATTGTTTCGCGAGTAGGGGGAAGCCCTGGAAAAGCAGAAACCCCCGCCGAGAGAACCCTGATATTTTTTATTCCCTTTTCACTAAGGCGCTTTTTTAACAACCCCTCAGCCATAATACTACGGCAGGTATTGCCCGTGCAAACAAAGAGAACTCTTCTTTGTTCCAAAATTTTCTTTAGTTCTTTTTCTTCAATCGCTCCCTGACGCAAGATTTCCGGTTTGATAGCGCTTAAATCCAAAACTGTGGATTCCTTGGTCAATTTGGTTCTTCCTCCATCAATGGCTAAATCTACTTTACCATCTAAATCTTTCAGTGCTTCTTCAAGAGTAACTGGAGGTCGGGCGCCGCTGATATTGGCGCTGGGAGCAACCAAGAATGTCTCGCTCTCGCTAATTAACTCTTGAGCGATCTTATTATCAGGCAGACGCAAGCCTATATTCCTCTCCTTTGTCTTTAAAACCACGGTTAAAGGACCGGGCCAAAAAGCCTTACTAAGAGCATAAAAAATTGGTGGAGGATTTTTGACCAACCTCTCTGCATCCTCCCTACAGGCAATATGCACACTTAGAGGTCTATTCTGGGGGCGTTTCTTAATCTGGTAGATTCTCTGAATTGCTTCTGGGTTAGCAAAATCTGCTCCCAAACCATAGACTGTCTCGGTAGGAAAAATAACCAGTTGGCCTTTTCTGATTATCTCGGCTGCCTCTTTTATTCCCTCTATCTCGGGATTTTGGGAATCAAGTTTTAATATTCTTGTTTTTTTGTTCAACTTTCTTACTCAGTCCCCTTTTATATCTTTGAATTTTTTCGGCAATAACTTTATTTTCTATCCCTAAAATCTGAGCGGCAAAAACGGCGGCATTCTTTGCTCCTGTTTTACCAATTGCCATACAGCCAACCGGCACGCCGCTGGGCATCTGGACAGTGGAAAATAAGGAATCCAGACCCTTTAAGGTTTTAGTTTCTATAGGAATACCGATTACCGGTAAGGTAGTATGAGCGGCAATTGTTCCGGCTAACGCGGCTGCTCCACCCGCGCCGGCAATAACTATCTTTATCCCCCGTTTGACAGCACCCAAAGCAAATTCAGAAACCCTTTTTGGACTACGATGGGCAGAAAGAATCCTTAACTCGTAAGCAATGCCAAATTTCTTTAGCAGTTTCTCTGTCTCTCTTATCGTGGGTAAATCCGAATCACTGCCGATAATTATACTAACAATTGGATTTTTCATCTCTCTCCTCTAACCTGTAGCCTGCAGCTTGTAGCTTGTAGCCTTTTCCCCAATATCCCTCCGATACTGCATTCCCTCAAAATGAATTTTATCTATCTCTCTATATACTTTATCTCTCGCTTGTTCTAAACTGTCTCCCAAAGCCGTAATCCCTAACACTCTTCCCCCGTTGGTAATTATCTTTTTACTGGTGACTGGTGACTGGTGACTGGTGACTGTTTGGTATTTCGTTCCGGCGTGAAACACCAGAGTATCTTCTATCTTATCTAAACCAAAAATTTCTTTACCTCTCTCATACTTTCCCGGATAGCCCCTGGAGGCAAGAACTACGCAGATGGCTGATTGGGGGTTTATATCTAATTTTATTTCCTCTAATCTATTATCAAGGGTGGCTAAAAGGATTTCTACTAAATCATTATTCAAGCGGGGCAGAACCGCCTGGGTTTCGGGGTCGCCAAAACGGACATTAAATTCCAAAACCTTCACTTCCTCTTTATTAATCATTACTCCGGCATAGATTATTCCTTTATAAACTATTCCCTCCTCTCTTAATCCTCGAATAATCCCTTCCAAAATTTTCTCCTTGCTAAAATCAAATCTTTGCTTATCTACTATCGGGGCTGGGGAATATGCGCCCATCCCGCCGGTATTCGGACCTCTATCGCCGTCGTAAATTTGTTTATGGTCCTGCGAAGAAGGTAGGGGTAAAATTGTCTTCCCGTCCGTAAAGGCAATAATAGACGCTTCCTCACCGGTTAAAAATTTTTCAATAATTATTTTTTCCCCGGCGGCTCCAAATATTTTTTCTATCATCATCTTATTGATAGTGCTCTCGCCTTCCTCTTTGCTGTGGACGACAATTGACCCTTTACCCTCGGCCAAGCCATCGGCTTTGAGGACACACGGAAACTCTATCTCTTGCAGATAAGCAATTGCCTTTTTAAAACTGTCAAAGACCGCAAAATCAGCAGTGGGAATGCCGTATTGACGCATCAAGTCTTTGGCAAATATCTTACT
>JAGGUG010000114.1 GCA_021158625.1 Candidatus Omnitrophota bacterium | reverse complement strand
TTTCGGGATCGCCTAAATTGTGGCGTCATTGAAAATGGCAATAAGGAGATTTAAACCTACCACCCCGACCAGACGCTGGACAAGTGTTTCCGAATTTGAGGAGATTACCAGAGAGAAACCGGAGAAATCCCTTACCTCTGTTTTAAAAAAGAAGGCCGGCAGGAATGTCTATGGTCGAATTACCGTGCGCCAACGTGGTGGGGGGCATAGAAGAAGATACCGGATTATTGATTTCAAAAGGGACAAATATGATGTCAAGGGAAAGGTTTTGTCCATTGAATACGACCCCAACAGGTCAGCCCGGATTGCCCTGGTTTCTTATTCTGATGGGGAAAAAAGATACATAGTTGCGCCTTTAGGCCTGAAGGTAGGGGATGAGATTGTTGCCGGAGAAAATGTGGAGATTAGAACCGGAAATAGTTTACCGCTGAGGAATATTCCCCTGGGTACATCTATTTTTAATGTTGAGTTAAGAAAGGGCAGTGGCGCCAAGCTTGCCCGCAGTGCAGGCACCTCTGTGGAGTTAATGGCTAAGGAGGGAAAGTTTGCTCATCTGAAGCTTCCTTCCGGGGAAGTGCGCTTGGTTGATTTAGACTGCTGGGCTACTATTGGCTGTGCATCTAATGTTGACCATAACAAGATTTCTTTAGGAAAAGCCGGTAGAAGCAGATGGTTAGGGATAAGACCTACGGTGCGCGGAGTAGCTAAAAATCCGATTGACCATCCTTTAGGCGGCGGAGAAGGAAAGTCTTCTGGGGGGAGACATCCGGTTACCCCTTGGGGAAAATCAACCAAGGGCCTGAAAACAAGAAAGAAAAAGAAGTACTCTGATAAGTATATTATAAAAAGAAGGGTTTCAAAGAAGATGGCCAAGGCGGAGAAGAGATAAAAGCTGCAAGATACAGAAGGTTACCAGTTGCCATGTCACCAGTCACCAGCAAGAAATAAAACTGGAGACTGGAGACTGGAGACTGGAGACTGGATAATGCCTACAATCAACCAATTAGTTCGTAAAGGAAGGAAGAAATTAGCGAAAAAGGTCAAGAGACCGGCCTTAGAGGCCTGTCCTTTTAAAAAAGGAGTTTGCTTGCAGGTTAAGACCCAGACGCCCAAAAAGCCTAATTCAGCGTTGCGCAAGGTGGCCAGGGTGCGTTTAAGTAATGGTATGGAGGTAACCGCTTACATTCCGGGGATCGGGCATAATCTGCAGGAGCACTCGATTGTTACTGTCCGGGGAGGAAGGGTTAAGGATTTGCCCGGGGTGAGATACCATATTGTGCGCGGAAGCAGGGATGCTGCCGGTGTAGAGAATAGGAAAAAAGCTCGTTCAAAATACGGAACAAAGTTAAGTAAAACCACAACTTAGCGAGCGATAGTGAAGGTAAGTTGCATGGCTGAACTTCCCAGCACTAATTTTTCAGAGATGCTTAACCCTAGCAGAAAATTAGTGCTGGGTTCCTTGTCCGCCAAAGCCTTGGCGACGGCGGAAATGCGTTCATACAACTTATGTCGCCCCCGATGGACATCGGGGGACTCCGTAAGTTATGAACTTATTGAATGAGACGAAGAAGAGCACCTAAGAGGAAAATTCAGCCCGATTTAAAGTATAATAATAAATTGGTGGGTAAATTTATTAATATGCTCATGCTCGATGGGAAAAAGAGCCTGGCCGAGAAGATAGTTTATAATTCGTTTCAGATAATTGAAGAGAGAGTTAAAGATATTCCTGAACAAAAGGGGAGCAAAAAACCAAAGTGCCTGCTGGTTTTTCAGAAAGCAGTAGAGAATGTCAGGCCCCTCTTAGAAGTGAGACCCCGACGGATTGGAGGAGCGACCTATCAAGTTCCTATGGAGGTGAAGCAAGAGCGCGGTTTCACTCTTGCCCTGCGTTGGCTCAGAGATTTTGCCCGTCAGAAAAAAGGCAAGCCAATGGAGCAAAAAATAGCCGAAGAGATTTTAAACGCCTATTATAAACAAGGTCCAGCAATTAAGAAAAAAGATAATATGCATAAGATGGCTGAAGCTAACCGCGCATTTGCTCATTTTAGGTGGTAATGAAACTTGCCCCCACACCAATTTCTGTTTTTGGTTAAGCATCTTAAAAAATTGGTGTGGGGGTTCAATGCGCACAGCGATTTAGGTTCACTTCATTCCGTAAATCGCGTGCTTATTGAAGGAGCGTCGGTTAATGGTAAACCACCGGTCTCCAAAACCGGGACTGCAGGTTCAATTCCTGTCGCTCCTGCCAAAAATTTTTACTTTGTAAAAATTTTTGATCCTGAAAATGCGACCTATGGGAGCATTTGAAGGACCTGAGGATTAAATTTTCTTCGAGAATATGGCTCAAGCAAGAAAGTTTCTACAAGAAGTAAAAGGAGAATTAAAAAAGGTTTCCTGGTCAAAGAGACGGGAATTGTTTGATTCTACAATTGCAGTGATTGTAGCCACGGTTTTGTTAGGTATTTTTATTGGCATTGTTGATTTCTTCTTTTCTCAGATGATAAGAATTTTTATTCAGTAGCATTGGATTGGAGATCCGATGCTGATTACAGCGATTAATTGTTAAAAAAATCTTTGTAATCTGCTTTTAATCTCTGTAATCATTATACCGAGCGATAGCGAGGTATATACAATGAAACAGTGGTATGTGATTCACACCCAAACAGGCTATGAAGCGAAGGTGAAAGAGGGACTTCAGAATAAAATTAAGCAGGAACATCAGGATAGTTTTTTCTCTCAGATTTTAATCCCTACCGAGGAGGTTTCTGAATTTAAAGGAAGAGAAAAAAGGGTTGTTCAAAAAAAGCTCTTCCCAGGTTATGTCTTGATCGAAATGGAATTGAACGATAAGACCTTAAATTTAGTAAAAAATATACCCGGAGTAACCGGTTTTGTCGGCTTTAAAAATGAACCTTTTTCTTTACAAAGGAAAGAGATTGACGCTATTCTAAAGCAGTTAGAGAAGAAGAAAGAGAAACCAAAACCAGAGGTTGTTTTTCAAAAGGGACAAGGGGTGAGAGTAAAGGAAGGAGCGTTTGCCAATTTTATGGGGACGATTGAAGAGGTAGATGAAGAAAAAGGGAGATTGAAGGTAAGCGTTTCGATGTTTGGACGAACGACCCCTTTAGAATTAGAATATTGGCAGGTGGAGAAGATATAATAACGCTTCACGCCTCACGCCGCAGGCTTCACGCTTTAGATTTAAGGGGCTTTGTCTATCGGTTTCGGTTGAGTATCGGTTTCGTCTTTGGGTTTCGTCCCTGCCTGACGGCAGGCAGGCGATGAACGACAACGATTAACGACAGACGATATGTAACCGCAACCGTTCAGCGCAACCTTCTTACTTGTGGCGTGTAGCGTGTAGCGCGAAGATGGCTAAAGAAATCATCGCAAAAGTAAAATTACAGATTCCGGCTGGACAGGCAAATCCTGCTCCTCCCATAGGCCCTGCCTTAGGGCAACATGGGGTTAACATTATGGGGTTTTGCAAGGAGTTTAACGAGAAAACCAAGGGGAAAGAGGGGCTAATTTTGCCAATTGTCCTGACCATTTATAAAGACAAATCCTTTGATTTTATTGTCAAGAGTCCACCAGCCGCAGTTCTTTTGAAAAGGGCTTGTGGTCTGGCTAAGGCCTCCGGCAATGCCGGCAAAGAAAAGATTGGTGAGGTAAGCAGAAAGGATGTAGAGGAGATTGCCCGGACCAAAATGAAGGATTTAAATGTGCGAGGGGATTTGGCTGCGGCTGTAAAGATCATTGAAGGGACGGCAAGGAGTATGGGGATAGGTATAAAAAATGAAACTGCAATTTAGTAAGGTTCACCCTGTTAAATCCCACAAAGTGGGAATTTTACCCTGTTAAATTGCTTCCAGCGCTATTTAACAGGGTAAACCTTCGGCGAGCTACGGGCCAGGCAGTCGCCTAAATGTGGCGTCATTGAAAGATGAAACAGAGTAAGAGAATTAGAGAGAGTTATAAGTCAGTAGATAAAAATAAGGTTTATGAGATAAAAGAGGCAATTAAGATTTTGAAAGAGGTGCCTCAACCTAAATTTGACCAAAGCGTGGAGCTTTCTCTAAAATTAGGTATTGACCCCAAAAAGACAGAGCAGTCAGTAAGGGGCAGTGTTGTTCTGCCTTATGGGACAGGCAAGAAGAAGAGGGTTCTGGTCTTTTGCGAGGATGAGAAATTAACCCAAGAGGCCAAAGAGGCCGGCGCTGATTTTGTTGGTCTTAAGGATTTGATAGAGAAAATAGAAAAGGGTTGGATGGAATTTGATGCTGTTCTTTGTTCGCCTAATGTAATGCGCCAGATAGCCAAGTTAGGGAGGATTTTAGGCCCGCGCGGGCTAATGCCCAGCCCAAAGGCAGGGACAGTTACCAATGAAATAGGCAGGGCAGTCCAAGAGATAAAAAAGGGAAAAGTAGAATTCAAGAACGATAAGGATGGGGGTATTCATTTAGCAGTAGGCAAAATCTCTTTTTCAGAGCAGGAAATCGAAGAAAATATTTCTTGCCTGATAGAAGCAGTAAAGAAAAAGAAACCAGCCGGGCTGAAAGGGCATTATATTCAAAGCCTGGCTATTTCCAGCACAATGGGCCCAGGACTTAAGATAACCAAGCACTAATTGCAGAAGGATAATTTTAAAACTAACAATGCCTAAAGTCAGTTTTGAGAAAAGAGGAATAGTAGAGGAGATAATCAAAAGAATTTCCGGCTCTCCGGCTTTACTGATTGCTAATCATCAGAGGTTGACTGTTGCTGAAGTTGAAGAGCTGAGAGAGAGGCTTGCTTCTATTTCTGCGTCTTATTTCGGCGTAAAGAATACCCTTTTTAAGATAGCTTTGCGAAGAATTAAAAGGAATGTCTCTCTTGATTTAAGCGGACAAACAGGTGTTTGTTATGGAAGCAGTATTGAAGAATTGGCACGAGTTTCCGTTGGTTTTAAGGCCAAACACCCGAATTTTAATATCCAGGGAGGAATAATCGGCGATGATTTTTTTTCTCCTCAATATATTGAGAAGATTGCCGCGTTGCCATCTAAGGAAGTAATAATTGCTATGTTTTTAAACCTTATCCAGTCTCCCTTAACTAATTTTACCTACATATTAAAAGAGCATTTAAGGAGACTGGTGAGGGTGATAGAGGAATTAAGAAAGCAGAGAACAGATAACAGATAACAGAATTTTTCTGAGTTCTGTCTTCTGACAAGAGGGAGGAGCAATGACTGAAGAAAAAAAGCAAATCAAAGGAAATGTAGAGAAGGGTAAAGAGGAAAGAGCAGTTTCGCAGGATAAGAAATCAGAGATACCTGCCGAGAAAAAAAAGAAAAAGGAAGAGGACAAAGAGAGGAAACCTATTTCTCAAGAGAAGAAAGAAGAGGCATCTCTCAGCCAGAAATTAAAGGATGTGGTCGGTGCCATCGAGAAAATGACCCTAATTGAACTTTCAGAGTTGGTGAAGACCTTAGAGGAAAAATTTGGCGTTTCTGCGGCAGCACCGGTAGTAGCGGCTCCCGGGGTTACCTCTGTTGCCTCTAAGGAAAGCACTAAGGATGAAGAGAAGAGTAGTTTTGAAGTGGTTCTCACCGCTGTGGGAGATAAAAAGATCCAGGTGATTAAAGAGATTAGAGCAGTTACTACCCTGGGATTAAAGGAGGCAAAGGATTTAGTAGAGCAAGCCCCCCAGACAGTAAAGAAGGATGTTAACAAAGAAGAGGCAGAGGAGATAAAGAAGAAATTAGAGGCTGTAGGGGCGAAGGTAGAGGTAAAGTGAAACTACAATTTAGCGACCCCGAAAGTTCGGGGGGAAGCTAAATTGCCTAGTTGAACTTACCCCCACACCAACTTCACTGTCGAGGCTGGAATTTAAACAAGGCAGTTTTTTTAAGTCAAACCTATGTTTTTACACTTAATGCTTGTTGGTGAAGTTGGTGTGGGGGGTCAATTCGCACAGCAATTTGTGTTTACTGCGTTCCACAAATAGCGTGCTCATTGAATGATTAAAAGAAAAACTTTTTCGCGTATCCCCGAGGTTTTAAAACTGCCAAATTTGGTAGAGGTGCAGACTAAGTCTTTTCGTGATTTTCTGCAGATTGATTCCTTGCCTCTTTCAAGGAAGAAACAAGGGCTCCAGGAGGTTTTTCTCAGATTTTTCCCTGTTGAAAGTTCGGATGGCAAGCTTAGATTGGAATTTATAAGTTACTCTATTGGGATGCCCAAATATTCTATTAAGAAATGCTGCAGTCAAGGATTTACTTATTCCGGGTCTTTAAAGATAAAGGTCCGCTTGGTAAGCAAAGAGCCCTCAATACCTACTCAGGAAGAGGAAATCTATCTTGGGGAGGTTCCTTTGATGACTCCATCAGGGACATTTATTATCAATGGTGTAGAGAGAGTGATTGTAAATCAATTGCATCGTTCGCCGGGAATTTGCTTTGAGCAAACGAGCCA
This sequence comes from Candidatus Omnitrophota bacterium, assembly GCA_021158625.1. Taxonomy (GTDB): domain Bacteria; phylum Omnitrophota; class 4484-213; order 4484-213; family 4484-213; genus 4484-213. The sequence continues at coordinate 8,268 of JAGGUG010000114.1, read as the reverse complement.
AGGTGAGGGCAAACAAGTTTTTTATGCTCGTATTATCCCTTGTTACGGGGTCTGGATAGAAATAGAACTTCAGCCCACTAACATTTTATATGCCTATTTTAATCGTCGCCATAAGCTATTGGCTACTTCCTTATTAAAAATTTTAGGATGTGCTTCTAATGACGAAATTGTTCAATTATTTTGTCCTACTGAAGCAATTAAAATAGGAGGGCGCTTTTCTTCGCGAAGATTACTCAACAGAGTTAGTGCTGAGACAGTGCTGAACAAAGAGGGGGATGTTATTATTTCCCCGGGGCAAAAGATAGACCAATCTTTGTTGACCGAGCTTATTCATCAGAGTTCTCTGGGAGCATTGGATTCTGTGCGGGTCTTTACTGCGAAAGATACTCAGGGATTTGAAAGCGAGGAGGTAAAGAGCATCATTAATACCTTGAGCAAGGATCCCTATCCGAGTTTTGAAGCAACTTTGATGGATTTATACCAAAGGATTAGACCTGATGATCGCCAAGATTTTGAGAGCGCCAAACTTTGGAGAGACCAACTGCTTTATGACCCCCGCCGATATGACCTGGGAGAGGCAGGCAGGTTTGTAATCAATAGAAAATTGAATCTTTCTATTCCTTTAAGCAAAAGAACTCTTACTAAAGAAGATGTGGTGGAGGCGATTAAGTATCTATTTAAACTAAAACAGGGTAAAGCAGAGGTTGACGATATCGACGATTTAGGCAACCGACGAGTCCGAACAGTGGGAGAGTTACTGCAGGAGCAATTTCGTTTTTCTCTGGCCAGGTTGCGAAGAGCCATAGAAGAAAAGATGGCTTTCTTGCCACGCGGTCATAAGAAAAGTGCCTCTCGTAGTTCCAAAGAAGAAGTCAAACCGCATAGTTTAATTAATCATAAAATAATCTCAGAGAGCATTAAGGACTTTTTTGCCCGCAGCCAACTCTCTCAATTTATGGACCAGACCAATCCCTTAGCTGAACTCACTCATAAGAGGCGCCTGAGCGCCCTTGGTCCAGGCGGGCTTACCCGCAAACGCGCCGGTTTTGAGGTGCGTGATATCCATCCCTCTCACTATGGTCGCATCTGCCCTATTGAAACCCCTGAAGGTCCTAATATTGGCCTGATCGTTTCTTTAAGCACATACGCCAGAGTAAATAGATTTGGTTTTCTGGAGACCCCTTATAGAAAGGTAGAGAAGAAGCGAGTTACCTCTACTATTGAGTATCTTTCCGCTGATAGAGAGGCTAAATATGCTATTGCTCAGGCAAATGCCCGCCTGAATGAACAGGGTCGTTTTCTTGAGCCCTATATTTCTTGTCGTTTAGGAGGGAATTTTTCAAAACTCCCTCCTCATAAGATAGACTATATGGATGTTTCTCCGAAGCAGTTAGTAAGTATAGCCGCTGGTTTGATTCCTTTTTTAGAGCACGATGATTCTAATCGGGCTTTGATGGGTTCAAATATGCAGCGTCAATCCGTTCCTCTTCTTTTTCCTGAACCTCCTTTGGTAGGAACCGGCTTGGAAAAGAAGATAGTCGAGGATTCGGGAGCCGCTTTGATTGCTTTACAAGATGGAAAGGTAGAGAGCGTATCTGCTGATGAAATTGTAATAAGCCCTGTTAAAAAAGACTCTCGGGGAGAGTTCTCGTCTGAGGTTTCTAACGGGGTTTATAAATTAAGAAAGTTTGAAAGAAGCAATGCCTCTACCTGTATAAATCAAAGACCAATTGTTAGAGAAGGAGAGAGGATAAAGAAAGGGCAGATTATTAGTAGTGGGCCTTCTGTTGAAGGCGGAGAGTTATCCCTGGGGAGAAATCTCTTGGTTGCTTTTATGCCCTGGCGGGGATTTAATTTTGAGGATGCTGTGTTGATTAGTGAGGAGGTAATCAAGGAGGATTTGTATACCTCTATTTCCATAGAGCAATTTGAGATAGAATGCCGGGAAACTAAATTAGGCCCAGAAGAGATTACTCGCGATATTCCTAATGTGGGTGAAGAAGCTCTCAAGAAGTTGGATGAGAATGGGATTGTGCACCTCGGAGCAGAGGTAGGTCCGGGAGATATTTTGGTGGGAAAGGTTGCCCCCAAAAGTGAAAGTGAGCTTTCTCCCGAAGAGAGGTTATTGAGGGCAATATTTGGCGAGAAGGCAAGTGATGTAAAGGATGTTTCTCTGGTTGTCCCCCCGGGGGTTAAAGGGGTAGTAATTGATATAAAGATTTTTGAGCATTTACAGAAGAAGAGCAGAAAAGAGAAAACCAAGGAGCTTATTCAGATTGAAAAAATTCAAAAGCAAGCTAGGGCCGCTAAACGAGAGATAAAGAGGACAATGGTTGAGGCGATAAAAAGGGTGCTGATCGGAGAGCAATTGCAGGGAGATTTGTTGGATAGAAAAGGCAAGATTATTTTAAAAAAGGGCAAGCTCATCACTGCTGATCTCTTTCCTAAACTTCTGAATTATCTCTTTGCCCTTAAGATTTCTTCCTCTAAAGAAAAGGAGATTATGGAGATTGAGGAAACATATCGTCAAAGGACCCAGCAGATTGACAGTCAAGAGAAAGAAGAAATAAATAGATTGAAAAGAGGGGATGAACTCCCGACTGGGGTTTTGAAGAAGATTATAGTTTCGGTTGCCTGCAAGAAGAAGCTTTCTGTAGGGGATAAGATGGCTGGTCGGCATGGGAATAAGGGAGTGGTGGCTAAGATTCTACCTGAGGAGGATATGCCGTTTCTGCCTGATGGAACCCCGGTACAGATAGTTTTGAATCCTCTGGGGGTGCCTTCACGGATGAATCTTGGTCAGATTCTGGAGACGCATTTAGGTTGGGCAGCAAAGGTTTTAAATACCTATTATGCTTCTCCGGTATTTGATGGAATTAGCGAGGAGCAGATAAGAGAGGAGTTAAAAAGAGCAGGGCTGCCCGAGGATGGAAAGGTTACTTTGTTTGATGGAATAACTGGCAAGGCATTTGATGAGAAAGTGACTGTTGGCTATATTTATATGATGAAGTTAAATCATCTGGCTGAGGATAAGATTCACGCCCGTTCTGTTGGTCCTTACTCCTTGATTACTCAACAACCTCTGGGAGGAAAAGCCCAGTTTGGTGGACAGCGTTTTGGGGAAATGGAGGTCTGGGCCTTGGAGGCTTATGGAGCAGCTTACACCTTGCAGGAATTGCTTACCGTAAAGAGTGATGATGTGCTCGGCCGGACGCAGAGCTACGAAGCTATTGTAAAAGGAGAGAATGTTTTTCATTCAGAAACCCCGGAGTCGTTTAATGTTTTAATAAAAGAACTGCAAGGATTGGGCCTAGATGTAAGATTGGAAAAGCAAGCTACAAGCCACAAGCTACAAGCCACAAGCTTCAAACCAGAAAACAAAAAACCTGAAGCCTGAAGCCTGTAGCCTGTAACCTAAAAATGGCTTTCCATTTTGATAGTATAAGTATTGGTTTAGCTTCTCCTGAAAAAATTAGGTCGTGGTCAAGAGGGGAGGTGAAGAAACCGGAGACGATTAATTACCGCACATTTAAACCCGAAAAGGATGGTCTATTTTGTGAGAAGATATTTGGCCCGGTAAAGGATTGGGAGTGTAGTTGCGGAAAATATAAAGGGATTAAGCACAAAGGGGTTATTTGTGACCGTTGCGGGGTAGAGGTTACTTATTCCCGTGTTCGTCGGGAGCGAATGGGTCATATTGAATTAGCCGCTCCGGTTTCTCATATTTGGTTTTTTAAGGTTCTTCCAAGTGCTATCGGCAGTTTATTAGAAATGAGCGTTCAGGATTTAGAGAAGGTACTTTATTATGAGAAGTATATAGTTATTGACCCTGGCGAGACTTCTTTTAAACCAAAGCAACTTCTGGATGAAGAGGAGTATCAGCAGGCATTAAGGCAAAACCTGAAATCCACCCCGTTAGAGAAATCTCCCAAACAGAATAAGAGTAGTGTTCACAGTATTAAAGAGCGAGCAGAGGATTCTCCAAGGGGGTTCAGGGCTAAAATGGGAGCAGAAGCGATAAAGGAACTTTTGTCCAGGGTTGATCTGGGACGTATGTCTTCTCGTTTGCGCAAAGCTCTCGCCTCCCACAAAGCGGAGACTAAAGGACTTGTTAAGGGAGGATATAAATCAGGCACAAACAAACACAAGATAATCAAGACATTGAAGATTGTAGAGGCATTTAGGCAATCAGACAACAAACCTGAGTGGATGATTTTAGAGGTCCTTCCGGTAATCCCGCCGGATTTAAGACCACTGGTAGCTTTAGATGGAGGAAGATTTGCTACTAGTGACCTGAATGATTTATATCGGCGGGTCATCAATAGAAATAATCGTCTAAAGCGACTTATGGAATTAGATGCCCCAAGCATTATTATTCGCAATGAGAAGAGGATGCTCCAGGAAGCAGTAGATGCTCTCTTGGATAACGGAAGACATGGGCGCGTAATAATGGCTAATAACCGACCCTTAAAGTCTTTGAGTGACGCCCTGCGTGGAAAACAGGGGAGATTTCGTCAGAATTTATTAGGGAAAAGGGTTGATTATTCAGGTAGGGCAGTGATTGTTGTTGGGCCTGAGCTCAAGCTTCATCAGTGCAGTATTCCCAAAAAGATGGCTCTGGAGTTATTCAAACCCTTTATTATTAAAAGATTAAGAGATAGAGATTTTGTCCATACTATTAAAGGGGCCCGAAAAATGGTGGAGAAGGTGCGCCAGGAGGTGTGGGATATTTTAGAAGAGGTGATTAAAGAACATCCGGTTTTATTAAACCGCGCTCCTACTTTGCATCGTTTAGGAATTCAAGCCTTTCAACCTCTGCTTACAGAAGGAGATGCTATTCGCATTCACCCTTTAGTGTGTACTGCATTTAATGCTGATTTTGATGGCGACCAGATGGCTATTCATATTCCCTTGTCTATTGAGGCCCAAACAGAGTCGCGCCTATTGATGTTATCAGCCAATAATATTCTTTCCCCGGCTAATGGTAAGCCAATTGCTGTTCCTTCCCAGGATATGGCTCTGGGTTGTTATTATTTAACCAAATCTAAATATAATAAGAAATCAGAGAGAATTCCTACTTTTAGTAATTTAGAAGAGGTAGTTGTTGCTTTTCAAAATGAGAAGATTGGTTTGCATTCCTGGATAAAAATAGAAGACAGAAGACATACCCTAACGGGCACAGGTAAGACAGAAGAGAGAAGAGAGATAATTACTACTACTGTAGGTAGAGTTTTATTCAACCAAGTTCTCCCTGAAGGATTTGAGTTTATTAATGAAGTCGTCGATAAATCTAAATTGAAAGAGATAATTTCTACTTGCTTGCGTAAATTCGGTCAGGGGCAAACCGTACTCCTTTTGGATCGTTTAAAGAAAATCGGGTTTGAGTATGCCACTTTTTCCGGACTTTCGATTGCGATAAGCGATGTAAAAATTCCTGCTCAGAAGGAGAAATATATAAAAGAAGCTCAAGAAAAACTTGCCGAGATTAATAAACAGTACCAGAAAGGATTAATCACTAAAGGTGAAAGGCATAATAAACTCGTTGATATCTGGACGCACACCAGCGATGAGGTTGCTGATTTGACATTTAATGGCTTGGGAGATTTTAATTCCTTATTTATGATGGCTGATTCCGGGGCGCGTGGCTCCAAACAACAAATTAGACAATTAGCAGGAATGCGAGGATTGATGGCTAAGCCCTCGGGAGAGATTATTGAGAATCCAATCATTGCTAATTTTCGGGAAGGGCTTACTGTACTTGAGTACTTTATTTCTACCCATGGTGGACGCAAGGGATTGGCTGATACTGCTCTCAAGACCGCTGATGCAGGTTATTTAACCCGACGCCTTATTGATGTGGCTCAGGATGTAATTGTCACAGAGGAGGATTGCGGGACTCTAAACGGAGTTTTTGTTTCCGCCATTATTGAGGGAGATAAGGTTGTAACCAGCTTGAAAGAGAGAATAGTAGGCAGGGTTGCCGTGGATAGGATTGTCAATGTAGTAAGCGACAAGGTAATTGTAGAGGCTAACCAAGAGATTGATGAAGATAGGGCCGATGAGATTGAAAAGGCAGGAATTGAGAAGATAAAGATTAGAAGTGTGCTCACCTGTGAGGCAAAAAAAGGGGTTTGTGCTAAGTGCTATGGTCGGAATTTGGCTACCGGTAGGCCAGTGGAGTTAGGAGAAGCAGTGGGGATTATTGCTGCTCAGTCTATTGGAGAACCCGGGACGCAGTTAACGCTTAGGACATTCCATATTGGAGGGACAGCCAGTCGGGTAGTCGAACGCTCTTTTGTTAAAGTCAAAAACAAAGGGGTAATTAAATATCATAATTTGAAGACCGCCAGGATGCGTGAAGGAGGCTTGATTGTTCTTAGTCGCTCTGGGCAGATAAGCATTCAGGACAAAGAAGGTCGGGAATTAGAAAAGCATGTTGTTCCCTTAGGAGCGATAATAGCCGAGGAGAATAAAGAAGTAGAGAAAGGAAAGATAGTGGCTAAATGGGACCCTTATAATCTGCCAATATTAACAGAAGTAAACGGAAGGGTGAGATTTGAAGACATAAAGAAGGGTGTAACTATGCACGAGGCACGAAATCCTTCTACCGGGGTGACTGAACGGGTAATAGTTGATTATAGAAGAGAGGATCTCCATCCACAGATTATTATTCAAAATAGGAAGGGAGATATTCTTGCTTTTTATCCTCTTCCGGTACAGGCACATATTGCTGTCGAGAACGGTCAGCAGGTGCACAGTGGTGACCTTTTGGCTAAGATCCCTCGGGGGATTTCTAAAACCAGGGACATTACTGGGGGGCTCCCGCGCGTGGCTGAGCTCTTTGAAGCCCGCCAGCCAAAAGACCCGGCAATTATTTCCGAGATTGACGGCGTGGTGGAATTAGAGGAATCTATGCGAGGAGAAAGGAAGATTATAATTAGCAACCCGGCCGGAACCAAGAAAGAATATCTTATCCCCCATGGTAAGCGTTTAGATGTCTATCGGGGAGACCATGTTAGTGCGGGACAACAACTTACTGACGGCTCTATTGTTTTACAGGACATCTTGAAGGTTTCCGGTTTTAAGAGATTGCAGGAATGTCTGGTAAATGAGATCCAGGAGGTTTATCGCGTTCAGGGGGTGGAGATTAATGATAAGCATATTGAGATAATTATCCGCCAGATGCTAAAAAAGGTAAGGATAGAAGACCCCGGAGACACCAAGTTTTTAACTGGTTCACAGGTAGACCGCTTTGAATTTGAGGCTGAGAATGAGAAGATGCGCAAGAAAAATAAACGTTTAGCCCAGGCCTCTTTAGTTTTGTTAGGGATTACTCGTTCTTCTTTGGCTACCGAGAGTTTTATTTCCGCCGCCAGTTTTCAAGAGACTACCCGTATTCTTAGCGAAGCCAGCATAGCTAGAAAACGAGATAATCTATTGGGTTTGAAGGAGAATGTAATTATGGGTCACCTTATCCCCGCAGGGACAGGGTTTAAAAGAGTAGAGAGTAAAGAGTAGAGAGTAACGAGCTAGGGGATTCGCCACAGGCGAATATATATAAAATCAAAAAATAAAAATTAAAAAAATCTCTCTACTTTTTACTTGTTACTCGCTACTTCTGACGAGTGTAGCCCCCAAAAGTCGGGGCAAGCGAGGAAAGAAAGATGAGTCGATCAATCAAGAAAGGGCCTTATGTGGATAGGGGGTTATTAGAAAAGATAAACAGATTAAGAAATAGCAGAGAAAAAAAGGCGATCAAGACCTGGTCGCGTCGCTCAACAATAATTCCGGAGTTTGTCGGATATACCTTTCTTGTTCATAATGGAAAGAGTTTTATCCCCGTGTTTGTTTCTGAAAATATGGTAGGGTATAAATTAGGTGAGTTTGCTCCTACGCGTATCTTTAAAAAACACGGTTCAAAGACAGAAAAATCAAAGGAGAAAAAATAGCTACACGCTACAAGCCACCCCGGAGGACAAGCCTAGGGAGCAGGCACGCCACACGCTAAAAATCACAAATTTAAAAAACTCTTTTGTGTATTGTTCTTTTAAAAGCGTGAAGCGTGCAGCGTGCGGCGTGAAGCGGAGTTAGGATGTTAGCGTCAGCAAAAGGAAAATACTTGAAGGGAAGCCCTTATAAAGTAAGAAAGGTCATTGACCTAATTCGGGGAGAGAGGGTAGATAAGGCTTTAGCGATATTAGAGGCTACCAACAAAAGAGCAGTCTATTGTGTTCAAAAGGTCTTAAAATCAGCAATCAGCAATGCCCA
>JAGGUG010000085.1 GCA_021158625.1 Candidatus Omnitrophota bacterium | reverse complement strand
TTAACTCTTATCGGTTGTATTATATTTTTAGTTGTTGATTTTATAAAAAGAAGATGTCCAAAAAAATAAAATACTTTATCTTTATTGTTTTTATCGGAGCATTGAGCGGAATAATTTGCGCCCGGATAAGTTTGCCCAGAGATGCCCATTTATTTGCACTCCGCCAGATGATTCCTGCTCGCAAAAAGGCGTTTCTTTCTTTTGAGCTTCCGGCTGCGGATAGGTATTTAATCAAGGTTAAACTGCCGGCAGAGGGAATTGACAAAGAAATCTTTTTGAACAACAAAAGATTGAGGATCAATCAAATCAGGGAAAGAGGAAAAACCGAATCTGATTATTTATTTGTTCCGCTTGAATTTACCCACCGAGGACAGAATTTTTTAAGAATTAATTTCCTGAGAGGTTTAAATCAAAACATAGATATAAGGATAAACAATTTTAGAAGAAAGGTTGGCAATGCAGTTATCGCCTTTCCCGATTCTAATTTAGCAAAAGATGCACAGAAAAGAAATCTCTTTGCCGCAGGAGTATGGGGAATATTGCTATTTGCTGGTTTATGGTTTCTCCTTTTGTTTTTGTGGCAGAGAATTTTATTAAATCTGGAGAGGATTTATTTATATAGTGCCTTGATTTTTTTATCTTGGTTTATTTTCTTAATTTTACTCTGGTTAATTCCTCAATTCCTGAACTGGGTGCTTTTACTTCCTTTGTCTTTTTTAATAAATTTAGGAGTTGCCTGGCTGTTTTTCTCGGTAATTATCCTGATTTTTAAATTAGGTTATAGAGGTTTTAAGAGCAAAGAGGATATTTTTAAACCGCAAACAAAGACACTTTTAAATAAGGGAGTAGAGTGGTTTATTAAGCAGGAATTCAGCAATAAATGCGTGCTTGCTTTTATGGTTTCGCTGATTGGTTGTGCATTTTTGCTTATTCTGCATTTAGAGCCGATTGCCGAGCAACTGGCTAATTTTGCCTATTTTGCTTTAGTAACCGGGGTGGTAATAAAATTTGTCAAACTTGTCCGGGAAAAAGAAGACCAAAAATGAGGAGAAAAAATTTACATTCTGCCAGGATTGGTTCTAATCCTGGTATTTTTTTTATCTTTGCCCTCCTGACTATTGCTGTAACCTATCCACTTATTTGGAAGATGTCCAGCGCTGCCTATGGTTTTATGGGAGATTCTTTTGGGGCAATTTGGCATAGCTGGTGGATTAAATACCAGCCCTTTCCCATAGATTTTAGCGGCTCCATAAGGAATTTTTTCTGGGAAGGTTTACTGCGCTTATTTCTTTTTGCCTTTGATGAAATCTTTACTTATAATCTTATTGTCCTTATGAGTTTTTTCCTGTCAGCAATTACAATGTTCTATCTGGTAGATTATCTTACCAGGAATAAACTCGCGGCTATGTTCAGCGGGATTATTTACGCCTTTTGTCCCTATCATTTTGTGCACAGTTATCAGCATCTAACTTTGGCGAATATCCAATGGATGCCTTTATATGTCTTGACTCTTTTGAAGCTGAACGAAACGAAAACATTTAGAAGTGCTATCTTTTGCGGTATGGCTTTTTCTCTGGTTTTTTTATCTGATTATTATTATGGTTATTTTATGGGCATATTTACCGCTTTATTTATACTATTTGCGGGGATATATAATTGGCACAGACAAAAAGTTAGAATTAAGGACTTTAAAATAATTAGTGTAGCTATTCTTGTTGCTCTGATTATCATTCTACCTTTTACTTATCATATTTTTAAAATTTTGCTTTCTGCTTCAAGAACTGTTTTAGAGCAAACAGGAGGTATCCGCCCACTTTCCGACCTGTTAATTTTTTCCGCCCGCCCCCTGGATTATTTAATTCCCTCTAAATACAATCCTTTTCTGGGACGATTTATTCCCGACCTTGGTATCTCTATCTGGCGAGGGCATCGTTATATTGAGCATACACTGTTTTTGGGTTATATACCCCTGATTTTGGCAGGGATTGCTTTAAGGAATAATTGGAAGAGAAAAAAAATTATTGCCCAAAGAGAAAGATTTGCTATCTCCTTTTTTGCCTTTGCTGTTTTAGCCGGAGTGCTAATCTCTGCCCCCCCTTTTTTGCCCTTAGGGCATTTTAGTATAGATACTATAAGCCGCGAAGTAATCTGTAGACATAAATTATTTTTGCCTTCTTATTTTTTGTATAAGATTGCCCCGATGTTTCGCTGTTATGCCCGTTTCGGGATTATAGTAATGCTCAGCGTAAGTGTATTAGCCGGTTTTGGTCTGAAATTTATTTTAGAGAAAACGGAAAGCAGACAGAAAAAAATTGGTTTGTTTATTTTACTGAGCTCTTTGCTCTTTATAGAATTTGCCGATTTTCCACCATTCCGGATTACTGATGTCCATAAACCTCCGGCTGTTTATCAATGGCTCAGTCAACAGCCGGGGAATTTTGCAATCATTGAATACCCCTTAGCAAAGAGCAATGATTCTTCTGCTTTTCAGGAGTATGTATTTTGGCAGCGAGTGCATCAAAAGAGATTAATTAACGGTTGTCCTGATAGATTAAATGAGGAGATTAGAAAGAAAATTATTGATATTTCCAATCCTGAAATCCTTTCTACATTAACAGGTTTAGGTGCAAGATATGTAATAGTGCACCAGGATAAATACAGAAAAGGTAATATCTATATTCCTTTTGAGTGGCTGACTACTCCACCGCGTTATAAGATTTATCCTTCGGGGTATAACAATGGAAGGGTTCCCGTTGTAGCAGATGGATTGGAATTGGTAAAGAGATTTGGTGAGACACTTGTATACAAGATTAAAAAATAATGAAGATAGCCCTTGTCCATGATTGGCTTATTGGAATGCGGGGCGGAGAGAGGGTTTTGGAATCTCTTTGTGAATTATATCCCCGGGCCGACCTCTATACCCTGATTTATGAGAAAGGAAGTATTTCTCCCATAGTTGAAGATAGAAGAATATTTACCTCTTTTATTCAAAGATTGCCTTTTGCTCAAAGGGGATACCGCTATTATCTACCCTTGATGCCCAAAGCAATAGAAAGTTTTGATTTCAAAGATTATGACCTGATTATTTCCTCCAGCCATTGTGTTGCCAAAGGTATCATTCCCGGAAATGCTTTACATATCTGCTACTGCCATACGCCAATGCGTTATATCTGGGAGATGTATGGAGAGTATAAGCAGAGGTTGAGTATATTTGCTAAAATGGGACTTTCGATTTACCGCCCGTATTTAAAAAGATGGGATGTAAATAGCGCCCAAAGAGTAGATTATTTTATCGCCAATTCAAAAAATGTAGCCCATAGAATTAAAAAATGTTATAATAAAGAATCTACGGTTATTTATCCCCCCGTGGATACAAAGGGGTTTAATCTCAGCAGTAACTCAGAGGATTTTTATCTTATTGTTTCTGCCTTTGCTCCCTATAAACGGATTGATTTAGCCATAGAAGCGTTTAATATTCTTGGTTATCCCTTAAAAATAATCGGAAGAGGAGAAGATGTAAGGTTTAAAAAGATAGCAGGAGCAAATATCGAATTTTTAGGCTGGCAGTCAGATGAGGTAGTTAGAGATTATTATGCGAGGTGCAAGGCGGTTATCTTTCCCGGAGAAGAGGATTTTGGGCTTGTCCCTTTAGAGGCAATGGCAGCGGGAAAGCCGGTTATTGCTTATGCAAAGGGAGGGGCTTTAGAAACAGTAAAGGAGGGAGAAACAGGGCTGTTTTTTTATCCTCAGAGCCCCTCTGCACTAATAGAGGCAATCCAACAGTTTGAGAAAAAAATAGGCAATTTTAATTCTGAAAGAATTCGCCAATATGCGCTTTCTTTCGACAAAGAGGTATTTAAGAGAAAGATAAAAAGGTTTATTGAAGATAAGCTTAACGATGTTAAAAAAATACAGTCAGGTTTTTAAAGGATTATTTTATTTTATTGACCTTCTGGTGATTTTTGCAGCCTGGATTCTATCTTATTATCTGCGATTTTATGCCTCCTTAATTCCCGTTTTTTATGGTCTACCTGATTTTAAACAGCACCTTTTTCTGTCTTTATTAATCCTACCTGTATATGCGATAGTCTTCAGAACTATTGGGCTATATGAATCTTTGCGTCTTCGTCAGACAAAATGGGAACTGTTTAATATCTTTAAAGCCTCAAGTTTATCCTTATTGATAGTTATCTTTATCATTTATTTTTTTAAAAAAGGATTTCATTATTCTCGTTTGACCTTTTTATGTTTTTGGGTTTTGAATATTCTTGCTTTGTTTTTTTTTCGGGGTATAATTCGTGAGATTCTCAGGGCTTTGCGGCGAAGAGGTTATAATCTAAGGCATATTTTGATTGTAGGGACAGATAGATTGGCCAGAGAGGTTGCCCAAAAGATAAACAGGCATCTTGAATTTGGTCTTAATATTGTGGGATTTTTGGGCAGAAAGCCAGAGCAGGTTGGGGAGGGAATTGATGGAATAAAGGTTTTAGCAACCTATGCAGATATAAAAAACATAATTAGCGAGAAAGGTATAGACGAGGTGATCATTGCTTTGCCATTTGAAGAAGAAAAATTAATGAGGACAATTCTTGGTTCTATTAGCAATGAGATGGTAGATATTAAGGTAGTGCCCGACCTATCTCAATTTTTTACTTTGCGTAAAGGCGTGGAAGAACTCGATGGCCTGCCGATAATAAATCTACGTGAAAGTCCCTTATACGGCTGGAATGGGGTGATAAAGAGATTGTTTGATATTATTGGTTCATTTATAGCAATAATGGTTTTTTCTCCCTTGATGTTGTTTATTATTATAGTTATGAAGTTTACTTCGCCGGGTCCTATTTTTTATAAACAAAAGAGAATGAGCCTGGATGGAAGGAGTTTTGATATTCTGAAGTTTCGCTCAATGAGAGTAAATGCCGAGGAAGAAACAGGAGCGGTTTGGACAAAAGAGAATGACCCTCGCCGCACAAGATTAGGAGTGTTTTTGCGCCGAACAAGCCTTGATGAACTGCCTCAGTTTTTTAGTGTTCTTAGAGGAGAGATGAGTTTGGTAGGTCCGAGACCGGAGAGGCCAGTTTTGGTAGAGCAATTTAGGCAGCATATACCCCGATATATGCTCAGGCATAAAATAAAAGCCGGGATGACCGGCTGGGCGCAGGTTCATGGCTGGCGGGGGAATACTTCTTTAGAAAAAAGGATAGAATATGACCTTTACTATATTGAGAACTGGTCGCTCTGGCTGGATTTGAAGATAATCTTAAAGACCATTCCAGCAGTTTTGAAAGGGAAGGGGGC
>JAGGUG010000095.1 GCA_021158625.1 Candidatus Omnitrophota bacterium | reverse complement strand
TCTTTTGTTTCGATCATTGTAATTTTGGTTCACCCTGTTAAATAATTCCCCAGAGGCGAAATTGCCACGAAGTGGTATTTAACAGGGTCAATTGTGATTTGTTTGTAATTTGTGATTTGGGATTTGTAATTTTCCGAACTTTGTTGTGCAAAGTTCGGTTACTCTCCCAATACCAAAACCACCACGCTTTGATTATGTGAATAACTCTGACCTAAATTGAGCTCTCCGCTCAAAGGGGCCTGTTGACTGTAGCCGTAAAAACCAATCAAAGGAATTTTAGTTAGAACCTTTTTAATCTCCTCTATCTCTTTATCTCGCTCCTTCCCCAGAAGTTTATAGCGAGAAGCAGAGTTAAATATAATTCCTAACCCTATTTCTCCCGAAGACATTCGCTCTCCAGCCTGCCAGGCTGCATCGCGGGCGGCTGCAATAACCAATTCCTTATTGCTCATCATCAGCCTAACCTCCCTTCCTTCAGGGATATCCGAGGAAAAGACCAGCGAACCATCCAATTGCATATCCAGAACATTTCGCACTAAATACTCCTTTTCTCCAGGAATTGACATCCCTAAGGGATAATTAATGACCATCTTCAGTAAGTACTTTCTCTCTAAATTTCTTATCTGCGGCCCAAAATAACGCTGGTAAACCTCAATAGCGGACTCCCCATCGAGTTCCCAGACAACATTTCTTCTTGCCCGGGTTACTTTGTAAGGTCGGCCTAACGGCCGCCAGCCGTGTCGGATTCCAAATCCTATCTTTGGCGCTTGAATTAAAAGCCCCAACACGCTCTGGCTAAAGATTCTATCGTTGTAATATTGATAGGTCTTTTGAAACAGAAAATTATCGCCTGCTCCTCCCCCTAAAATAGGATAACTCGTGCCTAATATCTCCTGGGCTCCCCGAATGACATCAGTAATGCTTCCCGAGAGTCCATCGGAAAATATAATGAGAACCTCGCTGCTTTTACCTTTTTTAGGAAGGCGGCGGTTAACTCTCTCGCCTATTCTTCGTCCTTTTTGGCGAGGGTCTACTTCAATATCCTCTTCTAAATGAGCAGCAAAGCTTAAACTGTCTGATTTTATCGCCGCCATAACTACACTCCTCTGATAACTTCCCTCAGAGGTAATCTCACCGGCATCGCTTACCCCAAATAAAGGGCTATGCGGAATGATTGACCGTATTCCGGCAAGCATCTTAAGATTGGCAAACATCGCTGAAGAAAAAAGAAGACAGATATCCGGCTCTTGCTCACCCAATTCTGCTAAACACCTCCTAGCCGCCTCTTGACCAGCAAGAAAGGGGTCTTTCTTCTTGCTTAATCCTACTGCAGATTTGAACATCTTTCAGACTCCAAGCTCCAGGCTTAATAGGTTTCGTCTCTCGGTTTGGGTTTCGGTTGAGTATCGGTTGAGTCTCTCGGTTTGGTCTTTCATTTTGAGACGATAAACGAAGCCGCTTTACGACAGACGATACATAACCGTAACCGAAACCCTTAGACGCAACCCTCTATAGCGTGCAACCTGTAGCTTGTGGCTTGTGGCTTATAATTTCTCTATCTTCTTTCTTTCTACCCCCTTAATATTACTCAGAACATTCCGTGTATCCAAAATATAGGGAGAGTTATGAACAATAAAGTTATAATCCAAAGAATGGTCGGTGACAATAACCACACAGTCCTGTTGAGACAAAAATCTTCTGCTCAAAGGATGAGAACGAAAAATTCTCTTCCCCAGTTTTATTTTCTCAATAAAGGGGTCAGAATAAGAAACCCTTGCTTTCCTTCTGGAGAGAATCTTGATAATCTCAATTGCCGGGGATTCTCTGATATCAGCGATATTCTTTTTATAGGTAATCCCTAAAATAAGAATCTTGCTATTGCAAAGCGCCCTTTTTGCTCTCTTTAAAATCTTCTTTATCCTTTCAACAACATAGTTCGGCATTGCCGAATTAATCTCATCGGCAAGTCGGATAAACCTCGCTTCTATCCCCTTTAAACCTGCTTTATAAGAGAAATAAAGGGGGTCAACCGGCAGACAGTGCCCACCCAAGCCAGGCCCGGGATAAAAAGGCAAAAAACCAAAGGGCTTTGTCCTGGCAGCGGCAATTACCTCCCAGGCGTCAATATTCATCTTATGACAAATTAGAGCCATCTCATTGGCAAGCCCGATATTCACCGCCCGAAAGGTATTCTCCCAGAGCTTGGTCATCTCGGCTATCTCCGGGGAAGAAACCGAAATGACCTTTTCTATAATCTGCGAATAAAGAAACCCTGCCAGTTGGGTGCTTTCTCCATTTATTCCTCCGACTACCTTAGGGATATTTTTTGTTTTATATTTTTTATTTCCCGGGTCAACCCGCTCAGGGGAAAAAGCAAGCAAAAAATCTTCACCCCCCTTTAAGCCGCTTTCTTCCAGCAAAGGCAAGACTACATCTCGCGTAGTTCCCGGATAAGTCGTGCTCTCTAAAATTATCAGCTGGTTTCTCTTTATGGTTTTGCTGATTTTTCTAATCGCCTTTAAAATAAAAGAAATATCCGGGCTGCGAGTCTTACTCAAGGGAGTGGGCACAGCAACAATTATAACATCTGCTTGTTTTAATTTAGAATAATCAGGATAGCACTTCAGGGTTTTTTTTATTAAAGGTTTTAACCTGGCCGAAGGAACATCGGAGATATAAGAATTAGCGCTGTTTATTTTTTTTATCTTTTCTTTATCAGTATCAACACCAATCACCAAAAATCCCTTTTTAGCAAATTCTACGGCTAAGGGAAGTCCTACATAGCCTAAACCAATGACGCTAATAATAGCTTTCTTCTGCAAAATCTTCTTTTTTAGATTTTCCATTACTTTTAACTTTATTTAGATATCTCCACTGCCTCGCCGGGAAGCGCCTTTATCCTGAAGATCAACCAAACTGTGCTGTTATTTTTTCTCTGTGTGGCGTCAATCTTTTTAAAGTCGTAATTCAACTCTACTATCCAGCAAGGCAATTCGTGGACTACTCTGTATCCATGAACCATACTGTACCCGCCGGAATCCCAATTCTTCTGCTTAATAAAATCATATCTCTCGTAAATTCCTATCTTCCACAGAGAGTTTAAGGCATAATTAAGCTCGGCACCCAGTTCACAACTCTCGGAACGCTGATAGCGGTTACTTAGTGTGAAATCCCATCTTTCTCCCTTAGCAGTGAAATCTGTATTCACCTCCTTAAAATGGCCGGCATAAGAATCATAAACAGTGTCAACATCAATATTCAACCAGTCGTAAGGATTGAGGTCTAAGTCACCTTTTATATCCGAAAGTTGATGGGGATGTTCTTCTCGGTGATGCATATAATAATCTGCTTCAATGGTCAAGTCGGCTAAATTTACTATTTCCTCCTCTTCCCTTTCTTCAACATTATAAAGAGGATAAACCTCACCTAAATTTCTGTTCTCTGAAAATTTCCTCACCCTTCTTTTCGTCTGAAGAATATTCTCCAGAGTCAGTGTAACTGCGTTCTTACCGCTGATATCATCTACACTATCAAATTGGAACAGTCGTGAAGAAGGGAGGTTAGGGTCGCGGATATAGTTATAGCTTGCCTTGGGTTTAATAATATGCTTTAGTTTATTGACCTCTATCCCCAAAAAGTCGCTCTTAAAATCAAACACTCGGTAAAAACGGGTGCTTAAATCTACACCGCCATAATATATCCCCCGAAGTAAATCCCCTTTGCCGTTTTTGTCTCTACTGTAATAGGTCTGGCGTGTCCCTACATAAGGCCGCACATCCAACCAGTTCCATAAACGGGTAATCTGATAAGAAAGTTGATTATAGGTATCTAAACGCCAGGCTTTTTCATCGCCTACTTTATCTATTGCCCCCCCACTTGCATCGCGATTAGCGGCTTTCTTGCAGAAATTATCAAAACTGCTCTCATTTTTGAAATAAAAACCACTCTCTCCCAACCTTGTTTCTGAGAGCTCAAATTTTAATTCCGGCAACTGTTCAGTGACAGTCCAGAAGTCGTTCACCTGTTTCTTTACTTTTGCACTAAGGATGTAACTGCCCGGTGAATAGGTCAGAGAAAGATAGGATTCGGGTTGCTTCTCCTGCTCGTATTCGCTATAGAAATAATCCTTGTTAAAATCTTTATCTCTGAGTTTATGATATTCAAAACGGAGGTTCGTCGCTTCATCTATTTCATAGTGATGCTTTAACTCTAATTTGTATCTTTCTCTCTCTGCTGGTTCTCCCTCGGCTTTTAATCTATCCCGCTCATAGATATAATATGTGTCTAATTCTCCTTCTCCAAAGATAGAATTATATCTATAATCAACCCCCTCACCCATTCCCTTGCGCTCATAGTAATCAAGATTAATGTGTCCTTCTCCTTCACCAATATTAAAACGGGAAGCGGTTTTTAAGAATGCCCCCCATTCCTTGCTATGGCCGGGGATAACTCTAATATGCGGGCGATTATCTTTCAGGGAATATGAATAAAAAGGGAAATAAAAGATGGGAACTTTACCAAGCCAAAAAAACACATTTTTTGCTTGCACCCTCTCCTCTAAGGTAATATTGATCTTCT
>JAGGUG010000028.1 GCA_021158625.1 Candidatus Omnitrophota bacterium | reverse complement strand
CTTCTATAAGGGTAGTCCCTGAGCCAAGAAAAGGGTCTAATATTATTTGACCTGGTTTAAAAAATTTCTTTAAAAAGACTTCAACAAGTTGTGGAATGAATTTCCCCAAATAAGGATGCAGTCTATGAACATGTTTAGTTCTTTGAAATTCTGGAACATTTGCAAAGGATAAATCTCTTCCAAATGTTTTAATATTTTTTTCTTTTTGTTGCATATTATGCGAACCCCGTTAGAAATTTTGAAGAAAAAGATTTTAGTCTATTTTTTAGATATCGCCTTCCCATTCCCGATTTTAAATATCTTTCTCGATTTTTGGCATCAGTCTCATCTATACACATTTCATAATAAATAAGCTTCCATAGTCTTTTCCCCTTGGTGGAACGATTGGTTCCTTTATTGTGCTCAGAAAATCTTTTTTTTCAAATTATTAGTATAACCAATATACCAAGAATCATCTTTTAAACTTTGAAGAAGATAAACGTAATGAAATAACATATAATTTCTAACGGGGCGAACTTAATGTATAATTCCTAAAGGCAAACCCAATTCTGGAGATTTGATTAATTTTTTAAACTGAGGGAATGTCTGCTTTTGAATAGTCGTATCCAAACAATCAAAATCTTGCAGAGGAGTTGCTTCAGTTTAGACCTGTAGGCAAGAGCCGGCCTGTGCCCGTTAGGGTATTAGGGTAAGCAAAGCGAAAGATAAAAGCATAGTTAGTAAAAAAACTTCCATTTAACAACTTTCAATCACTGCCAAATTAGTTAGTTTGCTTAGCAATTCTATATCTTAAATGCCTTCCTTTGCTTAAACTCCTCTTTTTTGCCCTCATTCCACTGCTTTACCGGCCTTAGATACCCTACTACCCGCGAATAAACCTCGCATTCGGCACCGCATTCTGGACAATGGGAATGCTCGCCAGCAATATAGCCATGAGTGGGGCAAACAGAAAAGGTAGGGGTAAGCGTAAAATAGGGAAGATGGTAATTTTCGCAGATCCTGCGCACCAATGATTTTACTGCCTGAAAATCCTTGATCTCCTCGCCAGCAAAGAGGTGTAGTACGGTCCCCCCGGTGTATAAACCTTGAATCTCATCCTGCAAATCTAATGCCTCAAAGACATCATCGGTATAGTTTACCGAAAGCTGGCTAGAATTTGTGTAGAAGGGCTTGGCTCCTTTTTTATACTCTTCTTCATTAGCACAGATAACCTGAGGGTATTTCTCCTTGTCAAGCTTGGGAAGGCGATAACTTACTCCCTCAGCAGGAGTAGCCTCTAAATTATAATTGTTTCCTGTCTCCTTCTGGAATTCCAAAAGCTTACTGCGCATAAAATTGAGCACCTCTACAGCAAATTTTCTCCCCTCTTCTGTACCTATATCTTTGCCTAAAAAGTTGAGACAAGCCTCGTTCATCCCCACGAGCCCAATAGTGGAAAAATGGTTCTTCCAATACTGCCCAAACCTCTTTTTTATATTCCGAAGATAAAACTTTGCATAAGGATACAGGTCTCCATCAGTAAATTTTTCCAAGATTTTTCTCTTTATCTCTAAACTATTCCTGGCCAAAAGCATCAACCGTTCTAATCTCTGGAGAAATTCTTCCTTTGTTTCAGAGAAATAACCCAAACGGGGCATATTTATGGTTACCACACCGATACTCCCAGTAAGGGGTGAACTGCCAAAAAGTCCCCCACCGCGTTTGTAGAGTTTGCGGTTATCGATCCTCAACCGACAACACATGCTCCTTGCATCCTCCGGCTTCATATCGGAGTTGATGAAATTGGCAAAATAGGGCAGTCCATATTTCCCGGTGACCTCCCAGAGCAATTTCAATTTTGGATTATCCCAATCAAAATCCTTACTGATATTATAGGTCGGTATAGGGAAACTAAAAACCCGCCCCTTGGCATCTCCTTCTAACATAACCTCGAGGAATGCCCTATTAAACATATCCATCTCTCTCTGGAATTCTTTGTAGGTTCTCTCTTGCGGTTTGCCGCCAATAATCACTGCCCGCTCGGCATAGATAGAAGGAATGTCTAAATCCAGGGTGATGTTGCTGAAGGGGGTCTGAAACCCGGTTCGAGTCGGAACATTCATATTAAAGATAAACTCCTGCATCGCCTGTTTTACTTCGGGATAAGCAAGTTTATCATAGTAGATAAAAGGCGAAAGCAGGGTATCGAAATTGGAAAAAGCAACTGCTCCCGCTGAGTTCCCGCACCAACAAGCCTTTCCATTCCTTCTCACATATAAGGTGTGATTGGAAACTTCCAAACAGTAAACTTTTCCTTTATAAAGCTCTTTTTTGATACTTTCTTTTCCGAGTTTAAAATATCTTGTTCTTGAGATGCCAATATCATACCACTTGAATTTACCTTTACGCCTTTCATAAATATTAGCATTCCACCCCAGTTTTAAGACAATCTCCTGAAAATCATCTGCTAATCTCTTACTTCTGGTGGAGTACTCAACATTTCCATTTGCTATATATCCGTCTCCTTTCATCATCCAATCAAATAGTATTTTTAACTGCGGTTTACAAAGTTCCTTAATTTGTCGAGGAAGATATTTATCATTTGCCTTTCCAAATTGTTCCAAGTAGGCATATAACTGTTTATCTTCTATTTCAAAAACGACTTTATTTCCTTTCTCAACTTTCTTTCTGTAATTAAAGGCTAATGTCTTTAAAACATCTTCAAAGTCTTCACTTTCTTTCCCTTCGTTTTGGAAAATTCTGATGTTATACGCAAAATAAGGTTTTCTATCTTTGGGAGTTCTCTTTCGGCGATATGTATTTCCCTCAGCGATATAAAACCCAAAAAATTTTAGCCAATCGTTCATCAATATCTTTTTTGAATCTATTTTCTTGACTACATATCTCTTGGTAAAATTTCTATATTGCTTAATTTTTATCTCTGGCAATATAAACCATTTCCTCTCTTTTCCTTTCCAAACTGAATGCTTAGGAATATTATGCTCATTAGCATTAAAATCCTTCGCTTTTACAATCTTTCGGCGATATCTCCCTTTTTTGCAATAAGGAGAGTATTGGTCAACTACCATATTGTGATTTGGGGTCACCAATAAATCCATTTTTTTAGATTTAAAATTGTAGAGCTCACCACTATAATCAAACTTATAAAATTTTATTGGGCTCTGCAATTCAATCTCATTAGTTTGATTATTTAGAGTAAAAATTTTATCATCCTTTTTGACCTTGTAAAAATATTTCCAGCCAGAGTCGGTTAAAACTTCAGTATCTTTGCTATAGCATTCTCCCTGAAGCGTATATAAGAAATTTACCACCTGACCAAGAGCGCTGCGGAAATGTTTTGCCGGCCGGCTCTGCATCTTGCCCGAGGCCCCTTTAAATCCTTCTACCAAGAGGTCCTCTAAGTCCCAGCCAATGCAGTAATTCGCCAGAAGACCGAGGTCATGAATATGAAAGTCCCCGCTTAAATGCGCCTCTCTAATCTCTGGAGGATAGACTTTATTCAACCAATAAACTTTACTTACCTCTGAGGAGATATAGTTGTTCAACCCCTGCAGGGAAAAAGCCATATTGCTGTTCTCATTAACCTGCCAATCAAGCTTATCCAGATACTGATCCATGAGGTCAACATTTGCTTTAGCCGTAATCCTTCTTATCCCTGCGTGCTGCTCACGGTAGATAATATAGGCTTTGGCAGTCTTGCGGTAAGGCGAGGAAAGAAGAACCTCCTCTACAATATCCTGAATCTCCTCTACTGTGGGGGTTTTAGCAGTAATTGTATTTTGGGCTAAACTCAAGACCTTAAGAGTCAATTTGTCTGCTTCTCTTTCACCAAATTCGCCAGTGGCTAAGCCGGCTTTTTTAATCGCCTCACTGATCTTTTTGGCATCAAACTTTACTGTTCGCCCATCTCGTTTTTTAATTCTTTTAAACATTTTGCTCCTT
>JAGGUG010000100.1 GCA_021158625.1 Candidatus Omnitrophota bacterium | reverse complement strand
TAGTATAATCATTACTACTAAAAATTTATCCTGCCCGCCCCATTAGATGACGGAGTCTATCTATTGGGGTTAGATAGTGAACATCTAATGGGACGAAGAACAGAATATTGAAAAACTGTCTTAAAAAAGCATAAGAAAAGGCAAACTCTGTACACCTCGTAAGTGTACAAGGTTGAACTTGGATAGAACAATAAAAGAGGTTGAGAAAGATTTATTGTCACAAGTCAAGACCTGACCCCCTTTATTCCGAAAATTCTATGTAAGTGAAAGTTTATTAGAAGCATTGAATGAACGTCAGAGAAAGGCGGTAGGGTATCTTAGGGAAAAAGGCAAAATAACAAATAGAGAGTATCAAAAACTTTGCGCTGGCGTAAATAGAGAAACCATAAGAAAAGACTTAAACGATTTAATTAACAGAAAAATTATTATTAGAAAAGGAGAAAAAAAGGGGTTTATTACGAACTTATATAATATGCCAACTTTATGCCAACTTTAAAGATAGTTGTAAAGGAGAAAAAAGTAAGGGAAAATGGTAAACAGAGTATTGAACGGCTGCGAGTTCTCCACTATCGTGAGCAAGCCGATAGATAATAATTATGCGTCAGATTTGCGTCAGATTTGCGTCAGATAATTTAAAAGATAACAGATGAGCCTCAAGTTAATGCACGATAAACAAGTCTCAGTAGTCATCACTACCCGAAACGAAGAGAAAAACATTGAGAACTGCCTTGAATCAATCAGAAATCAAACTTTTAATTCCCAATTTCCAATCCCCACTTCCCACTCTTTGATTGAAATAATCGTAGTGGACAATAATTCGACTGACCGCACTAAAGAAATTGCTGCAAGATATACAGAGAAAGTTTATAATTTTGGCCCTGAGCGCTCAGCCCAGAGGAATTTTGGAGTGGAGAAAGCATCGGGGAAATACATTTTGTATTTAGACGCGGATATGAGACTATCTGAAAGAGTTATTGAAGAGTGTGTAAGTAAATGCGAGAATGAGGGATGTATTGCTTTGTATATTCCAGAAAAGATTATCGGTAACGGTTTTTGGATAATGGTGAGGGATTTTGAAAGAAGTTTTTATACAGGAACTTGTATCGATGCAATAAGGTTTATAAGAAGAGATAAATTTTTAGAGCTCGGTGGATTCGACGAAAATTTAACTGGTCCTGAAGATTGGGATTTTGATAGGAGAATTAGAGATAACGGAAAAGTGAGTAGTATAGATTCACCAATTTATCATAATGAAGGAGAATTCAACCTTAAGAAATATCTGAAGAAAAAGGCTTATTATTCCAGAAGCTTTGATAAATATATAGATAAATATTCAAAAGATGATAAAATCATAAGAAAGCAATTAGGTTTCTGGTATAGATATTTTGGTGTATTTATGGAAGATGGAAAGTGGAGAAAACTAATAGCACGTCCTGTTTTAACATTAGGGATGTATTGGTTGAGATTTATGGTAGGGGTAAGGTATCTTATAAGTAATAGGAAAGGGAGGGGTGCAGATAATGTATAAATGCAAAATATGTGGAAATGAATTAAATATAATTATGTCTTTTGGGAAAATGCCTATTGCTAATGGATTTATAAGCAGTATTTCAGATGATGAATTTCTTTATGATTTGATTCTATGTTTTTGTCCTAATTGTTTTATGGTTCAATTGGGAGAAACTGTTAAACCACAAATGATGTTTAATGATAACTATCATTTTATCTCTTCTACTTCTAAAGTTATGGCTGAACATTTTGAAGATATGGCAAAGGAAATTATAGATCATGTTTCAGATAAAAAATCTCCTTTTGTTGTAGAAATAGGATGTAATGATGGAATTATGCTTAAGCACATTGCTGCACAAAAGATCAAACAAATAGGAATAGAGCCTTCTAAAAATGTTGCTCAATTAGCAAAAGAAAAGGGTATAAATGTTATAGAGGAGTTTTTTAACTTAAATACAGCAGAAAAGATAATTAGAGATTATGGCAAGGCAGATGTTATTTGTGGAGCTAATGTTTTTTGTCATATAGAGGATTTAAATTCATTATTCGCTGGCATAAATCTATTATTAAAAGACAATGGAATATTATTTTTTGAAGACCCTTATTTATTGGATATAATTGAGAAAACATCATTTGACCAGATATATGATGAGCATGTTTATTATTTTTCAGGATTATCAATTTCAGAATTGGCCAGAAGACATAATATGCAGCTAGCAGATATGGCTCATCAGGATGTTCATGGGGGTTCTATGAGGTATTATATTAAAAAAGATGGCTTAGGCGCTATTACCGATAGAGCAAAAGAATGCTTATCTCAAGAGAAAGCTTTCGGGCTTCAAAAAATAGAAAGCTATTTAGACTTTAAAGATAAAGTTGACAGAATCTGTCAAGATTTAAAAACTACCCTAGCAAAGATTAAGCAGGAAAGTAATCGTATTGCAGGATATGGAGCCACTTCCAAGAGCACAACGTTGCTTAATTATGCTCAAATAGGTCCTGACATCATTGATTATATTTCTGACATAACACCTACTAAGATTAATAAGTACACGCCGGGAACGCATATTCCGATAAGATCCCATGAATTCTTTACTGCTGATAATCCTCCTTATACACTTCTTTTTGCGTGGAATCATAAGGAGGAAATTCTTAAAAAAGAAAAGGAGTATCGAAAAAGAGGAGGAAAATTCATCACTTATTTCCCGCAGGTATCAATAGAATAGTATTTTTAAGGAGGTAAAAAGTGCTTACTGTAATTGAGGGTGTAGAGATTAAGGAGTTGGCTATCCATAAAGATGAAAGGGGATTTTTCTGCGAGGTTATTCGCAATTCAGATAACTTTTTTCAGAATAATTTTGCTCAATTGAGCTGTGCGATGTCATTTACCGGAGTTGCTAAGGCCTGGCATCTTCACAGGAAGCAGACCGACTGGATGTGCACCTTAACTGGTGATATGAAGCTGGTTTTGTATGATACAAGAGAAACTTCTAAGACACACAAAAAGACAATGGAGATATTAATGGGAGAAACACATGGCCTCAAGGTTGTTAAAATTCCTCCCGGGGTAGCTCATGGCTATAAAGTAATTAATGGGCCTATGTATATTGTATATGTAACTAATAGAGAATATGACTCTACGGATGAGCTAAGGATACCTCACGATGACCCGGAGATTGGATATGATTGGAGGGCAATACCCCCTATAAAATAAATTTAAATATGTTAGAAAAATTTAATTATACTTCTTATTATAAAAATTATTATAAAAATAAGACTATATTGGTTACTGGAGGCGCAGGATATATAGGTTCTTCTGTTATTCGTGCATTAAGTTCTGTGCCCTGCAGTATTATTGCATTGATTAAGAAAGGAGATGTGTTTAGTGCACCTCTAGAAGGAAGCGCTAAGATTTCTGTTGTTGAGGCAGATGTTCGAAATAAAGAAATATGGAAAAAACTTTTAGAAAAAGTAGATATTTTATTTCACTTTGCAGCTCAAACGAGTTCAAAGGTTGCTAACGAAAATCCTTGTAGAGATG
>JAGGUG010000088.1 GCA_021158625.1 Candidatus Omnitrophota bacterium | reverse complement strand
GCTAAAATCTATAAACTTAATAAACAAATTGAGGGCTTCTTAAACCAAAGAGAATACCAAGAAGTTACAGTATGAATTTAACATTTTCATGTAGTAAAAAATTAACATCTTGACGTAGTAGTAACAGACCCTGGGATTACCTTGCGAGAATAGCAAAAATGATAGAAAGCAAAAGAGCTATTTACTTAAATCCTTGGTAAATGGAAACTTTAGTTGCCGTGCCCACTGTGCAAATACTTTTTTGAACTCTTTGTTGCCACTTTTTATCCATCACTGGAATTATTTTTAGATAAATAGTTTAGAAAACCGTCTTTGCTTATAAATTCAGGTTCAGCAGCTAAATATTTATAACCTCTAAGCAACTTTTCTTTTTCGGCATCATTGTGAACTTTATCAATAATTTTAATGGGAATATTGTCTCTATTTTTATTCTTTATAAGCCCTTTTAGCAATAAATATTTAAAATCATAATCATAGGGCGGTAAGGAATATCCTATAACTGTAATTTCATCCACTTTACTTAAAGCCCTAATTATTTGGCCATCCACGCTCTTTCTATACTTTTTAAAAATACTCGGAACTACTATTTGTTCTCCTTTATTGTTCACAACCAAATCACCATTGTTAGTAATAACATTATCATCTTTGCTGATAAACTCTTTTTTGCTATAAAGCGGCGGAATGATCAGGGGTTTTACTAAAATATTTTCCCTTTTAATTTTGCAAAGAGGACACAGGCACCAATCTCTCTGGTTTGCGATTGAAGTAAATATGTTGTCTTCAGAATAAAAGAATTTTCTACATTGAGGGCAAAAAGACAGATTTAAAGAACCGTGTGGTTTTAGAATAGGAATACCGCTTTTCCTACAGAGTTCTCCGTTTTTCGGTTCAGGCCGTTGATTCTCCAAATCATTCTGTGGCTCATGAGGAATCTTTAGATAATAAAGACGAGGTAAACCATAGGTAAAATCAGGAACTATTTCTGCCTCTGCTGAAAATTCGTATAATTCCTTCAAAATGCTATCTATTATTATATCGTAGTTTAAAGATATAAATGTAATGTTATCTTTGCTTGCCAATAAAAATTTAATAAAATCTCTGTATTTGAAATATTCATCTATTTTGCGAACTAAAAGAAACCCATAGCTTTCGGCAAAAGTTCTCCCCATCATATTTACAAGAATATCAAAAGCTTCGTCTTTGCTTTTTCCACCAAATTTATCATCTTTTTCTGAATTCCAAATAAGTGTGAGGGCTTCCTCAAAAGGAGGATAATCTTTTTTATTATTTGGTAAATTTGCAAAAAGCACACGCATAATTTTTTCCACTTCAGAAATAATCTCTTTTAGAAAATTTCTTGTCTTTAAATTTGATAGACTATTTGCTAACTCATCAGCTTTTGAAAAAACCTCATTTGCTAAAGGAAAACCAAAATCTTTGGAAGAGCCTGCTCCTAAAATAATAATTTTATTTTTCATTTTTTAACCTTGCTAATTATTCCCTTGTGGTTTTACAAGTAAATAATACTACTTTGGCTAAAATCGATCAAGTTCTAAATCGATGTCTTGGTAAAAAGAAACTATTTGGAATTGGAAAAAGTTAGTTCTTTGAGATAATATTCATTTTTACCATTCGCTTACCCTTATAGGAACATAAAGATTAGTAATATCAGTATTTGTATCTATTTCACCTTTTATCTTTACGGGAATGTCCCAAAGACTGGTAATGTCGGTATCAGTATCTATTGAACCAGAAATAGCAGTATCAACAGAACCGCCATCAATATAAACATTGAAATTATGCTGACGGGGCTGTTTAACATAAATTTCAATGTTTCTAAACGCTATATATTTAAACACAATTGCAGCAGATAGTATGAGACCGATATAGAAAATCAACTTTTTAAAATCATCTTTAGTCCAATTAAAAGATTTGATGAATTTGAGGGTTTATCATAATTCTTTGACAATATCTTTAAAACTTATAAGTTCCGCTGATTGTAAATGCTTCTTCAGCGATAAATCTGCCTTCTACATTTAGAAGGAAAGATTTGGCGATTTCCATATTTGCTCCTAACATTATCCCAAATTTGTCGTCGTTTTCTATATCGCCTTTGTGTGTGTAATAGGCAGTTGTTGTCTCGCAAGTAATATCCCCGTCCGATTCTATTTCAGAATAGTTATAAAAGAAACCTGCATAGGGAATAAGGGAAATTTCAGGTGAGGATTCAAAACGCTTACCGGCATAAATACTCCCTTGAAGTTCATAATATTCATATCCACCTTTTATATTAGTTGCACTCTCGCCGCTCTCTTCAATTTTGTCAACATCGGCTTCCCAAGCGATATAGTGGAAGTCTGAACCTATAAAATATTTATTCCCGAATTCATAAGCACTGCTTGAACCTAAACCCCAAAGGAAATCGCTGTCAGTTTCAAACTTGGTTGTATAATTAGTGCTTGCTTGTGTCCAATCCTCAGTTAACTCCGCAGAATTTATCATTCCTAACATTACATAAAGATTTAAATTATCACCTGCGCCAATAGCAATCTTAGCATAGGTTTCGTTCATCTCATCAAGATTTGCTTTTGTAACATTGCCAGATGGTTCATAATCT
>JAGGUG010000031.1 GCA_021158625.1 Candidatus Omnitrophota bacterium | reverse complement strand
TGTCGGTGGTAATTTTATAGTAAAATCTTGTTGGCGAATATTTCTATAATACCAGAATATCCAATTCCAGAATTCTCTCTCAGGTTTAATCTCCTTTACAATATAGCGAACAGAAAAACCTAATTCCTTATGCATCTCACCTAAAAGCCAGTTTTTACCAACACACATACCTTCATTTTGGCTCAATACCTCCTCTGGACCTCTCGCCCAGAATGGGTCAAGTAAATAAGGAATGCCTCTCACAAATTCACACAATTTATCAGATTTTTCTCGCTCGGTCTTTGCCCCTTCTGTCAACTCCTCTGCCTTTTGCCTGATTTTAGATATGTTATTATCACCTTTATCATTAGAAGAATTAAATTTAATGGGCAGAGCCACTAATAACAGCAATGTAGATAGGAATTTTCCTCTTTCGGTTATTTTAGGTTCAGTCAAAGACGGAGGCTTAATGGCGGCGATTATCTGTCTTTTTATTTTATTATCTTTAAAGGAGGTGTTTTTAACAAATTCTTTTAGTTGTTCCACCTCTTCTTTTGAAGCAAATTGGCAAAAATCTTCTATATCTTGAAAAATCTGCTTAACTTTTAGAGAACTTTTGATTTCTGCGCGAGTAAGATTCCTCAAGGATTCGGGGCCGTCTCTTTCAATTTTCTCTTTGATCTCTGTTAAAGAAGAAAATAAAGAGCGGAATTTTGGCCTTGATTTATCGGGAATATTAAGTGGAGTCCAATAATTTCTAAAATCTCTAATCTCTTCTCTAAAAGCGGTGCTTATCTCTCCTTCTTTGCCAACGCTTATTCTAACTTTTCTTTCCTTACTGTAGAAAGCAAATTTATTTTCTCTTAAATCAAAGAAGATTTTTGTATCCCTTGATTCGATTATCTGTTTGCAGATATATTCATACCCTCTTAAATCTCCTATAGTGGGTTCATAACCCTTAGCATCTCCGCCGATAATCTCTCCATAATGCTTTTTGTAGTGTTTTCTCAAATTATTTTCATCAGACCATTTAATCTCCTTAATCTTGGCAAATTCATTCTCAGCAAATTTTCTAATCACCTGCCATCCATAGCGGTTATAAGGACACAGAGGAGCACTACTCCCATGAATTATAAAATGTTTTAATTTAGGGAATTTCTTAAAAACTTCCTCTCTAACAAAATAATCGGAAATGTCAATAAAACCGTTAAGTTTCATTTTTGCTAAAGTCCCTGGATGGTTGGTTGCTTCAAAATTTCTTATCTTAAGTAGGGTTTCCATTTCTTCCTCACTTAGGTCATTAGAAATTCTCTTTGGAGATATTATTGAATTTACCGCCGCCGAGCCGCTGGGGGTGCCGATAAAGAAAATGGGAATAAGCAACGTTGGAAGAACCACAGCAAAGATAGATTTCTTGAGGAAGGATTTTATTGAGGAGGGCGATTCATCTTTTTTAGCAATTACAGACTGAACCAAACGCTGATTATCAGGGTATTCCTTCCAGACCCACTCCTTTTTATTCACTATCTTCATATCTGGCAACAAAAACTTCTCAATTTCGTCAGAAGGCAAAATAGAATTCCCTGATAAATCTTCTACATCAGAAGATAAGCAGATTACTCCTGCGGGTTTAAGTATTCTAAATAACTCCTCAAAATGCTTTTTTAAAATTCTCTCTGAGAGGTCGAATAAAGAATCATCTAAATCGTGAATTAAATTATTGTTTACTATTCTAAATAAACCATAGCCAAACTTTTCATTCATTGCCCTCGCGATAAAGCTTCTTATGAAAGGTATAAATTGGGAGATAACCATTGTGGAAATAATCAAATCAAATTCCTCATCACTAAAAGATAATCTTCCCTGAGGCTCTGTTCCCACAATCAAATCAATAGTCCTCTTTAATGCTTCTTTAATACTTGAAGAGGTGTTTACAATATTCTCAATCTCTCTTGCTAATTTAACTGTTACTAAGGATAAATCCTCAACATTCAATCTAACTTTATTTTGCAAATCCTCTGGTAAACTTTCTTTCGCTCTCTTTAAAGAATCTACATCCAGATTATTTAGAGTTATTTCATTGAATTTTTCAGCTAATCTTCTTAAATAGGGCTCATTACTGCCTGCTCCTAAAATCAGAACTTTGTCTTTACCGGCTAATTCCACTGCCTTTCTAATCTCTTGCTTAACTTTCTGACGATGAACCCACCAGAGGCCGTCTCCATACATCTCTGTAGCCGTATCCCATATCTGGCCTGCTTCTCTGAATAAATCAAGGAGAGGCAGGGGTAATTCTTCCTGCTCTTTAAATCCATTTTCTCCAAAATACTCTCTTATTAAATTATGATGTTCTGTTCTGTTTTCATCTATGACTGCTTGAAGTTCGGAAGCAGAAATATCTTTATCCTTGACGAACCCAGCTAACAGCGGTATAATTATTGCGGAGAAAGAAATTATGGAAATAAAAGCATTAATATTTACTGAAAAAAGAAGGGATTTATTAGCCAAAACAATTATGGATATTGAGAAAATCATAATTGCAGCGGGTTTTGCTAGTGCATTCTTTATTAATTTTAATTTCTTATTTAAATTATCAATAGCAGTATTGATTGTTGTTGGAGGAATAGTTGGCTTTTTCATCTGCCCACGGGGAGGGAAATAAAATGTTTTTAACTGTGATTTTATCCATTTTTGCATTAATAGGAATTTTTGGACTAATGTTTTTGATTGAGCAATATCGTCTAAAGCATCGGCCAGTTCATTAAATTTGTGGAAGGGGTACATTGCCTCTCCCTTCACCACCCCCTCATACTCCTTTTGCTCTTTAAGTTCTTCTTCTCCAAGATATTCTCCTCTTATTAAATTATGCTGCTCGGTTCTGTTTTTTTCACTGCGGATGCCGAGGGATTTGAAGAGGTCGTTTGAAGGAAGTGTGATCTCTGGAATTTCATTGACAAAAAATGGATTTTGTAATAATGTATTTTTTAGAAGAGGAGGAATTAAAATGACCGTAGATTCTTTGTTACTTAAAGAATTGGAAATAAAGAAACCCTTGACAAAATTTTGTAAACTATTAAAATAATCTTGTATGTTAAATAAAGAAGAACTAAAAATAGTCTCAAATTTCTTTCTTGATGGAGCAAAGATTCTGTTTGCTTCGTTAGTAGTGGGAGCGTTTATTCGGGATGCTTCAGGTGGAATTTTCTGGTTTACTCTTCTGGGAGGTATTGCTATAACATTAACTTTTCTAACTATTGCAGCAAAAGTGACTACAATAGCAGAAATAAAATTATGAATACTAATCTTTTGATTTTCTATATCCTGGCTGGTGTATTTGCTCTTGCAGTCTTTCTCTGGGTTACCAGAGGCCGGAGATAATAAGCTATGAAGGATATTGTGCTTTATATTATTCTTTTCTTGGTCATTATCATTGACTTCGTCGTTGTCTTTTCTTATAGGCCCCGTTGAATTCTCCACCTCTCCTCTCACTACCCCCTCATACTCCTTCTGCTCCTCAACTGCCTTTTCTCCAAGATGCTCTCTTATTAAATCATAATGTTCTGTTCTATTTTCATCTATAATTTGTTGAAGTTGATCGGGAGTCATTTGTTTAATCATTTCTTGGTGGAGAGGAGTAGGTTGGATGATATTGCCAGCTTTATCTCTAATGGCAAATTGGAGGGATTGCTCTGCAGAAGCAAGGATGTGGGCTTGGTGGAAGATTTCTTCTTTGCTTAAATTTGGACCTGCTCTTCTCTGAAGCTCGTTTATCCAGGCCGCCTCTCTTGCTTCATGATAAGCAGCTTCATCTTGATATTCTGAACGGGTAATGATAATTAAATTATCATCTCTGTCTCTGAAGTGATACCCCCATAATCCTTGAGGTAAATTTTCATCATCGGT
>JAGGUG010000037.1 GCA_021158625.1 Candidatus Omnitrophota bacterium | reverse complement strand
CTCCGCCATAGCACAGCCCACATCCTTGCTCAGGCTGTCAAAGAGCTCTATCCCGAGGCAAAGCTGGGGATTGGTCCGGCTATTGAAGAGGGATTTTATTATGATTTTGACTATCCAAAAGGATTTACTCCCGAGGATCTGGAAAGGATAGAAAAGAAAATGCACGAAATAATTAAGGATGATATTCCCTTTTTAAGAGAAGACATCTCCAAAGAGGTGGCTATAAAACTCTTTAAAAAATTAGGTGAGGACTATAAACTGGAATTAATCAAAGAGATAGAGAGCGATAAGGTCTCTATATATAAACAGGGAGATTTTGTTGACCTATGTCGGGGACCCCATCTAAACTCCACCGGTGAGATAAAAGCATTTAAATTGCTCAGCACTGCTGGGGCTTATTGGCGAGGTAAATCTGAAAACAAGATGCTCCAACGAATTTACGGCACTGCCTTTGAGGACAAAAAGGATTTAGAAAGGTATGTTAAAAACTTAGAAGAAGCAAAGAAAAGGGACCACCGTAAGTTGGGAAAGGAATTAGACCTGTTTAGTTTTCATCCTGAGGCACCGGCTGCCCCTTTCTATCATCCTAAAGGGGTAATTCTTTATCAAAATTTGATTGATTTTTGGCGTAAGGAGCATCAGAAAGAGGGCTATTTAGAGATTAAAACCCCTTTAATCTTAGAAGAGAATTTATGGAAACAGAGCGGGCACTATGAGCATTATAGAGAACATATCTATTTTACTGAGCTCGCGGGAAGGAGATATGCAGTGCGACCAATGAACTGCCCCGGGTGTCTCTTGTTTTATAAAGAAAAACAGCATTCTTACCGCGAGCTCCCCTTAAGGTTTGCCGAATTAGGTTTGGTGCATCGCCAGGAGCTCTCTGGGGTCACCCATGGTTTATTCAGGGCAAAAGCGTTTACTATTGACGATGCCCATATCTTCTGCCTTCCTTCTCAGCTCACAGATGAAATAATCAAAGTGAGCAATTTGATTTTAAGAGTTTATAAAATCTTGGGATTTAAAGAGTATAGTATTGAACTTTCTACTCGGCCAGAAAGTTCAATCGGAACTGACCAGATGTGGGAAGAGGCTACTAATTCTCTTCGGGAAGCATTGAAAAAAAACAAAATAGATTATGAGGTGAAAGAGGGTGAAGGGGCTTTTTATGGACCCAAGATTGACTTTCATATCAAAGACTGCTTGCAAAGAACCTGGCAATGTGGTACAATTCAGGTTGATTTCTCAATGCCCGAGAGATTTAATTTAGAGTATATTGACAAAAACAGCCAGAGACGTCCCGTCGTAATGATTCACCGAGCGGTTTTTGGTTCGATAGAAAGATTTCTAGGGATTCTTGTTGAGCACTATGGCGGTGCTTTTCCACTTTGGCTCGCTCCTCTTCAAATAAGAATTATTACTATCGCCCAACGGCATATTCCTTATGCCCAAGAAGTGCAAAAGAGATTGCAGGATGCCTCTTTGAGAGTGGATACTGATTTTCGCGATGAAAAGATAGGTTATAAAATCCGAGAAGGAGAACTCCAGAAAATTCCCTTTCTTTTGATTATCGGCGACAAAGAGGAAAAAGAGGGAAATATCGCTGTTCGGGAAAGGGGGAAGGGAGATACAGGGAGGAAGGAAATAGAGAAGTTTATAGAGGAAATATCAAATCACAAATTCCGAATCACAAACAAATTCCAATGACCGAAATCTCAATTGACCCCGTTAAATACCCTGTTAAATCTTTTGCTTTTAGCAAAAGAAAAGCAAAGAATAAGACCCGCTTTGCCCGCGAGGCGAGAGAAAATGCTTTTAAGTAGTTGTTTTTTTGGTTATTGGTTATTTGTAATTTGGTGCTTGTAATTTGGAATTTCTCAATTTTGGCAAGATGCCAAAATTGAGAGGGGGGGTGGAAATATTTCTAAAAGATTTAAGCAATTTGCTAAAAACAGAAATCGAATAAACACGCAGATTCAGGCAAGAGAAATTCGATTAGTTGACTCAAAAGGAGAACAAAAAGGAATTATATCTTTAGAAGAAGGGTTAAAATTAGCCCAAAAGGAGGGATTGGACCTGGTAGAGGTCGCTCCTAATGCTAATCCACCAGTATGCAAAATAATCGATTTCAGTAAATTTAGATATGAGCAGGATAAGCGGAAGAAAGAAAGTGAAAAAAAGCATAAAAAAGGAGATCTAAAAGAAATTAGGATACGCCCTCACATTGGCGAACACGACTATAATGTGAAACTCCAACAAGCGAGCAAGTTTCTGCAAGAAAAACATAAGGTAAAAGTAAGACTATCTTTTAAAGGGAGGGAGATAAGATATTTTGATGAGGGGCAAAAACTCATAGAAAGATTCGCCGATGCCCTTAAAGAGAAGGGAAAAATAGAGAGATCTCCTTTTAGAGAAAGAAAGAGTATAATTGTAGTAATAGCGCCTATGTAGGGCGTCACAAGAGTGCCGCCCTTGACTACAGCGATTGAAAATCTGATTACCTTGACTACAGCGATTGAAAATCTGATTACTCAGATAAAATTTGAGCAAAATCTGTGTAATTATTATGCTGAGCGGAGCGAAGCATATTGCTAAGGGATTTACCAAAGGTAAATATAAATGAAAACTAAAAAGAGTGTAAGTAAGCGTTTTAGAATAACAAAGAGAGGTAAAATAAAGAGAAATAAGGCTTATGGTAGTCATCTTTTGGGTAAAAAAAGCAGCAAGAGAATGCGCAGGTTAAAAACAGCGGACTTAGTGAACAAAGTAGATGTTAAAAGGATTAAGAGATTGTTAAGCTGAAGCTTTTTGACGGCAGACAGGGAGGAAAAGTGTCCAGAGCAACTAATGCGCCGGCTTCTCGCAAAAGAAGAAAAAAAGTCTTAAAATTAGCAAAGGGTTTTCGGGGTGGGCGAAGCAAGCTCTACCGCACAGCTGCAGAAAGTGTAAAGAGGGCCCTGGCTTATAATTACCGCGACCGCAAGGTAAGAAAGAGAGACTTTAGAAGTTTATGGACAATCCGCATAAATAATGCGGCGAAACTTAACGGGGTCTCTTATCGCAGTTTTATCCAAGGATTAAAAAAAGCAAATATTGAGTTGGACAGAAAAAGCCTATCAGATTTAGCAGTAAACGACCCTCAGGCGTTTAAGAAGGTTGTGGAAGTGGTAAATGAAGCCACGATTTAGGTGACCCCGAAACTTCGGGGGAGACTAAATCGTATGCCTGCCTGCCCTTGACGGCAGGCGGAGCCAGGCAAAGCTGAATTTCCCAGCACTAATTTTCCGCTGTGCCCTAAACCATCTGGTTTAGGGCTGTGGTTAAGCATCTCTGAAAAATTAGTGCTGGGTCAATGCGTTCAATAACTTACGTTGTGCTTCGCACTTCCGTAAGTTATGAACTTATTAAATATGCGACAGTTTGCTGTAATTGGTCTGGGGAGATTTGGTTCAAGTGTAGCAAAGACCTTGGCTGAGAAGGGCCACCAAGTTCTTGCTGTTGATATTGATAAAGAAAAGGTGCAGAATATTTCTTCATTAGTAACCCATGCTGTCCAGATAGACGCTACCGATGAAAAGGTGCTGCGCACAATAGGGATTAAAGATATGGATGTAGTTATCATAGCCATTGGGAAAAATTTAGAGGCGAGTATTTTGGTTACTTTAATTTTAAAGGAGATGAATGTTCGCGAGATTGTGGCAAAAGCAATTAACGAGATTCAAGGTAAGGTCTTAAGGAAGGTAGGGGCTACCAAGGTTGTTTTCCCTGAACGGGATATGGGGGCTCAAGTAGCCAATAGTTTAACATCCTCTCAGATTATTGAATACATTAATCTCTCCTCAGACCACAGTGTTGTTGAGATAGTTACCCCTTCAACATTTATTGATAAATCTCTCCAGCAGCTGGACATCCGCAGCAAATATAAGGCAAATGTTATTGCCATAAAAAAGAAAATACCCTCTATTACAGATAAAGGGGATACAGAAATAAAAGAAGAGATTAATATCTCTCCGGCGAGCAGCGATGTCCTGAGAAAAGGGGATACCTTGGTAGTAATAGGCAGAAATAAGGATATCGAGAGGCTACAAAAAGTGAAATGAGCCCCCTTAGAGGTGTTCATCTTTTAATGGAGTCTCTAAGAGAATAAGGCTTGGAAGGGCAAATGCCCGTTATTCATATTAATTTAGATAAAAGAAGTTATTCTATTATCGTCGGCAATAAAATCCTAAGGGACTTAGGTAATTTGCTTTCGGATTTTAATCTCAGCTCTAAGGCAGTAATTATTACTAATCCTCGTGTAGGAAGGCTTTATTTAAAACCTATCAAAGAAAGTTTGCTAAACAAAGGCTTTGATGTCTCTGCTATTATTATTCCTGACGGGGAAAAATCTAAGAATTACAGACAACTGATAGAGATATATAGAAATTTAATCTCGGCAAGATTAGACCGCAGGTCTCTGATTATAGGGTTAGGGGGTGGTGTAATTGGCGATATAAGCGGTTTTGCTGCCGCTACTTTTATGCGGGGAATTCCCTATGTGCAGGTTCCTACCTCACTACTGGCGCAAGTAGACAGTTCAATCGGGGGAAAGACAGCGATAAATTTAGGGGGAATCAAGAATATAATTGGAAGTTTTTATCAACCCAAATTGGTCTATACGGATATCTCTTCTCTTCGCACGCTCCCCAGGGAGGAATTATATAATGGTTTGGCTGAAGTAATTAAATACGGCGTAATTAAAGACGAGAGGTTCTTTCAATACTTAGAAAAGAATATAGAAAAGGTTTTAGAGCTAGATACTCTTTGTTTAGAAAAAATAGTCTTTAGATGCGCTCAGATTAAAGCAGAAATTGTCGAAGAGGATGAAAGGGAAGAGGGAATAAGGGCAATTTTAAACTATGGGCACACCCTGGGACATTGCTTTGAGACGATAACTAAATTCAGATATAGACATGGGCAGGCGATTTCCTTAGGAATGATTTATATTAGTGAAATTGCCCAGAGACTCGGAATATTGGAAAAGAAGGATGCAGAAAGGCAAAAAAGGCTATTGCAACGGGGGCATCTACCTGTATCTCTTCGCAAAAGTTTTAATCCTGAAGAGATATTAACGATATTGGAAATGGATAAAAAGAGAAGAGGGGGCAGACAAAGGTTTATTCTTCCCCGAAAGATTGGCGAAGTGATTATTAAAGAAGATATTCCCCGAGAGCTGATTAAAGAGGCTCTGTTGAGTTAATCTGCATGCTTAAAAAAATAAAATCCTTCATTAAAAAGATGTTCTCTTCGGATAAATTTCTCTGCGATAGCTGTAAATATAACTATGGTAATGTCTGTTTTCGCAAAGAGAGACCGAACGCCAGAGAATGCCCGGACTATAAAAGGAAATGATACGAAATCTTTTCAAATTATCCCTAAGCGGTCTTTTTCTGCTTGGGCTAATTCTTATCTCTTGCCTTTCTTTCCCGGAGGAACCTCTAAAAGAAGCAAAGTATTACCGGAAGTTAGAAAATAAAGAGGTTCAATGTCTGCTTTGTCCGCGCAGGTGCATTATCCCCCCGGCAAAGCGGGGATTTTGCGGTGTTCGAAAAAACATCAATGGAAAGCTATACAGTTTGGTGTATGGAAAACCCTGTGCGGTGCATATTGACCCGATTGAAAAAAAGCCTCTTTTCCATTTTTATCCCCAAAGCAAAGCCTTTTCTATCGCCACTGCCGGCTGTAATCTAAGATGCAAGTTCTGTCAGAATTGGCATATCTCGCAAGCCCGGCCAGAAGAAACAATAAACTATAATCTCCCCCCGGCAAAGTTAATAGAAGAAGTAAAAAAAAGCGGATGTTCTATAATTGCCTATACCTATACCGAACCAACCATATTTTATGAATATATGCTCGAGACAGCAAAATTAGCCCATCAAAATGGAATCAAGAATATAATGCATTCAGCAGGTTTCATAAATCCCGAGCCTTTGCGTGAACTCTGCAAGTATTTAGATGCCGCCAATGTTGACTTAAAAGGATTCAGCGATGAGTATTATAGAAAAACCTGTGCAGGTTCTCTCCAGCCAGTGCTTGAAAGCTTAAAAACTATAAAAAAAGAGGGAGTTTGGTTAGAAGTAACCAATTTAATTATTCCCGGATTAAACGACAATCCCGAGGAGATCAAGGAGATGTGTATCTGGATTAAAAAAAATTTAGGGGAAGATACGCCCCTGCATTTCTCCCGTTTTTATCCTACCTATAAGTTAAAAAATCTATTTCCTACGCCTGTAGAGAGCTTAGAGAAAGCGAGGGAGATTGCTTTAAATGTAGGGTTAAAATATGTTTATATCGGCAATGTTCCTGGACACTCTGGAGAGATAACCTATTGTCCTAAATGCGGCAAGGTTTTAGTTAGAAGGATAGGATATAGGATTTTAGAAAATAATATTGTAGATGGGAAATGCAAATTTTGCGGAGAGAAAATCCCCGGAAGATGGAAAAAAACAGAAGAGAGAAGAAAGATAACAGAAGACTCCGAAGAAGGTCTCCAACTTCCTACGGGGCAGGCAGAAAAATTCTCTTATTAATTCTTGCTCTGTTTCTATTAAACACACCATTTCTTCAAGCTCAGGAGAAAGAAATGAATAAGCAGATAAGAAAACCGGCGGTGGCCGGGATGTTTTATCCGGCATCGCCAGATAGATTAAAAGGAGAGATAAGCAATTATTTAAGGAAGGTTGCTTCGGTTAAAACGGAAGGAGAGATTGTAGCAATTATCAGCCCGCACGCCGGCTATGAATTTTCTGGGGGCGTAGCCGCCTATGGCTTTAAGGCAATTGAAGGAAAGGATTTTTCTACAGTAATTATAATCGGCCCCGGCCACTATGTTTACTTCAAAGGCAGTTCTATCTATCCCGAAGGTTATTATAGAACCCCCCTCGGAGATGTGGAGATAGACAAAGAATTGGCAAAGAAGCTGATTAATGGCTCTAATATCAGATTTTATCCTCCGGCGCACCAGCGGGAGCACTCTGTAGAGGTGCAGATTCCCTTCCTACAGACAGTTTTAAAAGATTTCAAGATTGTTCCCATAGTAATGGGCAATTGCTCTTATCAGGACTGCCTGGATTTAGGTAAGGCAATTGCTGAAAATGTAAAAGACAAAAGAATACTCATCATTGCCAGCACGGATCTTTCTCATTTTTATCCCTCTGAGGAGGCAAGGCCTCTGGACAAAATAACTCTAAATGAGATTAGAAGATTTAATCCCCGCGAATTATACCAGAAGGTCCAGACTGAGGAGTGCCAGCTCTGCGGAGCAATGCCGGTAGTAGCCACTCTGATTGCCAGCAAAGATTTGGGAGCAGATAAGATTGAACTTCTAAAATATCTTCACTCCGGAGATGTTACCGGCGATAATTCGCGGGTGGTGGGATATGGGAGCCTCCTAATACAGAAGACAGAAGACAGAAGACAGAAGACAGAAAAGAACCGAGAAAATTTAAGTAGTGATGAGAAAAAAAGGTTGTTGGAGATTGCTCGGGAGGCGATTGAGAGTTATGTGAATAAACAAGAAAGAATTAAGATAAAAGAAACCAATCCTAAATTACGAGAAAAAAGAGGGGTCTTTGTAACGCTTACCAAAAGTGGGCAATTGAGGGGATGTATTGGTTATATTCAGCCCATTAAACCATTATGCGAAGCAGTGAGAGATATGGCTATTGAGGCAGCAGTTAATGACCCTCGTTTTACCCCTTTACAAAAAGGGGAATTGAATGAGATTGAAATAGAAATATCTGTTCTTTCGCCATTAAAGAAAATTGAGGATGTGACTGAGATTGAGGTTGGACGCGATGGAATTTTTATCAAGAAAGGATTTCATTCTGGTTTATTATTACCCCAGGTGGCTACAGAAAATAACTGGGATAGAGAGGAGTTTTTGAGACACACCTGCTATAAAGCGGGTCTCCCAAGCGATGCCTGGAAAGAGGGGGCGGAGATTTATATCTTTAGTGCGGAGATTTTTAAATGAAACTTGCCCCGAAGTTTCGGGGCTTAGTTGAATTTCCCAGCACTTATTTACTGCAGAGTGTTGTTTTGGGTAAAACTATTTATAAGCTAAAAGTTATGATTTTGCCCTCAAGCATTGTTTAGTAAATAAGTGCTGGGTCAATGCGCACAGCAATCCCGAAATTTCGGGATTGCGTGCTTATTAAAGATGAAAATAGGCTTTTGGAAGAGTTTAGTACAGAGCTTCAATCCTAAGTTTTACAAAGAGATTGCTAAACAATCTTTTGGCAGAAGTTTTAAATATCTAATTTTATTTCTGCTTTTAGTAAGCCTGCTCATTGGAGGAAAGTTCACCATTGCCCTAAAAGGGGGAATGCAAAAAGCAGAGCAATGGATAAATGAAAACCTACCAGAAAAGATAAAAGAGTATTTGCCTGAGCAAATGGAAATAAAAAACGGAGAACTCTCTGTTAGTGTTGAACAACCATTTATTAAATCTGAGAATAAAGAATTTGCTTTTGTTATTGATACTACGGGGCAAATTACCTCTTTAGATAATTATAAAAATGGGCTTTTGATAACTAAGACCAAAATGATTCTTAAGCAAACAAAACCTACTGGTGGAGTAGAGATAAAAGAACAGGATTTTGCAGAGATAGAGTCTCTGACTATAAGGCGGGGTGATGAAACAAGAGGAGAGATTGCTGAATTTATTTCTCCCCAAAAATCCTTCATTTTGACCTATGATTTATTAAATAGATGGGCAAGAAAACTCTGGCAGATTGCCTTTCTGCCCATCTTTATCTTCCTGTTTATCTATTTTCTGATTGCTAAATTTCTGCAGTTGTTTTTATTCAGCCCGGTTTCTCTGATTACAAATACCCTTGCCAAGGTAGAGTTGCAATATAAAGACCTGCTCAATATTGGAGTTTATGCCCTTACACCGGCAACTTTCTTAGCAACTCTGTTCCTTTTGTTTAATGTCGTTATCCCGGCATTTGGGCTTATTTATATCCTTATTTACTCGGCATTTTTGGTTTTGGGTGTGTTAAATTCGCGAGATTAAAAAGAAAAGGAAATAGGTATAAGCTATCTAGAGATGCAAAAATGTTTTTTTATGAAGAGGTATTAAAGGCGTTTCAAAAACAGAAAGTTAAATATGTAATTGTAGGCGGATTTGCTGTGAATCTCCTTGGACCAATGCGCACTACAGCTGATTTAGATATTCTTGTTGAGATGAGCGATGATAATCTCGGGAAGATTGTTAAAATCTTAAAAAAACAGAATTATCGCATCCGACAACCTATTGACCCAATAAAGATTGCAGATGAGAAAAACCGGAAAGATTGGATTAAAAATAAGCATATGAAAGCATTTAACTTTTACAAAGAAAATGAACTAAAAGAAGTGGATATAGTTATAGAATCGCCAGTATCTTTTGAAGAGGCGAGAAAGGATGTTATATGGATTAAGGTTGATGATTTGAGATTGCCCGTAATTTCTATAAATAAGCTAATCAAGATGAAGAAAAAAACAGGACGGGCAGTTGATAAGTTAGATATAGAAGAATTAAAAAAGATAAAAAAATTGAGGGAGAATACATAATGTTCAAAGAGGAAACAGAAGAAGAACGCCTTTTGCGGCTTATGAAGATATCTCCCAAGAAAAAGTTAGAGTGGCTTCGGCAAATGAACGAACTCATTGTGCGAGCTTCATCAAAACGGGATAGACTAATTAGATGGAAATTAAGAGGAATTCATTAGTTGGAAAAGGTTTAGAAGGAGAG
Organism: Candidatus Omnitrophota bacterium; assembly: GCA_021158625.1. GTDB lineage: Bacteria > Omnitrophota > 4484-213 > 4484-213 > 4484-213 > 4484-213. Next base: position 1,549 of record JAGGUG010000037.1, on the reverse strand, counting down.
AAATCTGGTAAATCCCCTAGCTATCCTCAGCCCCGAAGTTTCGAGGCTTCGGCTCTCGCCTTCGGCGAGAAAGGAAAAGTAATATAGAGGCAACTTCTCTATCGCCCCTATAAGGAACGGGAGGCACAAAATGGAAGAAAATTTGGACTTGAATGTGTTTGATGATGAATTTGTGCGTTTGGGGGGATTTTGGGAGAGGTTTGCGGCCTATTTTATTGATGGAATTATTTTGGGCGTAGCTTCTGTTATCTTGAACTTTATCCCTATCTTGGGACAGATACTCTATTTCCTCTTAGCTATTCTCTATTTCCCTTATTTCTACGGCACAACCGGACAGACGCCAGGAAAGAAGATTTTAGGATTAAAGGTAGTCAGATTGGACGGGTTAGATTTGACTTATGGAAAGGGATTCTTGCGAGGACTTTTGGGATATTTTATTTCAGGTCTTATATTTTATATCGGATACTTGATGATTGGCTGGGATAAAAAGAAACAGGGTTTGCACGATAAGATCTCGGGGACAACAGTAGTGGCAAAAGAAAAAAAGCATACCGTTTTGGGGATTGTCTTATTTTTAATTTCATTTATTTTGCCGATTATTTTAGCAATAACAGTAATCATTCCCAATTTTATTCGAGCAAGAAACATAGCGATGCAAAAGACAGCTCAAACTTCTTCACAAATGCCTTCGGAAAAATATAGTTCTTTTCCAGAAGCAAAAGAGGAAGAAGAATTGCCTATTTTTCAAAAAGATATAGAAGACACCTCTTCAGAATCAGAAGAGGTGTCTATTTATGAAAAACAGAAAGATGAATCTGCCAAAGACGCAGCTTTGCAGGCAATTGCTGAGATTGAAGAAAAGGTAGCGAAGATAAAAAGTTATCGCATGGATTTTAAATCAACCGCTTTTCATCCAGATGGAGCAAAAGTAGAAAAAGAGGGTTATGAAATTTGTATTTTGCCGGCTAAGATCAAGGTAGATACTGCTATTAAAGTAGATTCATCTACGCAACGGTTTATTGCTGTTAGTGATGGGAAAAAATTCTGGCAGAGTAATCCTATAGAAAAAATAGCCTACGCTATAGATTTGACAAAATTAACTCCGCAAGCAAAAGAAAAGGTTTTGGCAACTGCTATGCCAGCTATCAATATAGATATTACAGAATTAAAAACAGCAATAATAAATGATTCGGGTAAACTAAAAGCTATAGAAAACTTAGGCGAGGAAAAATCTTTGTATTTGAACAATCTAAAGAGGACTTAGAACCCACCAAGGCTAAGAAACTGCCCACTTTTCTTGACAAGATGTTAACATATCTAAGTGCCAATGACGGTTTGCCTAAAATGAATATTTTTTATGATAAGCAAGGAAAAGAAATTATGACTATTTTCTTAAAATTCTCCCGCATAAATGAAATCAGCGAAGACGAATTTAATCTCCCTTCTGATTGGGAGATAGTAGATATAACAGATAAGTTTAAACAGTAATTATTATGCAAGCGATTAAAAAAAGCAAATTAGCAACAGCGAGTTTAATTTTAGGGATATT
>JAGGUG010000112.1 GCA_021158625.1 Candidatus Omnitrophota bacterium | reverse complement strand
TAAAGCCTCAGGGTGACGCCTCTGGCGTCAATTTGGTGCTTGTGATTTGTTTGTTATTTGGTGCTTGGTGCTTGGAATTTCCAAATTTTGGCAAATTCTTTGCTAAATTGCGTTATCTCTCAACCGCCAAATAAGTTAGAATTAAACCCACGGCGGTAATAATTATATTCGGCAGCCACATCCAGAAATAGGGATTTGCGTTTTTAGAGATAATCAATCCTTTGCCTGCGGCCATTAGCAAATAATAAAATAGAATAATACCCAATCCCAGGCTAAATCCGATGGATTTTTCTCCGCGTTTAGTAATTACTCCCAAGGGAAAGCCAATAATTATAAAGGCAAGCACCGAAAAAGAAAAAGAGAATTTTCGCTGTATTTCGGCAATTAAGGGAATAACCGAGATTCCTTTTTTCCTTAACTGTTTTATTTCCTCTTTCAATTCTTTAATACTCATATCTTTAATCTTTTTTTCTATTTTTTTTCTTTTTAACTCTTGTGTGAGGTTCAGAATTAAAGGGTATTCCTCAAAATCGCATTTATAAAATTTACTTGGCTCGGTTGGGTCTTGCTCCTCGCTGGAACCCTTAATCAACTTTAAGATAATCTTTTTTTCTTTGGGTGAGGAAGCCGATAAAATTAGTCCTTCGCGGGCAATAATCGTGCGTGTTTTTTTGCCTTTCCGCGGTTGATAGATACGGATGTGCTTTAGTTTATTTCCTTTAATCTCATGGATGAAGATGATGTAATCCTTGAATTCCTTGATAAAACGACCACTCTCTAAATAAGAGGTCGGTTTACGGGCGCCAATTCCAATAATGGTTTTTCGAGAAGCAAAGTGACTCCAGGGGATGATATGATTTTCCAGAACTACCAGAGATAAACTTATTATAGTCCCTATTGTTATTAGAGGCATCAGAAGTCGATAGAGAGCAAAACCCGAGCAGCGAATGGCGGTAATTTCATTATTAGCAGAGAGATGACCAAAGGTTAAAAGGATAGCCACAAGCACAGCTATCGGAACTGTGTAGTTTAGTAAAGAGGGAAGAAGGAGAAGAAAGAGTTTTCCTACAGAGACTAAATTCACTCCTTTATTGATTACCAAATCGGCTAATTTTATAAGATTGCCGAGAATCAGAATAAAGGTAAAAATAACAAAAGCGAAGATGAAGGAATTACGCAATTCTTTTAAGATATAGGAGTTTAGAATTTTCATTGCCTACTGCCTACTGCTTACTGCCAATTGGTTTTATTTCCCCGCAAGTGCCAAAACCTCTATCCTCTTTGCCCCTCCTTGCTTTAAAACCCGGGCGCATTCGTTAGCCGTCGCTCCACTGGTAAGCACATCATCAATGAGAAGGATAGACTTTTGAGCAACCTCTTTTTGCTCTCTCATTTTGAAAGCCCCGGCAATATTGGAAAGCCGCTTTTCCGGGGGAAGGATGGTCTGAGAGGAGGTTTGCTTGATGCGGATTAGGGCATTGGCAAGAGGTATGGAAATTTGTTTGTTGATTTCTTTAGCCAGAAGTTCAGATTGATTAAACTCCCGCTGGCGAAGTTTTCTGGGGTGCAAGGGAACAGGAACAAGGACATCTATTGTTTGCCAGTTTAAATTTGTCTTTATAAAATCAACCATCAATTTCCCTAATGGTTTTGATAGATATTGTTGTCGGTGATATTTAAACAGGTGAATCAGGTCTTTGATTATGCCCGTATATTTACCCACTGCCCAAGCCCGCTGAAAATAAACTGGCGAACAATCGCATTTAACCGAGAAAGGAGGTTTATTTCTGATGATTTTGCTGTAGCATTCGCTGCAAAGATAAGAACCATCATCAAAATTTAGTTTTCTTTTGCAGATGACGCAATTTAAGGGATAGATTAAATCAAGGGATTTTTTGAGAATTATTTTTAAATTTGTCAACCATTTCTGCATTTGCTAACATAATACTATCATTTTAGATGATTGTCAACGGAAGTCCGTTTTTCTTAATTCTTGCAGAGGGGATTACTGAGAAAAAAATACTTGACAAGAAATTTTAAACTGGTATAATTTGAAGTGTGCAATTAAGTACTTGGCAAATTCATAATTCTACTTAGTTTGAGCAAGCGGGGAATTTTATTTGAAAAAACTCCTTGACCTGTCACTTAATTTCTAAAATTAAGACCATGCAGAAAACACATAGTCCGGGTAGATTCAGAAGCGAGGTGAGAAAAGACCTCTTCAGGATTCCTGTCTCTATCACAAAAGATATGGAATCCTGGTTGCAGAGATTAAGCAACGATATGAAGGCATCCGGCGGATACAAGTTGCCTAAGTCCTATGTCTTGCGGAGTTTACTGAATGCAGTTATGGAACTTAAGATTGATGTTTCGGGAGTAAGAACAGAAGAGGAGTTAGAAAAAAGATTTCTAAAAGCAATAAGGGATTACAAAAAAGGTTAGAGCTAAAGTTTAGAGCTCTTTTATTTATTCATTTTTTTTATTTATTTTTTTGCATTTGAAATGCACAATTGAACCTTACAAGCGGAGGAGAAATGAGCAAAGAGGCATTCTGGTCAACCACGACCCTAAACAAAAGCCAGATGTGCTTTCTGGATAAGATATCAAAGGATACAAAATTTACAGGTGGCAAGAAGTTATCCAGAGCAGCAATTATGAGGACATTGATCAAGGTGGCCCAAAAATTAGATATAGATATTAAGGGAGTTAAAGGTGAGGAAGAACTAAGAGTCAGATTTTTAACTGCTTTCAAGGAGTATAGATAATTTTTTTTAAAATGAAAAGCACAATACGGCATTACAAATGAAGTAATTTAATTGGAAATTTGCTGGTTGAGCAGGGAAGTTCCATGGCAATGAGTTAATGGACGCAAATCTGTTAGAAGAGGAGGTGATGATAGATGATATGAAAGACAAAGCTTCTGTTGTACGTAAAAATTGTAATTGTTTAAATTCAAAAGCAAATGGAGGTGAAAGATGAAAAAGCTAATTCTTTTAAGTTTAGTAACCCTTTTATGCATGCCTCTGACTGTTTATGCCGCAAGCATAGGCGGGGTAGAAACGCAAGGCGCGGGAAAGTTTACTCTTGGTTTGGATCAGGAATTTGTTTTTGATAGAGATACGAAGGATGTGTCTGTTAGCGAGATAGTAGAGACTACTATTGCTGCAACTGGCAAGCTCAAAAGCGAAGTTGATAAGATGTATCGAACAATGCTTAAGATAAGCTATGGCTTGTTTGATAACTTAGATGTTTATGTAAAACTTGGCATGGCTGATTTTGAAGCCAAAGGCAAGAAAAGCGGAATATGGGAGAATTCAGCTACCGGTGATACTGGTATATGGGAAGCTTCTACAAAGTTAAGAGGTGATAATGCCTTTGCTTACGGCTTTGGTGTGAAAGGTACATACCCTTTAGAAGATGATTGGATTATTGGTTGTGATGTCCTGTATCTAAGGCACAAGAATGATTTCAAGGCAACAGGAACGCTTTCTGTGTATGATGATACAGGAACTCCAATTCCAATTGATGATCCATCAGAGTCATGGAAAGGAGATATGACTTTTCAAGCCTGGCATGTTGCACCCTATATCGCCAAAGAAATCGAGAATTTTGTCCCTTACTTTGGAGTCAAATATTCTGACCAAAGAATAGAATACAAAAGTGAAGATAGCAAAATTAAATTCAAGGCCAATGACAACTTCGGTGTGTTTCTCGGCACAGATTACAAAATCGCTGAGAATTGGACCTTGAATCTTGAAGGTAGATTCATTGATGAAACAGCAATGAGTTTTGCGACAACTTATAAGTTCTAAGGTAGCCTGAAAATTTCTCATCTTGCTGCCTCCTGCTAAAAGCGCCTCTTAAAAAGAGGCGTTTTTAGTATAGTTTCTGGAGAAACTACAGATTTGCTTCCCAACGCACAGGTCCCTGGCTATTTTGCCTAACTTCACCCCGTTAGAAGGCCCCGCCCCTCCGTGGGCGGGGAAAGAATGTTTATTAAGAAAGGGCGGGGTTAAAGCCCCGTCCTTTCTAACGGGGTTCACTCTACATACTTGACAAAATTCTGGCTTTATGATAATTTAGTCCGTTAGAAGGCCCCGCCCTTTGTAACGGGGTTTAGCTAACAAGCCTTAAGTTTCAGAACTGACCAAAAAAGCAAGGCGGAGTTTTAGAGCAAAACTCCGAGAGGAGTTATCAAAAACCAATAGGAGGCGAAGAGAATGAATGAAAAAATAAGGAATTGGAGAGTAGGATTAGCGATAGTTGGCGTTCTTCTTCTTTCAGGATGTGCTACCTTTAACCCTTCAAAGGAGGTCTTTAAAGAGAAAGCAACTTATAATTCTAGAGAGTTCTCTCTCCCCCCTGACCTTCTCTATCAGGCAGTTATTAAGGTTATCTATTCCCAGCAGTTTGCTATTGAGAAAGAAGATAAAGAGAAAGGTTTTATTTTAGCAAAGAGATATTTCCAGAAGGGTAAAAGAAACATTATTTTAATCTTGCAGGCGAAGATAATTCCCGAGATAGATAAATCCATTCTTTACCTTAATGCCCTTCAGACAAGCGAAAGATTATTTGTGGCTGATAGAACCCGTTTCTTTTTATGGCTCATTCCCTTGCCCGGCGGGGGAGGTAAGGAGGCTTCAAAGATTAAGGAGGAAGAGAAAATAATCGAAGACCGGAAATTTTATCAAAGATTCTTTGATAGAATTGAAGAGGAGATAAATAAACCGAAAGAGGAGTTAAAGGATAAAGCAGAAAAAAAGGAGGAGGAGTGAAGATTAAACGGTTTATGCCTTTCTGGACTGGGGTTATGCTGATAGTGTTTTTAAGTGGGTGCGCGAGGGTAGAGCGCGTAAGGAAACCCGAAGAAAAATCTGTATTGACTATCACTGGTGCACCAATCTCTGTATCAATAAATGTAAAAGCCCCTGATTATCCGACCTTAAACCAATTCAAACAGAGGTTATCCGAGATAAAAGGTGTAAAAAGTATTTATCAAAGGAAGTTCTCGGTTTCTCAAACTTCAGAGTTAGAGATAAGATATATAGGCTCTGTAGAGAAGCTCGCAGATGAAATAATAAATATGGATTTTCCAGATTTTACACTCGAAATAACAGACTTTGACCAAACGAGCATCAATCTTAAAATAGTCCCTTTAACTACTGAACAAGAATATTAAATACCTTTTTAAATCTTTACCCCGTTAGAAAGCCCGCCCTTTCTAAGGGGGTTTACCGCAAGCCTATATTTCCTACATTATAACTTGCTGAATCTATCTTTTCGCTTTCTCCTCTTTTTTGTTTCAAAACCCTTTTAAATATCTCTGTAATCTATTTTAATTACTGTAATCAGATTGCCGAGCGGTAACGAGGCAATCTTGACTTTTGGAGGGGGATGGGGTAGAATAAATGAAACTTGCCCAGCACTTTCTGAAAGTGCTGGGCTTAGTTGAATTTACCCCCACACCAATTTCTGTTTTAGCTAAGCATCTTAGAAAATTGGTGTGGGGGTTCAATTCCACCATACAATTTAGTCTCTCCCGAACGCTTTCGGAATTGCCTAAATTGTGGTGTCATTGAATGCTCAAAAGACGCCGAATACTATTATTTACTTTTCTTCTTCTTTTTCTCCTTAAAGCCGATTTTTGCTTTTCTTTTTCTGCGGATGTGAAACCAATCTGCAATAGAAAGTACTTTTCCCAGGTCCGTTCGCTTATTTCCGAGGCAGAGCAGTCAGTCTATATTATTCTTTACATAGCGCGTTATTATCAAGAATACCCCGATAGTTCGTCTAATAGATTAATCCGAGAACTAATTTCAGCGGCTAAGCGGGGTGTAGATGTCCAGGTAATCCTTGACCAATCTGATTGGAACGAAAAGAATACAGCCGAAAATAAAGCAACAGCTAGGATTCTTAGCGAAGGTGGCGTCCGGGTTTGGTTAGACGATTTTAAAAAAACCAGCCATAATAAATTAATCATTATTGATGGAAGATATGTAGTTATCGGCAGCACAAACTGGTCTTATTATGCCTTGGACAAAAATAACGAGTCCTCGGTTTTGATTGATTCCCCGGAAGTGGCTGATGTATTTAAAAAATATTTTGCGAAAGTCCAGGCAAAATCTGAGAAATTTGATGCTTCGGAGAACCCGCCCAAACCGAGTTTGGGAAGGAGGATAAGGAGGTTGTTTATTGAGGAGAGGTAAGCTTCAAGCTACAGGTTTCACGCCGAAAAATAAAGTTCTTTAGTATATTTATCTGGAGGAATGAATGAATGCTCTAATTATTGTTTTAATTGTTGGCATAGTTGCTCTTTTGATTTTTGATATCATCAACAGCAGTAGAGCAAGGGGAGATAAGCAGGGTCTATTGATGCTCAATCAGCAAATTGGTCAACTCACTGCTCAGATGAATAGCCAGTTAAATGTGATAACCGAACAGGTCAACCAGCGGCTTAAGGAGAACGCCGAGGTTCTGCAACAAACCAACAGGAATATCGGGGAGAGATTGGATAGAGCTGCGGCGGTAATCGCTCCCATACAGAACAGATTAGGGGAATTAAAAGAGGCGAGCAATAGGATGTATGAAGTAGGCAGGGATATTTCCCGTCTGGAGAACCTTCTCAAGGCCCCCAAGTTTCGCGGAGAGATAGGAGAGTTTTTGTTAGAGAATCTACTTTCTCAAATCCTCCCCCGGGAGTATTTTACTCTCCAGCATAGTTTTAAAAACGGGGTCCAGGTGGATGCGGTAATTCGTTTGGGAGAGAAATTAGTGCCGGTGGATTCCAAATTTCCCTTAGAGAATTTTAAAAAGATGATTGAGGAAGAAAATCAGGAAGAAAGAAAGAAATTGCATAAGGAGTTTGTCCGCGATGTCCAAAAGCATATTGACGCCGTAGCCGATAAGTATATCCTTCCCGACGAAGGGACCTATGATTTTGCCCTGCTTTATATCCCGGCCGAGAATGTCTATTACGAAACGATAATCAAGAAGGAGACAGCAGATATTTGTTCTTACGCCCTTTCCAAAAAGATAATACTGGTTTCGCCAAATAGTTTCTATGCCTATCTGATGGTTATTGTTCAGGGACTGCGGGGGATGCAAATAGAGAAGAATGTCCAGAGGATTATCGCCAATTTAGGCAGGTTAAATCAGGATTTGGCAAAGTTTAGCGAGGATTTTGTTTTAATCGGTAAGCATCTTGGAAATACCAGAAATAAATACGAGGACGCCGAGAGAAAATTAGCCCGCTTTAGCGATAAACTTCTCGGAGTGAGTCAGGAGAGAAAGGAGCTGGAGCTGTTTAAGAATTGAGGAAAATTCCAAATCACAAATCACAAATTCCAAATAAGCTCCAAATTCCGATAATCAATGACCAAAACAATAATTCCCTAAATTCTTTTTCGTTTCGGTCATTGTTATTTGGTGCTTGTTATTTATTTGTTATTTGGTGCTTGTTATTTGGTGCTTATCTTGATGAATAAGGTCTTAGAAGGATTAAATGACGAACAGAAAGAGGCAGTGCTTTTTGACGAAAAGCCCCTCTTGATTATCGCCGGGGCAGGAACAGGCAAGACCAGCGTGATTACCCGCAAAATTGCCTACCTGATTTCTACCAAAAAAGCAAAGCCGTCGGAGATTTTAGCCCTTACCTTTACCGATAAAGCCGCCGCCGAGATGGAAGAGCGGGTTGACCTTCTCATTCCCTATGGCTATGCCGATGTTTTAATCAGCACCTTTCATTCCTTTGGCGATGAACTCTTGAGAGAAAACGCTTTAGAGATGGGTCTGACTGCCGATTTTAAGGTCTTGACCAAAGCCGAGCAGATTATCTTTTTCAAAGAACACCTCTTTAAATTTCCCCTTTCTTCTTATCGCCCCTTAGGCAATCCTACTCGCTACATTGAGGCAATCGTCGGTTTATTCAGTCGGGCAAAGGATGAGGATGTGGGGCCCCAGGAGTATTTAAGATACGCAGAAGAGTTAGAAAAAGAAGCAAAGAGCCCGGAGGAGAAAGAACTTGCCCAGCGTCAGAAAGAGATTGCTCTTTCTTATCAAAAATATGAGCAATTATTATTAGAAAATAATTGTGTGGATTTTGGCAATCAGGTTTATCTAACCCTAAAACTCTTTCGTGAGCATCCGGCTATTTTAAAGGAGTATCAGCAGAAATTTAGATATATCTTAGTGGATGAATTTCAGGATACGAATTATAGTCAGTTTCAATTGGTGAGACTTTTGAGCGGGAAGCAAAATAATGTTACTGCCGTCGCTGACGATGACCAGGCAATCTATCGCTTCCGCGGCGCGGCAATTGGCAATATCCTGAACTTCAAAAAGGCATATCCCGACCTCAGAGAGATAGTCTTGACCAAAAATTACCGTTCAACCCAGAGGATTTTAGATGCAGCTTATCGTTTGATTCAATACAATAACCCCAAAAGGTTGGAGGCGAGGGAAGG
>JAGGUG010000073.1 GCA_021158625.1 Candidatus Omnitrophota bacterium | reverse complement strand
TTAATCTTATGTTTATGCCGAGGCAGCGAGGCATTATTCCTTTTAAATTAGTCCGGTGAGACTAATAAAGGAGAAAATGAAAAATTTACTCCGCACCTTTTTATCTAAGAGAAAATTATATAGCCCTTGGTTTCATAATTGTGGAATCAAGGGCTATTTTTTTAAATGAAGCCCATCCCGACGCAACGTCAGGATGCCGGCTGAATTTACCCAGCACTAATTTTTCAGAGATGCTTAACCGTAGTAGAAAATTAGTGCTGGGTTCAATTCCACCATACAATTTAGTGTCCCTACCCCAGTACCATCGCCTTCGGCGAGCTACGAGGCAGGCAGTCGCCTAAATTGTGGTGTCATTGAATGAACAAAAAAGAGATTGAACGAGCAGTTAGGCGGATAAGTTGTGAAATTTTAGAAAAGGGAGTTGCCCAGAGTGGAGGTATAAAAAACCACAAAGATAATCTGGCGGTTATTGGCATCTATAACCGCGGGGCATACTTAGCGCGGCGTATTGTCAAGGAGATTAAACAAAGGATTCACCGGGATGTTGAGATTGGCTTTTTAGATATTACACTTTATCGTGATGATTTAAGCGATATTTCTCCGCAGCCCATAGTAAAGAAAACAGAGATTAATTTTGATGTCCGCGGAAAGAGAATTATTCTTGTAGACGATGTTTTGTTCACCGGAAGGACAGTGCGGGCGGCTCTGGATGCCATAATTGACTTTGGACGACCGGAAAAGATAGAATTGGCCGTGCTGATTGACCGCGGGCATCGGGAATTACCTATCCGTCCTGACTATGTAGGTAAAAACATCCCTACCTCTCTATCGGAAAGAGTGGAAGTGATGCTGAGGGAGGTAGACGGAGTGGATGAAGTAAGAGTTTACCCTGTTAAATAGTCCGCCAAAGGCGGAATTTAACAGGGTAGAGGTAAAATTGAAAGAGGTAGACGGAGTGGATGAGGTGAAAATCTATAGGTTAAAGGGCAAAGGGTAAAGCAATGAACCAGAAACAATGGAACAAAAAAGATTTATTAGGGTTAGAGGATCTGAGCAGAGAAGAGATTGAGTTAATTTTAGATAACGCTCAGTCCTTTAAAGAAATTTCCCAGCGTGAAGTTAAGAAGGTTCCTGCTTTACGAGGAAAGACAATAGCTCTTCTCTTTTTTGAACCAAGCACACGAACGCGGGCGTCTTTTGAATTAGCGGCAAAGAGATTGAGTGCCGATACTATCTCTATTTCTTCTTCTACGAGCAGTATTTTAAAGGGAGAAAGCTTGCTGGATAGCGTGAAAAATATTGAAGCGATGAGTGTTGATTTGGTAATAATCAGGGATGCTTCTGCCGGTTTGCCCTGGCAGGTTGCCTCGCGAATTGCGGCCGGGGTAATAAATGCCGGTGACGGTTGCCATGAGCATCCTACCCAGGCATTGCTTGATTTATTTACTATTCGCGAGAAAAAAGGAAAGATAGAAGGGTTGAAGGTTTCTATCGTTGGAGATATTGCCCATAGTCGGGTAGCCCGTTCAAATATCTATGGTTTGAAGAAACTGGGAGCGGAAGTAACTGTCTGTGGCCCTTCTACCCTCATACCCCTAAAGATAGAAAAGATGGGGGTAAAGGTGGTTTATGATATTGATGAAGCAATCAGAGAGGCAGATGTTTTAAATGTCTTGAGGATTCAAAAAGAGAGATATTCCATCGACTCTCAGATTCCTTCTCTGCGTGAATATCGCCGGCAGTTTGGGATTACGCGCGAGAGACTAAGGCGAGCCAGTAAAGACATTTTAATTATGCATCCCGGTCCAATAAATCGTGGGCTGGAATTGGATTCTGAGATTGCCGATGTTCGTTCTGTAGTCTTAGAACAGGTGACTAATGGTTTGGCAGTAAGGATGGCGGTGATTTATTTATTAACTGGGTCGTTAATGAAACAAACAAGTCTGACTTAAATGTTTCATTAGCAAATTTTGAAACGCAAGTTTAAAAGAGAAATGTTGTTAATTAAACAAGGACGGGTAATTGATCCTCAAAATAAGATTGATAAAATAGCCGATATTCTTATCGCCGAGGGGAAGATTGCCCAAATAAACCCCGTTAGAGAGGACGGAGCTTCCCACGGAGGGGTGGGGCTTTCTAACGGCATAAAAACTAAGATAAACAGGGATAATTGTGAGATTATCGATGCCCGCAATAAGGTTGTAGTTCCGGGATTAATTGATATTCACTGTCATTTGCGCGAGCCGGGCCGAGAGGATGAGGAGACAATCTCAAGCGGAGCAGAGGCCGGGGCAAAGGGCGGCTTCACTACTCTCTGTTGTATGCCCAATACCCAGCCGGTAATTGATAATCAAGAGGTAGTTAAATTTATCTATGCAAAGGCTAAAGAGACAAAGATAAATGTTTATCCCTTTGGAGCGGTGACTGAAAGACAAGAGGGCAGGAAGCTCGCCGAATTCGGGGAATTGAAGGAAGCCGGGGTTATCGGTTTGTCTGATGACGGTAATCCTCTCTTGAATTCCGGAATTATGCGGCGGGCATTGGAGTATGCCCGGATGTTTGATTTATTAATCAGTGTTCATTCTGAAGATATAGATTTATCTAAGAATGGCTCGATGAATGAGTCTTTTCTTTCCACTGTTTTAGGACTGGAAGGAATCCCTGATATTGCCGAATCAATAATGGTCGCCCGCGATTTGCAGATTGCTGAATTTCTAAACGCTCGAATTCACTTCGCCCATATCAGTTGCCAAAAATCTGTAGAATTAATTCGCGAGGCAAAGAAAAAGGGAATAAAGGTAACCTGCGAGACGATGCCGCATTATTGGACGCTTACAGAGGAATGCACGAGGAGTTTTAACCCTAATTTTAAGATAAATCCCCCTCTGCGCACGAGAGAAGATGTCGAAGCAATTAAACAGGGATTAAGAGACGGCACTATTGATGCGATTGCTACCGACCATGCGCCGCATTCTTCAGAAGAGAAAGAACTGCCCTTTGACAAAGCCCCCTTTGGTACTATTGGTTTGGAAACGGCATTAGCCGTCGGGATTAGCGAACTGGTAGAAAAGGATATTTTGACTCTCTCACAATTGATAGAGAAGATGTCTAGCGAACCGGCAAGAATTTTTAATCTCTGCGGCGGGAATCTGAGTGTTGGTAGTCCAGCCGATTTAGCCATCGTTGATTTAGACAAAGAGTGGACAGTGAAAAAGGAGAATTTCCTTTCCCGGAGCAAAAATTCTGCATTTTTGGGAAGGAGACTAAAAGGAGAAGTAGTTAGCACAATTTGTGGTGGGAAGGTGGTGTACAAAAAATAGGCTGCAAGTTAAAAACCAAGAGATGAAAAATTAGATGGATATAATTTTAAATACCTCCTTATTTTTAGCTGGGCTTGTTGTTTTAATCTTCGGCTCAAGCTCTCTTATTCAAAGTTCGGTAAAGCTTAGTCATATTTTTAAACTCACCCCTTTATTTATTGGTCTGGTGATTGTTGGCTTTGGTACATCTGCTCCCGAGGCCGGAACAAGTATTGTTGCTGCGGTAAGGGGTTATAAAGAAATTGCCTTAGGAAATATCATCGGGAGCTGTATTGCCAACATTGGTTTGGTTCTGGGTTTTTGCGCTCTTTTTTCCCCTTTGACAGTAAATAAAAATATCTTTAAAAGAGAACTGCCAATAATGCTTCTGGCAGTTGGTTTTGTTTATCTTTTGGCTCTGGATTTGGTTCTAAGTCGAATAGATGGTTTTATTTTGCTTTCTTTCTTTGCCACTTTCCTCTTTCTTGCTTATAAAGGCGCAAAGACCCATTCCTTAGAATTCTCAGAGTTGAAAAGTTTAGCCAATTTCAAATTCAAAAAAATATTCAAAAGAATAAATTCAAAGTTCGCAGTTGGCATATCATCTATTCTTTCCTTGGGTTTGGTTGTTTTGGGGGCAAATCTGATGGTCCGCTCCGGCGTAGCTCTGGCAAAGATTTTTGGGGTAAGCCCCTGGATTATTGCTATTACTGTATTTGCTATCGGAACATCTCTGCCCGAATTGGCTACTTCTCTTGCCGCTTCCTTAAAAAAAATTCCCAGCATAAGCGTAGGGAATATTGTCGGAAGCAATATCTTTAATATTCTATTTATCTTAGGGATAGTACCTTTGATAGGACCTATTAATATTACTTCTTCAGCATTGCGGTTTGAATTTCCGATACTGTTTCTATTTAGTGCTTCTCTGTTTGCCGTTATGAGGAGAGATAAGATAACCCGCAAAGAAGGGCTAATGCTATTTTTAGGATATTTGGCCTTTATTTTTTTCTTGGTTAAGAAATAATAGAAGTAGGACTTTTGCAAATTTTGTTCTAAAACTTGAGGTCTGAAACCTGTGGCTTGTAGTTTGCAGCCTCCAATTGTAATATGTTTATCGCTGATTTTCATATCCATTCCAAATATAGCCGGGCAACCAGCAAAGAGATGGATATAGAGCATTTGGTGCGCTGGGCAAAATTAAAGGGGATAGACCTCTTAGGCACAGGCGACTGGACCCACCATCTCTGGCTCGAGGAATTAAAAAATAAATTAGAACCCTTGAATAACGGTCTATTTATTTACCAGGGTGTGCATTTTATCCTTACTACCGAGGTCAATAATATCTACTTTAAATATGGGAGAAATCGCAGAATTCATAATCTTATCTTTGCTCCTTCGTTTAGGGTTGTTGACGAGATTAATTCTGTTCTGAGCAGTTATGGAAATTTAGCTGCAGATGGGCGTCCAACCTTGGGGTTGGATTCAGCTGAACTTGCACGGATTGTTTTTGATATTTGTCCGGATTGCTTTTTGGTGCCGGCACACGCCTGGACGCCTTGGTTTGGTCTATTCGGTTCGCAGACCGGTTTTGACAAAATAGAGGAGTGTTTTGATAAGGAGACCCCCAATATTTATGCTTTGGAAACAGGATTAAGCAGCGATCCGGCAATGAATTGGCGCTGGAGCGAGCTGGATAGATTCGCTCTCATAAGCAATTCCGATGCCCATTCTCCTAACCGCCTTGGCCGAGAAGCAAATGTCTTTGATTGCAAGATGGATTATTATGAGATCATTGATGCCTTAAAGAAGAAAGACAACAGGAGATTTTTATCTACTATTGAGTTCTTTCCTCAAGAGGGAAAATACCACTTTGATGGCCATCGCAATTGTAATGTTTGTTTTTCACCGAGCGAGACAAAAGCACGGGGTAACATCTGCCCTAAATGCGGCAAACCCCTGACTGTGGGGGTGATGAACCGGGTGGAGCAGCTTGCCGACCGCCCGGAGAATTTTCAGCCAGAGGGAGCTATTCCTTTTAAGAGCCTAATTCCCCTTGATGAAATCATTGCTGAGGCGCATAATACAGGCAAGGAGACTGTGGGTGTGCAGAGAGAATATCTCTCTTTAACCCAGGGTTTTGGCAATGAATTTAATATCCTCTTGAATATGCCCGAAGAGCAGATAAAAAAAGAACTGCCTCAGCGAATCGGTGAAGGAATTATTAAGGTCCGAAAAGGGGAGGTTGATATTAGACCGGGCTATGACGGAGAATACGGCCGGATTAAGATTTTTTCTGAGGGGGAGAAAAAGAAACAAATGAGGCTCTTCTGATTGAAATGGATATGCTATAACAACGCTAATTTTCTATGCATTGGTTCAGATTCTACCAATAACTACTTAAGTTAATGATTCATATTCGGCTAATAAATTTTTGCCTAACAAATCGCTGCACCTGACCGCTATTCCGCTGAGTTTCATAGCGGCAGCTGATTTTTCATGTTAAATTTAAGAAGATGAAATTTTGGCTGAATATTTAACTTGACATATTAAATATTAAGGTGTAGAATAAAAGCATGAAATTAAAACCCCGCACATTGGCAAAAACCATCCTTAAAGCAATCAGGAGATTCCCAGCGATTGTATTGACTGGTCCCCGCCAATCAGGTAAAACCACACTTTTAAAAATGCTTTTTTCCGACACTCACACCTTTGTGAGTTTAGAAAATCCTGATGTAAGAATCAGAGCAAAAGAAGACCCCATAGGGTTCTTGGAGCAATTTAGCCCTCCTGTAATTATAGACGAGATACAATATCTTCCTGAGTTGTTATCATACATTAAAACTAGAATAGATGGACATCGTAAAGCGGGACAGTGGCTACTTATAGGTTCTCAAAATTTTGCTCTTATGCATAATGTTACTCAATCTTTGGCTGGTAGGGCAGCCATCCTTTCTCTTTTGCCCTTCTCTTTTTCCGAACGGATTGGCAATGCTGAAAATACAAAGGATGTTTCACAATGGATTAAGGAGTTAAATATAAAAAATAAATACCCCAAAGGAATTTCTTTAAGCGAAGTTTTACTACGAGGTTTCTATCCTGAGATTGCCTGCCACAAAAATGTTGACCGACAACTCTGGTGCAGTTCATATATTACTACCTATTTGGAAAGAGATGTGAGGAATTTAGCTAATATAGGCGATCTTAGCCAGTTTGAGAGATTTTTAAGATTGTGTGCAACCAGAACAGGTCAGATACTAAATATCTCAGAATTGGCGCGTGATATAGGAATTAGTGTGCCCACGGCAAAAAGATGGCTTTCTCTTTTAGAAACAGGGCACCAGATATATCTGCTCTATCCTTATTACAAAAACATAGGCAAACGCATAGTGAAAAGTCCTAAATTATATTTCAATGATTCTGCCCTATGTTCCTATTTACTCGGATTGAATAACGCTCAGTCCCTCCTCAATGGACCAAGCTTCGGCAATTTATTTGAAACAATGATTGTTTGTGACTTTTTAAAAAGATTCTTGCATTTCGGAGAAAAACCCTCTATGTACTACTTACGTTCCCGAGACGGCTTGGAGGTAGATTTAGTTTTAGAGTGGGCAGGTAAAATACATCTGTTTGAGATAAAAAGCGCAATGACAATTACTCCTAAACACATTACCGCCTTAAAGCGGATGAAACAAGAATTAGGTTCGCAGATTAAAACAGCTGCAATTATATCCTGCTCTGACGACAGTTTCTTAATTGAGAAAAATATTGCCAATTACAATTGGAAAACCATCCTGAGTATGTAGAAATAAAAGGTGTGGGTGGTTTATAAAAGAATATGCCTGAGCTTCCCGAGATAGAAACAATCAAGAGGGATTTAGAAGATATAGTCATCGGCAAAAGGATTGAGGGTGTAGAGGTAAAGGTTGCCAAAGTTATAAAAGAGCCGCGTGTGGAGGATTTTATCAAAGGAGTGCAGGGCAAAGAGATTAGAGAGATCCTTCGCCGCGGCAAGGTGCTCATTCTAAGAGTCTCCCGCCAATATTTGGTTATTCATTTGCGAATGACCGGCCAGATTGTTTATAGCGATAAGCAGGAAAAGAGCAAGGTTGCTTTTCTTCTCTCTGATGGCAAATATCTAAATTTTCTTGACCAGCGGGTAATGGGAGAGATACGCCTCCTCAAGGATTGGCAAGAACTACCTTTTATTAAACAAATGGGCCTTGAGCCGTTGGATAAGGAATTTACTTTACGAAGATTTCAAGAGATATTGAAAGGAAAGAAAACTAAGATAAAACCCCTGTTGATGGAGCAAGGATTTATTGCCGGTATCGGCAATCTTTATGCCGCGGAGATATTGTTCCGGGCGAAAGTAAGCCCCTTGCGCTGCGCCGATAGTTTAACCCTGACAGAGATAGAGAAGGTCTATTCAGCAATTAAGGAGGTTTTGCAAGAGGGAATTCGCTATCGGGGTTCGTCAGTAGATACCTGTCGCGATGCCCACGGAGAAAAGGGAAATTTTGGAGAGAGGATTAAGGTTTATGGTCGGGAGGGAAAGCCCTGCTTTGAATGCGGAAACCCGATTAAAAAGATAACCTTAGCTGGACGGGGAACATATTTTTGTTCAAGATGCCAGAAATAGCTCCGAATATTCGGGGTCATCCTGAGGAGTCCGGAATCTCGAAAGCTTTCGGGATGGGACGAGGAAGGTTCTTGCAAAGCAAAAAATGTTGCAAATTCAAGCGAAGATTGTCTCCAATACTCAGATAGCCAGAGGTTATTTTAAGATGTGTTTAGATGCCCCGGCAGTTGCCCAAAAGGCAGAGCCGGGGCAGTTTATTTATGTGCATACGAGCAATGAATATCAGCCCCTTTTAAGGAGAGCATTTAGCGTACATAAAATAAGTCACCAGCCACCAGTCACCAGCCACCAGTTAAAAAACAAAGAAAAACTCAAACAGATGGAAATTCTGTATAGAGTAAGAGGAGAGGGGACAAGGATTTTGGCAGAGAAAAAAGCAGGAGAAGAATTAGATATTATCGGTCCTTTAGGAAAAGGCTTTGCCCTCTGCCCTCTGCCCTTTACCCTCTACCCTGTTTTAGTTGGCGGCGGCGTTGGGATTGCGCCGTTGGTCTTTTTAGCGCAGAACCTTGCCAAAAACCGGAAACCCCGAACGACAAGCCTACGGGGCAGGCCAAAAACCGAAAACCGAATTTTAGTATTGATTGGTGCGAAAACAAAGAAGGAGATATTATGCAAGGATGAGTTTGAAAGATTAGGTTGTGAGGTAAAGGTAGCTACTGACGACGGCTCGCAAGGCTTCAAAGGCAAAGTTACAGAATTGTTAAGAAATATATTAGCTTCCCGTTCCCCGTTCCCCGTTCCCCGTATTTATGCCTGCGGTCCCCGCCCAATGCTAAAAGAGATAGCCCAATTAGCCCAGCAGTATGAAATCCCCTGTCAGGTTTCTCTGGAAGAGAGAATGGCTTGCGGGGTTGGCGCTTGTCGGGGGTGTGTGATAAAAGCTCCAAGCTCCAGGCTGCCCCGAACGGCAAGCTTACGGGGCAGGCACGCTTCAGGCCAAAAAACAAAAAAACCAGAGAATAGCTTTGTCTACAAACGGGTATGCAAGGATGGGCCGGTGTTTGAAACAGGAGAAATAATTTGGGAATAAAATGCTTCATTATCTTATTGATGGATATAATGTAATCAGGCAGATGAGTTTTTTGAGTGGCAAGACCTTACGCGGCGAAAGAGAGGGGCTGATAAGATTTATTGAAGAGAAGAAACCGCAGGGCAAAAATAAAGTTACTATTGTTTTCGATGGGCAAAAGGGGGTTTCTCTACCTTCTTTAACGAATAGTAAAATAGGAGTAATCTTTACCAAAGGTGTCTCTGCTGATGACAAAATTAAAAAGATGGTGGAGAAAGGAAAGGGAAAACAAATGGTGGTAGTGAGCGATGATAAAGGTATAAAATTTTATGTGCGTTCTTTAGGAGCAAAGGTTTTATCTGTAAAGGAATTTATAGAGAAAGGTTTACCCAAGAAAGAGAGGGTTTT
>JAGGUG010000026.1 GCA_021158625.1 Candidatus Omnitrophota bacterium | reverse complement strand
TTCACCTCCTTTTGGAGGCGCTCAATCTCCTTCCTCTTTTTCTCGGCTTCTTCCTCGCTCTTTTTTCGGTCATCCTGCAGTTTATTATTCAAGTCTTTTGTCCTCTTATAACTACTAAAAACCTTCTGCACATCTACATAGCCAATCTTTACCTCGGCTGAAAGAGCAATTTGAGCAATCCCTAACAGAAAAATTATGCTTAAAAGTAAAACTACTTTTTTCATCATTCCCCCTTTTTTCGATTTTAAAAACGCAGATTTTAGCGTTAATGAAAAACCACGAGAGCGAAAAATGCAAAACTCCTGTTAAATCACCACGCCCTACTCATACTAAAATAAAAATGCCCCTCTTTTTTCTCACCGGGATCAGGGTCAAAGCCATAACCATAGTCAAGTTTTAATGGCCCGATAGGGGTGTTAATCCGGATACCCAACCCTGCTCCTGTTTTTAAATTTGAAAGGTCAATATCGCTGCTCTTTGCCCAGACATTACCAAGGTCATAGAAAAGGGCAGCTTTGATTACTCTCTTAATTAGCGGAAAAGTAAGTTCGCTGTTTGCAATCAGCATTGAGTTTCCACCAACAGGCTCGCCAAAAACCCGCGGGCCTACCTTTCTATATTTATAACCACGAATCGTCCCTGCGCCCCCGGCGTAAAAGCGCTCATAAATAGGCACTCCTGAATCATTCCAGTCATTGATTACACCAACCCTTAATCTTAATTCCAAAATCAAGTCTCTAAACCGACTTTCCTCGCCCGGAGAGATATACTGGTTTATTTCACTAATGTATTTGCTAAATTTTTTATCTCCGCCCAAACCGGCGAACTTTAGAGAATTAGTAAATACACTTCCTTTGTGAGGGTCTATCTTGCTATCGCGGGTGTCCCGAATAATCTGAGCAGTCAGAGAGCTAAGTATATTTCCCCCCTCTTCGTCTTTAATATCTTTAATGTTTAAACTATTGCCGCCAATATCGCTAATCTCAACCTCTTCCCAACAATAGGTCAGATTCCAGCGCCAGATGCGGCTAAAAGCCTTTCCCAGGCGAATATCGCCACCTGTTCTCGCCTCATCATAATCCTCTCTCTCCCAGGTGCGGTTATACAAATCGAAACCTACGGATAAGGGCCTCCCTCCAAACCAGGGTTCGGTAAAGCTCAATAGATAATCTGTTCTTCTGCGGCCAAGCTCTGCTCTCAGTCGCAGGTCCTGGC
This sequence comes from Candidatus Omnitrophota bacterium, assembly GCA_021158625.1. Taxonomy (GTDB): domain Bacteria; phylum Omnitrophota; class 4484-213; order 4484-213; family 4484-213; genus 4484-213. Next base: position 1,753 of record JAGGUG010000026.1, on the reverse strand, counting down.
CGCCGCCGCTAAAGGTAGGAAAATTATTTATATCAAAATTGCGCTGAACAATCTCCAGAAAACCAATTCCCTTATCCACTGAACTATAGCCCCCGCCAAAACTAAATTCGCCGGTTTTCTTCTCCTTGACCTCCACGACTAAATCTTTTTTGTTAGAGACTGCAGTATCCCGAATATCATAATTTATCTCTTCAAAATAGTCAAGATTTTTTAGATTCTCACGGCTCTGCCGCAATTTCTGCCCATCAAATCTGTCGCCAGGGAGAATCTCGAGCTCTCTTCTAATCACTACATCCCTGGTAATCGCATTCCCTTTGATATCAACCCTATTCACATAAGTCAAATCGCCTTCCTCTACTTGAAAAACAATATCAATTTTACCCGTCCTTTTATTCAAAAGCGTTTTCGGAAAAACAGAACAGGAAATATATCCTCTATCAAAATAGAATCTTTCAATATTGCGAGCATCCTCCCTCAATTTTTTGTCACTAAAGATAGTATTGGGAAGTAACTTCAGTTCCTTTTTTATCTCTCTCTCTTTAAGGGCCTTGTTTCCTTTAATAATTATTTTACCTACATTATATTTATTGCCCTCCGTGATATTGAGGGTGATAAACATATTCCGCATTCTCTCATCGTAAGAAATATCCGGGACTATCTTCACATCACTGTAGCCGGCATCCTGATAAAATTTCTTTACTCTCTCTAAGTCTTTTTTGAAAACATCCTCTTTAAAAAACCCGGAATTAAACCACCACTTCTTCTTTGTCTTCAATAGCTTCAATATCCTTTTGTCTGAAAATTCCTTATTTCCCTCCACAAAAATACGCCGAATTCTTATCTTATTACCCTCATCAATCAAGATATAAACAGTTGCTTGATTTGTCTCGGCATCAATATCAACCTCTTCCTTTACCTCAGCTAAATAATAACCCTTTTGTTTATAGAGGCTGGCGAACTCATCCATCTTTTTCTTTAATTCTCCTTTATCAAGCGGTCTGTTTAAGAATCCTTCTCCTATAATCTCATTAATATATTTTTTACTAAACACCCGATTACCTTCTATGATAATATCAACAAGAATCGGCTTTTCTACTACTGTAATAGTAATTTCTATCCCTTCTTCTTTTGTAGAAAAATCCACCCGCACATCTTGAAAATTTCCTGTTTTGTAAAGCCGCTTAATATCATCATTTAAAATATTGGGAGAGAACCGGCGACCAATTTTGGAGCTGATATGGGAAAGAATAAATGCCTTGCTCAGCCTTTTATTGCCCTCTATCTTTAAACCTATAATTTTAGGGGCATCATTCTCTGCCGCCCAGGATAATGTTGAAAGGACTATAAAAAAAATAAAAAAGAAGATACCTGCTTTTCTCATACCTTCCTTCATATAACAGTAGGTAGTTGGCAGTAGGCAAATAGGAAATAAAAGTTACCACTTGCCTACTGCCTAGTGTAGATTGATTTAGACATTGGAGTAATTAGAAATTCTATCTACTCCTTGCGCGTATTCCTCTCCAGATTCATCAGTAACTGAATTACCTCGCTGAGAGCATAAAGATAAAGAAAGCTCAAACCACCATAGAGAAGAGAAACAGCAAAAAGCCGCAACCCATCAGTTACAGCTGTAAACATCATTACTATACCGCTAATCCCTCCAATTACTCCCGCAATTACTGAAATCCAGGCAAAAATCTTGAGTACCAATACTGCAATTGGTAAAGCTTTGTAGTCTTTCATTTGATAAGCA
>JAGGUG010000113.1 GCA_021158625.1 Candidatus Omnitrophota bacterium | reverse complement strand
GAAATTCCAAGCACCAAGCACCAAATAACAAACAAATCACAAGCACCAAATTGACGCCAGAGGCGTCACCCTGAGGCTTTAGCCGAAGGGTCTCATTAATTTCTATGAGTTCCTTCAGTCGCTTTGCTCCTTCAGGATGACAAGCTTCGCTTGTCAGTTTTGGTCATTAGGTCATTGGTTATTGGAATTTATTTGCAATTTGTGATTTGTTATTTGGAATTTAATCTATCGTCCCCATCAACCCACCCTTATCAATTATATCCTGAATAAATTTCGGAAAAGCGGATACTCCTACTCTTTTTATTATCTCCTCATCGCTTAGTTTATCGGCCTCTGCAATCTCTAATATCGGTAAACCAATATTTATGCAATTCCGAAAAAAGATACGGGCAAAACTCTTTGCTATCACAGAGGAGATACCACATCCTTTTATCGCAAGCGGGGCGTGTTCACGCGAGGAACCACAACCAAAATTCTCTCCCCCAACAATAATATCTCCGTTTTGGACATCTTTACTGAATTCAGGGCAAATATCGGCCATACAATGCTCGCTCAATTCTGTAACCGATGTGGTATTTAGATAACGCGCTGGAATTATATCGTCGGTATTCAGGTTATCACCAAATCGCCAGATTTTTGGTTTTGTCATACCTGCTTCCTCACATAATCCTCGATTATACCTGTTTTCCAATTCTCTGTAATCTGTGTTTTAATCGCTGTAATCAAACATCCTGATTTTTAAGATGTCTTATCTCCTTCTCAATCTCCTGAGCAACCTGGGGGTTTTCCTCTAAAAACTTCCTTGCTTGTTCCTTTCCCTGACCAATCTTTCTCTCACCATAAGAAAACCAGGCCCCGGCTTTTTGAATAATCCCTTTCTCTAAACCGGCGTCAATAATTCCCCCTTCATAAGAAATCCCTTTATTATACATAATATCAAACTCGGCACTCTTAAAAGGAGGAGCAACCTTGTTCTTTACTACCTTTGCCTTCACCCGACTCCCTATAATATTCTCTCCTTCCTTGATTTGGGAAATCCTGCGCAAGTCAATGCGCACAGAGGCATAAAATTTCAGTGCCCTACCTCCGGGAGTGGTCTCGGGACTGCCAAACATCACTCCAATCTTCATTCGAATCTGATTAATAAAGATAAGCGATGTCTTTGATTTGGAGATTGCCGCGGTAAGTTTTCGCAATGCCTGGGACATTAATCTTGCCTGCAAACCAATATGAGCATCGCCCATCTCTCCTTCAATCTCTACTCGCGGAACAAGAGCAGCTACCGAGTCAATAACAATTACATCCAGAGCATTGCTGCGGATGAGAGTCTCGGCAATCTCCAATGCCTGCTCGCCGGTATCGGGTTGAGAAATTAGTAAATCCTTGAGATTTACTCCCAGTTTCTGGGCATAATTAGGATCCAAAGCGTGCTCAGCATCAATAAAGGCGGCTGCGCCTCCCCGCTTTTGAGCCTGGGCAACCACACTCAAACTCAAGGTTGTCTTTCCACTGGATTCCGGGCCAAATACCTCTATTACCCTCCCCCGCGGAGCACCACCTACACCCAAAGCCAAATCTAAAGTCAAACTCCCCGTAGGGATAACCGGAACATCCATTATCTTACCCTCTCCTAATTTCATAATCGAACCTTTACCAAATTGCTTCTCAATTTGCGCAAGGGCTAAATCTAATGCTTTCTGCTTGTTTAATTGCTCGTTCTTTGCTTCCATAATTAACCCCCTTGAACCTTACTTCCACACCGGGTGTGGAAGTGGGTAAAAATCTTATTTTATTTCTTGAAATCTCCGCAACAGTTTTTTCTGCTCGCTATTCAAATGCGTGGGCGTCCGAACAACTACCTTTATTATCTCATCTCCCTGTCCATATCCGTGAATGTCTTTAATTCCCTTTCCGCGCAGACGAAATGTCTTATGGCTTTGTGTGCCCGGGGGAATCTTTATCTTTACAGATCCTCGCAGTGTGGGCACCTCAATCTCTGCTCCTAAAGCGGCCTGAGGAAAACTAATCGGAACCTCACAAATTACATCGTTTCCTTCGCGTCGGAAAATCTTATGTGGCTGAACATAGATTAACAGATACAAATCCCCTCTCCGACCACCTTTTGGGCCGGCTTCTCCTTCACCAGCAACTCTTAATTGGGATTCATTCTGGACACCGGCAGGAATCTTGACCTTGATTTTACGGCTGGCACGCACCCTCCCTTCTCCTCTACATTTAGAACAGGGGTTTTGAATAATATTCCCTTCTCCCCGGCAACGCGGGCAGGTGCGGGTAAGGCTAAAAAATCCCTGGGTTACCCGAATCTCTCCCCTTCCTCCGCAATCAGGACAAACTACTTTTTTGCTACCCGGCTCAATACCCTCCCCTTTGCATCTCGGGCAAACATCATAACGAGAAAGTTTTATTATCTTCTCCGTCCCGAAAGCCGCTTCTTCAAAAGAGATGTTTATAGTGTACTCAAGGTCTGCTCCTCTTCTTCGGCCTGAGGGACGTTCTCTTCTTCCGCCAAAAATACCCCCAAAGAAGTCACCAAAGATATCTCCGAGGTCCATCCCGGCAAACTCACGGCTAAAGGTCTCAAACCCGCTAAATCCGGCCCCAAATCCTCCCCCTACACCCGAATGCCCAAACTGGTCATAGGCGGCTCTCTTCTGGGAATCGCTCAAAACCTCATAGGCCTCAGAGACCTCCTTAAATTTCTCTTCGGCTTCCTTACGGTTATGGGGATTTTTATCGGGATGGTAGCGGACGGCTAACTTCCGATAGGCCTGTTTTATCTCTTCCGGAGAGGCATCTCTGCTTACTCCTAATATTTCATAATAATCACGCTTGGCCATAACAGGTTTCAGGCCATAAGCTTCAAGCTGCAGGCTTTTTATCTTGTGGCTTGCAACCTGTGGCTTGTAGCCTGTAGCTTAAATTTCCTCCCATTCCCCTATCTTCCTGAATTTCTCGTATCTCCTTTGTAAAAGTTCGTCTTTGGAAAAAGGGGAAAGTTCATTCAGATATCTACTTATCTTCTTGCCAATTCTCGCTGACATCTCCTCAGGATTGCGGTGCGCTCCACCAATCGGTTCGGGAATGAGTTCGTCAACAATTCCTAAAGCCAATAAATCCTTAGCCGTAAATTTTAAGGCGCGAGCAGCTTCATTTGCTTTTGCCCTATCTCTCCAGAGGATTGCCGCACAGCCCTCGGGAGAAATTACCGAGTAATAAGCATTCTCTAAAATGGCTATCTTATCGCCAATTCCAATTCCGAGGGCCCCGCCGCTTCCCCCTTCGCCAATAATAAATATAAGAATCGGCACAGCAATATTAAACATCTCTCTTATATTGTTGGCAATTGCTTCAGCCTGCCCGCGTTCCTCGGCTTCTATTCCCGGGAAAGCCCCGGGCGTATCAATAAAGATAACTATTGGCAGTTCAAATCTCTCTGCTAATTTCATTACTCGCAGTGCCTTCCGATACCCTTCTGGATTTGCACAACCAAAATTATAGCGCAAATTTTCTTTGGTATCTTTTCCCTTCTGATGTCCGATTACTACGAGTTTTCTTTCCCTTAATTTGGCAAAACCGGTTATAATTGCTGCATCGTCGCCAAATTTGCGGTCGCCGTGCAATTCAATAAAATCGCTAAACAGCAAATTTATATAATCGGAGGTATGCGGACGCTGGGGATGGCGGGCAACCTGGGCTCTCTGCCAGGGGGTTAGATTGGCAAAAATCTTTTTGGTGGTCTGCCTCAGTTTTTTCTCTAAGTTTTCTATTTCGGGTTGGACATCTCGCAAAGAAGGCTCTTGGGAAGCGCTAATATCCTTTAATCGCTTAATCTCCTCTTCCAATTCTATTATTGGTTTCTCAAAATCTAACAT